>NZ_CP041767.1:3871250-4205000 GCF_022026395.1 Brevibacillus brevis | reverse complement strand
TGGTAGAGCATCTGACTTTTAATCAGAGGGTCGAAGGTTCGAGTCCTTCATGGCTCACCAGTTTTCATCAACCCGAAAAGTGAAAGTCAGCTTGTTAACACCTCTGACTACTTGGATGGGAAAATGCGGTCGTGGCGGAATTGGCAGACGCGCTAGATTCAGGTTCTAGTGGTGGCAACACCGTGGAGGTTCAAGTCCTCTCGACCGCACCAATCAACTTCTTCTTATAATGCGGACGTAGCTCAATTGGTAGAGCGTCGCCTTGCCAAGGCGAAGGTCGAGGGTTCGAGACCCTTCGTCCGCTCCATAACATGTGCCCTTAGCTCAGCTGGATAGAGCGTTTGACTACGAATCAAAAGGTCGGGAGTTCGAATCTCTCAGGGCACGCTTCTTTACTACAAAAGTGAAGATGATAATTTGTCGGGAAGTAGCTCAGCTTGGTAGAGTACTTGGCTTGGGACCAAGGGGTCGCAGGTTCGAATCCTGTCTTCCCGACCATGATTTGCCCACGTTTTACAGGTTTGCCGGGGTGGCGGAATGGGCAGACGCAACAGACTTAAAATCTGTCGGGAGTTTCTCCCGTACCGGTTCAAGTCCGGTCCTCGGCACCAGCATCTATTTTGATGCGGGTGTAGTTCAATGGTAGAACTCCAGCCTTCCAAGCTGGTCGCGTGGGTTCGATTCCCATCACCCGCTCCATACATAAAGCAGAGAGCCAATAGGTTCTCTGTTTTTTTGTGTCTAGGAAAGCAGGCCTATTTTTACTTGAGGCAAAAGTATGAAGGCTTATCCAACAGTTGAATAGATAAGCCTTTGTTCAATACAGGTATAAAAGTTTGTCGAAAGCTGTCTGACGTTTTCTATGGTAGCAACATATGTTTTCGTGTACAGTAAAACTAAGATCGCTTACCGATGAAGTTGGTAACGGATCTCTTGCCTTGCCTCCTGCATTGTCAGGGGGCTTTTTTGCGTGGTTCAAAAAAGAGCGACCTAGAGAGCTTCCATTCGCGGACCAACTTCCTGGGCATTTGCAATCGGCAGAGAAACGATAAAGCGTGTGCGTTTTTCATTGGAATCACAATGGATCGTGCCCTGATGCTTTTCGATAATATTTTTGCAGATGGACAAGCCAATACCCGTCCCATTTTGTTTAGTCGTAAAGAATGGTTGGAAAAGATTCTCGACGATCTCGGGTGGAATCCTTTCGCCGTTGTTTTCCACACTCAAATAGAGCCATCCATCAGAAGAAGTGGAAATGACATGAATATACTTGTCTGTGCGATTTTGCACGGCGTCAATGGCATTGTTTAATAGATTGACGACAACTTGCTTCAAGCCTTCTTCATAACATGCGAGTAAGCAGGGGTGGATTTGTTTTTCAAAACGTATGTTTTCTCCCACGAGGCGAGGGGTAATCAGCATCTCTACTTCTTCAAGCAGTTCTTCTACTTGAACGGTTTTAAAAATTTCATCGAGAATTGGTTTTTTGGAAAAGCTGAGGAATCCGGTCAGTTGCCGATGTAAATTCTCAAACTCATGCATGACGACTTGGATATACGTCTGAAGCTGGGCCTGTTCCCGTGTAGACTCGCCGATCAGCTTTAGGAACCCTTCAATGGCGCACAATGGATTGCGCAGCTCATGAGCCATATTGGCGGCAATTTTTCCGAGCATGGTCAGTTTGTCGTTATGCAAATAGGAGATCGTTTCTTCCTTCTGGACGAGCTCTTTATTCATCATTTGTTCAAAGTGATAGACAGCCCAGAAGACACTTTCATCCATGGCCTTACCCAGTTGGCTTTCCAAATAGTGCATTTCTTGTGAAGAGAGGGACCATCTCTGTAATTCTGGTTGGAGAACCCGCCAGAATACATTCCGGTACAATTGATATGTGCGCAAAATGGAGGAGAAGGGGAATTCCTGAGAACGAAGCCACTCTCCCATATCTAATGCCCAAGTCTGCATGTCATGATCTACATCCTCAACCAGATAGCGAGCCAAGAGCACTGTTCGTTTTTCTGCAAAATCGCGAGGAATGGTTACAGGAATTTCCATGCTGCGAACAATTTCTTGCAGCCATATTGTGGTGATACTTGGTGTTAAGTCTAAAATCTTTCTTGAAACGTCATAAAGGTTTAGCGTCACAGTCTCCACCATCTCTTATCCACCCCACTAAAATCGTAAGGGAAAATGCCTAATTTAGACAAGGTATAATTAGCCTGATTTCGCAATAAAATGTATTTTTTTCGGAAGTTTTTATCTACAAAATCCGCTGAAAACCGCCTTTTTTCGGAAAAATATTCAATCATGAGTCCGATTCCAGTCGCATAAAGTAGAATGGACGAACTTTATTGGACCAGGGAGGCAGGGATGGGCGAGTATTTTTGGCTGGGTCTTGTACACATCTTCATGATCGATCTGGTATTAAGCAGCGACAATGCTGTGGTCATAGGTATGGCCTGCCGCGGACTCCCGAGAAATGAGAGAAAACGGGCAATTTTATATGGGACAATGGGTGCAATCCTCTTGCGGATTGTGCTAACGACAATGACTACCTGGATGTTGGATATTCCTCTCGTGAAGGCAATCGGGGGAATATTATTGCTATGGATCGCGTGTAAACTGATGCTGGGCGAGAATGAAGAGCTCGCAGACGTATCGCATAATCAGACAATTGGTCAGGCAGTCAGGACCATCATAGTAGCAGATTTTGTCATGAGTTTGGACAATGTTTTGGCAGTTGGTGGAGCGGCACATGGCGATTTATGGTTAGTTTTGCTGGGGTTAGCGATGAGCATTCCGTTATTAATGTGGGGAAGTGTGTGGATTGCCCGCATGATGAATCGTTTTCCCAGTATGGTCATCATTGGGGGCGGAATTCTTACCTTTACAGCAGTGGAGATGTGTCTTCAGGATCCGTATGTCTGGAAGTGGGTGAATCCTTTGCTTCTCAACCATATGTGGCTGCCCGTATTTGCTGCCGTCGTGGTCATGTTTTGGGGGCGCATGAAAAGGACGTGAAAAGGTGATGAAGATTGCCCATTCTTGGGCATACTACAACAAAGGTCATGACCGTTTTGCGAAAATGTAAGTGGTCACATCCAGCTTAATGAAAACATAGCGGGAAAGGAACTTTTTCGAAATGAATACAAGCCTCTTGATGCTATGGGGATACTGGGATGAAATCTACCAGCGCTGCACCAGACTTACCTATATTGAGAAAGGGAAAAATATATTTCGGGTTGTGGTTTTACGCTATCGGGGAGAGCCACTCGTTACTACCGATAATTGCACCATTCATGACGGGGATTTGATCTTGAAGTTACATATACACAATTATTACTTTGCTACCCTGTGCAAAGAAGTGAAGGATGAACTGCGCGTGGCACTTCTTTTGCGAAGACATATCCTCCAATCCCTGCCGAAGCTGGCCGCGTTCCTGAATTCGATGGAAAATAAGGATCAAATAAAAGGGATAGTGGGAACGACTATGCTACATAAAGGGGTAACACCCTTGGGCTTCTCGATCTCGGATGTACCCATGACCTGGTTTTTTCGATACAAGCGATGGTACTTGCGTCTCATGCTCAGAATCGTGCATCCCAATGGAAAGCGACGATTGCAAACATTGAATTATGAAATGCCCCTAAAGCGTGTTTATATGTCCAAGGAATTTTTACTCAATCGATATGCTGACGGTAAGCAGCCTCTAGGAGAGTCCTATTAATGGCAAAGCGGTTTCTGTTAGTGACAGAGGAATGGGCAGGAAGTGGTCATCGCATGGCTGCCGAAGCTTTGCAAGAGGTTTTACTGGAAAGTGAGGGTGCACGATCGGCACGAGTGGTGGGAGGACTGAAAACCGCCAGTCCAGGCTTACGTGTACTCTCTCATTTTTTTTATCGCAATATGCTTCGCTACGGCCAACCAGTCTGGCAACGCATCTATGAACAAGAAGAAATGCTGGGCAGTGCATTGACTAAACCACTCGGATGGTGGCTATCCGCTCGATTAATCAATCAACTGTTGCAAGAAGAGATGCCGGATGTCGTCATCGCTACGCATGCATACTGCTTGTCCGCATTGGCAGAAGCGAAGAGAAGGGTGTCCAAGCCTTTCCAGCTCGTTTGTGTACCCACGGACTTCCATATTAATCGGTTTTGGGTTCATCCAGAAATTGATGCGTACATGGTGGCACATGAGCAAATTGGACAAATGCTAATCGAGCGCTATGGGATTTCCCCTGAAAAAATCCATGTTTATGGCATTCCAGTTCGGCCTGCCTTTACTACAGCGCTTCATACCGACAAAGCGGCTTGGAAAAAACAGCTTGGACTCGTGCCAGATCAATTCACCGTGTTGATTGGTGGAGGAGAAGGCGGTCATGGTGGAGTGGAGCAGGTCGTACGAGAGTTGCTGTTGGAAGAGCAACCATTGCAGATGGTAGTCGTGACAGGGAAGAATACAAGCCTGTACAGACGCCTAGCGGGCTTGCTAAGTACAGAGAGCAAAGGCCATCGGTTTATATTGAAAGGTTTTGAGCCGCAAATGTGGCAGTGGATTGGAGCAGCTGACGCCTATATAACGAAGCCAGGCGGCATTTCGTGCGCGGAGTCACTTGCTCTTAAGACACCGCTCATTTTATTCCACCCATTGCCCGGACAGGAAATGCATAATTGTTCCTTTTTACTCGAGCAACAAGCAGCGATCTTGGCTGAAACACCGGTTGAAATCAAAGAAATCATCAGATCATGGCGTCAGCCTGAAAAAAGGGACGCTTTTGCAGGATGTTTGGACAAGCTGGGGAGACCAGACGCAGCTTACCAAATTGCACAAGCCCTTCTTCAATGAACAGACTAAAATTGGAAGAAAAAAAGGACGCATGAACAAGCAAAACTTCACACATATTAAACTTACCAACGACGAGGAGGTGATATAGATGGCTAACAACAACAGCGGATCTCGTAACAACTTGCTGGTTCCTCAAGCAAACCAAGCTCTGGATCAACTGAAATACGAAATCGCATCCGAATTCGGCGTTCAGCTCGGAGCAGACACCACTTCCCGTCAAAACGGTTCAGTTGGAGGAGAGATTACAAAACGTCTTGTCTCCTTTGCTGAGCAACAATTGGCTGGACGTGGCTAATCTAATAAGCTGGATGAAGGGAGGCACCCATGGTGTCTCTCTTTTTATTTTTCCAGCAAAAGGGAAATTATTGACAGAAGAAAATGAGGGAGAGCACCGCATAAATAATGGGTGGAGGCGGATTCTATATGTGTTAGGAGGTGAGTGGATATGACAGTAGGAGCACAAGTGAAACAAACGCTTGCCAGCTTGAAAGGCGCACAAGCAGATTTTGAAACGTTTGCTCTTAGCACGCAAAACAAGAAAGCGAAGCAATTGTATTCGCAAGCAGCAGAGCAAACGCAATCCATCGTAGATAACCTCCAGCAGCGTGTAACGGAGCTGGAAAAGGAAGAACCACAGTTTAAGGGATTCTAGTGGAAGTGTTGGGAAAGGGAGAGGGACTTCCTCTCTCTTGGTTTTACAATCAAAAAATCACCTCAGGTGATGGAGGTGGCTTATGCCTGATTGGTTATCAATCCTTTTGCGCTCAATAGGCGCTGTTGCTTACTTATTTCTTTTGACAAAGATCATTGGGAAAAGGCAAATCAAACAACTTACATACATCGAATATATCGTCGGTATCAGCATCGGTTCGATTGCTGCTTTTATGGCAACCGAAATGGATGGGCCGGTCTACCATAGTTTAATCGCCATGGGGATTTTTGCGCTTTTTCCTTATTTAATGGAGTGGCTCTCACTCAAGAGCAAGTTTCTCCGCGACCTATTTGAAGGGAAATCAACGGTTCTTATCAAGGAAGGCAAGATTTTGGAAGACAATCTGAAAAAGGAACGCTTGACCGCGGAAGACTTGATGGAACAATTACGAATCAAAAACGTGTTCCGAGTAGCCGATGTAGAGTTTGCATTAATGGAAACAAGCGGGGAGGTCAGTGTCCTCTTAAAATCAGAGAGTCAGCCCGTAACCCCCAAACATCTTGAATTGACAGTGGCTCCTTCGGAAGAGAATCAAGTGGTCATTATGGATGGGATAATCATGGACGAGCCCCTGGCAACAGCAGGTCTAAATCGCAGATGGGTTCGCACAGAGCTGCAAAAAGCAGGAGTGGCTTTGGAAAATGTGTTCCTCGGCCAAGTAGACAAAGGTGGAGAGCTCTATCTCGACCTGTATGACGATAAACTGATGGTTCCTGGTGCCCAAGCGACGAAGCTGGCTTTTGCTACGTTGAAAAAATGCCAGGCGGATCTGGAACTATATGCACTCAATACAAAAAATGAACAAATGAAACGTACCTACCAAACCGATTCGGAAAAGCTCCAACAGATAATCGATCAAGTAAAACCGTTCATGATACGGTAAAAAGGAGTGAGTGGCATGGCGGATCAAAAAAAGAAAAAGCTGACCCCCGTCCAGCAAGAATATCAGCAATTGGCAAAAACGCACGAGCCTCCGCGACCGCTTTTGCGCAATTTTACCCGTGCCTTTTTAGTAGGTGGTGGCATTTGTGTGATCGGACAAGGGATACAAGAAATGTTCATTCACTACTTCGATTTTACGGAGAAAACCGCTGGGAATCCTACAGCAGCTGTCTTGATTATTCTTTCTGCCCTTTTGACCGGTCTAGGACTATACGACCGGATTGCCCAATGGGCTGGGGCAGGAACGAGTGTGCCAGTTACAGGTTTTGCCAATTCGATTGCCTCTGCGGCCATCGAGCACCGCAGCGAAGGATTTGTGCTGGGGGTCGGTGGTAACATGTTCAAGCTGGCAGGGTCAGTGATTGTGTTTGGAGTGGCGGCGGCATTCGTCGTTGGCTTGATCAAAACATTGTTTACGATGGGAGGCTGACGGATGCGCCAAGGTCATCAGTCTTGGGTCTTTCCTTTAAAACCTGTCATTCTCGGGCACGCTGCAATTGGTGGGCCTTTTGAGGCTAAGGGACCGCTAGCCGACGACTTTGATATCCTGCACGGTGACTTGATGATTGGGCAAGACAGCTGGGAAAAGGCAGAGAAGGTCCTGCTAGAAGAAGCGTGCTCGAAAGCGGTAGAGAAAGCGGGGCTCACCAAAGAGCAAATAAACTTTATGCTTGCCGGGGATTTAATGAACCAGATCATATCTGCCAGCTTTTCGGCCCGGACGCTTTCGATTCCGTTTCTGGGGATATTCGGCGCGTGCTCAACAGCAATGGAAGGCTTGGCCTTGGCTGCTCTCATGGTGAATAGTCAAGCTGCTGATTACGTCTTGGCTGCTACCTCCAGTCACAATGGGGCTGCGGAAAAGCAATATCGTTATCCAACGGAGTACGGCTCCCAGAAGCCCCCAACAGCACAATGGACAGTGACAGGTGCAGGGGCTGCTGTTGTAGCCAGTCAGGGTAAGGGGCTGCGGATTACGGGAGCTACCATCGGGCATGTCGTCGATATGGGATTGACAGATCCATTTAATATGGGAGCGGCGATGGCTCCAGCCGCATTATCCACGATTGAGTCGCATTTCCGTGACTTTCAGCTCCCTCACGACCATTATGATTTGATCGTAACAGGCGATTTAGGACGAACGGGCCATGCCATTTTATCTGATCTGTTGCCCAAGCATCACATGCACATCCCACTAGAGCGTTATGTCGATTGCGGGAAACTCATTTATGGAGAAAATCCGAATGTGTGGTCAGGGGGGAGCGGATGTGGCTGTATCGCGACAGTGACCTACGGGCATCTACTTCGGCGGATGAAGCAAGGAGAATGGAAGCGGATCTTGCTGGTTGCCACGGGAGCCCTCTTATCCCCGCTGACCTTCCAGCAGGGAGAAAGCATTCCTTGCATCGCGCATGCCGTGGCTGTTGAGTCGGAGCAACTTGGAGAGTGATACCATGATGTTTTTGTGGGCGTTTCTCGTAGGAGGAACGATTTGCTTAATCGGTCAATTTCTCATGGATGTCGTCAAGCTCACACCTGCCCATACGATGTCCTCTCTTGTTGTCACAGGGGCAGTGCTAGACGGACTCGGTCTATACGAGCCACTAGTTAATTTTGCTGGAGCAGGAGCAACCGTACCTATCACGAGCTTTGGAAATGCACTCGTACACGGGGCAATGGCGGAGGCCGAGAAGCATGGAGTGATTGGCATCATCACTGGCATTTTTGAAGTGACGAGCGCGGGGATTTCGGCTGCCATCGTCTTTGGATTTATCACGGCAGTCTTGTTCCGACCAAAAGGATAGCATCAGGCATATGTTTCCACTTATGCCAAAATACTTGAATTGAACCTACTTTCGCCAACTTGTAGAATGGGTTGGGTAAAGGAGGGTACAATTTATGTGGTGGAGCAAGAAAGTAGTAACAACCTTGCTTGCTGCCTTTATGGCTGTAGCATTTATTTTCCCGGCCGACTCCCTGGCAGCCACACAGATTCAGCGTGGTAGTGTGAACGGGGATGTATGGGATTTGCAGTATCGCTTGCAGATGCTGGGCTACTATGATAGCAAATTGGATGGCATTTACGGAGCAAATACAGCAAAGGCCGTCAGACAGTTTCAAAAAGCATACGGATTACAGATTGACGGTATCACTGGTCCAAATACATGGCGCGTTCTCAAGAAAGTGTCAGTAAATAAAGCGGAGATGCAGATGCTGGCGCAGCTGGTCTATTCCGAAGCTCGTGGAGAACCTTATGAGGGCCAAGTAGCTGTGGCAGCGGTCGCGTTGAACCGTGTCCAGTCCAAAAACTTTCCCGATACACTTGCGGGTGTCATCTTTGAGCCATTAGCGTTTACCGCTGTAGATGATGGACAATTCTGGTTGACTCCTGACAAGACTGCTTACCAGGCAGCTTGGGATGCTGTACGAGGATGGGACCCAACCAACCATGCTCTTTACTACTTTAACCCTGTTACGGCGACCTCCGATTGGATTTGGTCTCGTACCCAAGTGAAGAAGATCGGCAAACACATTTTTGCCATTTAACCATTGTTCATGCAGCCCTTGAAACAGTCTTCGTCATGTTGCTGTTCGAGGGCTTTCCTTTTTACTGGAAACTATTGTTCATTGTTTTTGCAAAATAGTTCGATAAAATGATACGAAAGGAATCGCATATTTCCCCATGGAGGTTGATGATGAAGAAACGGATGATCCTTGCCTCGCTGGCAGCCTTTTTGCTTATAGGCACACCAGTTACACCAGTAGTCGAGGCAGAAACAGCTCACATGAACGAAACACCTTATGTAGACATTAGTGGCCATTGGGCAGAAAAAGAAATCAAACAACTATACATAGCCGACGTAATTGGTCAAAACGAATATTTTCGACCTGATGACAACGTGACATTGGGTGAACTGCTCACGATGTTTGTGAATGCGAAAGGAATTGAACCTCTGGGTAACAAGCAATCATCCTTTGCGGACGTACCAGCAAACAGCTGGCTGTCGTCCTATGCCGAGACAGCTTATCGACTGGGAATTGTCCATGGGCAAAAGCAGGGGAATCACCTGTATTTGCATCCAGATGCCCCAGTAAAAAGAGCGGAGCTCGCCTCTATTCTGGTAAGAACGATGGGGGACAGCGGAGCAGTCAATAACTTGAAGTGGTCTACGACGATTCAGACATTGAACCAATACCCGGATGGGAACAACGTGAAAGAAAAAGAGCAGCGCCCACTCGTTTACGCCATGCAAAACGGGCTAATGAGTGCCTACGAGGACGGTACATTACAGCCGAACAAGTATATGACGAGAGCCGAAGTAGCCACATACGCTGCCCTTCACTTGCTTCCGAATAAGCCGAGAACATCAAAAGCCCTCGCAAACGGTACACCTTTTCGCCAGGAATTAACGGTACAGACGACTGCTTACAGCTACAAGAACGACAAGATTATGTCGTATCTGGAGTATCCACTGCGCGAAGGTGTTGTCGCGGTTGATCCAAATGTCATCCCGCTTGGTACACACTTGTACATCGATGGCTACGGTTATGCAGTGGCAGCTGATATCGGTGGTGCGGTAAAGCAACGACATGTGGATCTGTATCTTCCAACGTTGAACGAAGCTGAAAATCACGGCTTGCAAAAAGGCGTCAAAGTATACGTGCTTGATTAATAAAAATACTGAACATATTTCCTGCTCTTTCCACTCATACTAACGTGGAAGGGGTGGGATTTTTTGATGGTATGGGTGTTGTTAGGATTGCTTGGTTTCATTGTCCTATTAGTGATCACGCCAATACAATTGACGTGTTTGTACAGTCGCGAGGGCGATAATGATCAATTGGATATTACGATAGCAGCTTGGGGAATCATTCGCAGGAAATACGAAATACCCATTCTCCTTGTGAAAATGACAGAAGCTGGTCCTGAGCTTGTCGCGAAGGTAGAAACCATCCAACAGGGAAGCAAGCTTCGGGAGAGGGTCAAAGATTTTACACGGAGGCAAGTGAAAATATGGTATCGGAATTATCGGGATGTGCTGGAAAGAGTACGTGATTTGCTGCCTTTGATAAAAGATTTGTTCAGACAAATTCGTTGTACGAAGTTAGAATGGCATACATTGCTGGGAACAGGTCAGGCTGCTGAAACAGGGGCGCTGACAGGAATAGTCTGGGGAGTGAAAAGCCTGGTTGTAGGGATCCTCTCCCACTCCATCTCTTTACAGACGATGCCTGCCATCAGTGTACAACCTGTTTGGAACCAAGCACTTCTACATACGAAGGTTCATGCGGTGTTGCATTTTTATTTGGGTCATTTCGTTTTCTCTTCGCTAAAAGTATTTCTGCGGATTCGAAAAAGCAAGCAACGAAAATGGCAGACTTCGCCTACGCGCGCCTAAATACAAATGTGGCAGCAAACATATTTATTCCTTTGTGCAAGGTACATGCTCCGGATTTGTTGGGGGAATGATAAAACATGACACAGACAGGAAGGAGGAGCGACAAAAATGGCAGACCACCCGATTCAAGGCCTGATGAGAACAGCGATGGAAAACCTCAAGCAAATGGTGGACGTGAATACAATCATTGGTGATCCCGTTGAGACACCTGACGGTAGTGTCATTCTTCCAATCTCCAAGGTAGGATTTGGTTTCGCGGCCGGGGGTAGTGAGTTCCAATACGATCACCATCATAATGGGCATCAAAACCATCAACAATTTGAACCTGCTAGTCACCCGTTTGGCGGGGGTAGTGGGGGCGGTGTCTCCATCACACCTGTAGCCTTTTTGGTCGTTGGCAAACAAGGAATTCGTTCGATTCCGCTTGAAAATACGACCCATCTCTACGACCGGATTTTGGATTCTGTTCCGCAAATCGTGGATAAAGTTCAGGGGATGTTTACCAAATCAGATGAACCCACTGTTTATTCCAATACGATTATTGCCGGAGCAGAAGAACAAGATTTGGAAGACCTTATGGATCGAAAGTAAGAAAAGCACAAAACAGGTATGCTCCATAAAAGGGGCATACCTGTTTTTTCGGTAGTAGGCGTATGGCATTACCAGACTTCGTTTACATACAAACCTGTCTTCGCAACATGCTGATAATGAAGGCTTGAGCTGGAGGAGGCGATATAAGGATGGAGGGCCATTGCTTCCTCGTAGTAACGTGAAAAGGAACCAAAGGGTTTGCTTTGCAATCCCAATGTACCTGCTCTGAATGCTTGAGCTACACGCTCCATTGAATTTGTATAGTCCACATAGCGGGTCCGTACAGCTTCCAACCATTTCTCATCGTCCATTTCCAGTTGTCCATCTGGTAACAGCTTGATTCCAAAGGATTGGAGTTTTTCCTCTGCGTTTTTTGCCACTTGAGCGAATGCGTCCAGCTTTTGCGTCGCCAAGGTATCTGCTTTTTCTGCAAGAAATAGCTGCAGGCGATTGTATTTACTTACTAACGAGTGTGTGCGTTCCTGTAATTGCTCAATGTCAGTTTCAGCCTCGCTGTCTTTCCCCGCGGCAATAAATTCTCCTGCACTCTTCTCCAAATCTGAGGAAAACCGGTACAGACGCGATAAGGAATCGGAAAGCTCCGTTGTCCATTGCTGCTGACGAGTGTAGAACGGCTGCAAATTAAAACTGAGAATCGGATTGACTGGCGTGCTTAATTTTGCCTGAAGCATATGGGAATGATAGCGGCCTACCCGCTGCGTAAATGGAACATGGCTGACTCGATTCGTTTTCATGTCGGTCACCTCCTCAAAATCTAATGGAATGAATCCCCAGGAACAATTTACTATCTCTTATTATAGACGATGCCTACTCCATTTCAATGAGCAGATCGCCAGTTTGAATGGCTTCGCCTGCTTTCACATAGACGGCTTTAATTTTTCCGTCGAGTGGAGCCTGAATCGTCGTCTCCATTTTCATCGCTTCACTCACCAAAAGATGTTCGCCTTTACGAACCTTGTCACCTTCTGCTACAAGCACCTTGAGCACTTTTCCTGGCATGGAGGCACCGAGGTGGGCAGGGTTTTGCGCTTCTGCTTTTCGGCGGATCAGTTCAGAGACTTTTGCCGATTGATCTCGGATGAAGATTTCACGTGGCTGTCCATTCAGTTCAAAATAGATGATGCGTCGGCCATCTGGATGAAGCTCTCCAACTGCGACCAGTTTGATAATCAACGTTTTACCGCGCTCGATCGTAATGGCGGTTTCCTCACCCGGACGCAATCCGTAGAAGAATGTTCCCGTATTCAATACCGACAAGTCACCGTATTCCTTTAGGCGTTGTTCAAATTGCAAATAGACTTGCGGATACATGATATAAGACAGGACGTCTAAATGACTGGGCTCACGTCCGATTTTGGCTTCCAGCTCAGCAGCAACTTGCGTAAAGTCAATGGGTGCGAGCAATTCACCAGGACGAGCAGTAAAGGCATCGCGACCTTTTAGCACGAGTTCCTGCAACTTCTTAGGGAATCCGCCAGGCGGTTGGCCAAGATACCCTTGGAAAAATTGAATGACGGAATCCGGAAAGTCGAGGCGTGCTCCTTTCTCCCAAATGTTTTCTTCATTCAAGTTGTTTTGGACCATGAACAGTGCCATATCACCGACGACCTTGGAAGAAGGGGTCACTTTTACAATGTCGCCGCACATTTGATTGACGACAGCATACATGTGCTTCACTTCGTCCCAACGACCTTCCAGTCCAACCGCTTTGGCTTGCTGCTCCAGATTGGTGTATTGTCCGCCTGGCATTTCGTGTACGTAGACCTCCGTGTTGCTCGCTTTCATGCCGCTTTCAAAGCCTTGGTAGTACGGACGTACATCCTCCCAGTAATCAGACAGCTTGTTGAACGATTCAAGAGATAAACCAGTCTCACGCTCCGTGTGGGCAAGGCTTGCGATCAATCCGTTCAAGCTTGGTTGGGAAGTGAGTCCAGACATGGAACTGACGCAAGCATCGACGATATCCACGCCTGCTTCGATGGCTTTCAGAAGCATGGCGCCAGCATTCCCTGATGTATCGTGCGTGTGCAGATGGATCGGAATGCTGATTTCTTGTTTTAAAGCAGAGACAAGCGAATAAGCAGCATACGGCTTCAAAAGACCTGCCATATCCTTGATTGCGAGAATATGGGCACCTGCTTTTTCCAATTCCTTTGCCAGATCGACATAGTAGGCCAAGGTGTACTTGGTCTTGGTCGGGTCCAGAATATCTCCAGTGTAGCAAATCGCTGCCTCGGCCACTTTGCCGGATTCACGAACGGCTTCAATGGCTGTTTGCATCCCGGGAAGCCAGTTCAGGCTGTCAAAGATCCGGAAGACATCAATGCCATTTTCAGCAGAGGCTTTGACGAAAGCGTGAATCACATTATCCGGGTAGTTGGTATAGCCTACGCCATTTGCTCCGCGCAAGAGCATTTGGAACAGGACGTTTGGTATGCGCTGGCGAAGGATTTGCAGCCGTTCCCAGGGAGATTCCTGCAAAAAGCGCATCGTTGTGTCAAAAGTGGCGCCGCCCCACATCTCCAACGAGAAGAGGCCAGAACCGAGCTTGCCTGTCGCCTCTGCAATGGAAGCGAGATCGTAGGTACGCACACGCGTAGCAAACAAAGACTGGTGGGCATCGCGGAAAGTCGTGTCTGTGACGAGCACGTGTTTCTGCGCCTGAATCCACCGTACCAGACCGTCGGCACCTTCTTTATCCAGAATTTGCTTCGTACCGTCCGGATATGGCTGGGTAAATGGTGTCCGCGGGATGCGGGGCGAGTCGAAGTGCGGCTTTTTCTCCGATTTCTGGAGACCGGGATATCCGTTGACAATCGTGTCTCCGATATAAGATAGTAATTTGGTACCCCGGTCTTGACGGCCAGGGAAAACGAACAGCTCTGGTTTGGTATCAATAAACGACGTATCGTAGTTGCCACTCAAAAAATCAGGATGTGTCACGACATTTTCCAAAAACGGCAGGTTCGTTTTCACGCCACGAATACGGAACTCTCGCAATGTGCGGAGCATTTTGCGAGCGGCTTGATCAAAGCTCGCGCCATACGTGGAGATTTTGACCAGTAGCGAATCATAAAACGGTGTAATGATCGCGCCTGGATAACCATTGCCTCCATCGAGCCTTACTCCGAAACCGCCACCGGAACGCCAAGCGGACAAGCGACCAGCATCTGGCAGGAAGTTGTTTTCTGCGTCTTCTGTCGTGACACGGCATTGGATGGCAAAACCACTCATTTGGATATTGTTCTGCCCACTGATGCCAATCTCTTCATCGGAGAGGGCATGACCCTCGGCTACACGAATCTGCGACTGAACGATGTCGATTCCAGTGATGAGCTCCGTGATGGTATGCTCTACTTGAATGCGTGGATTGACTTCTATGAAATAAAAACGCTTGTCCGGCGTTAACAAAAACTCGACAGTACCAGCGTTCGAATAGCCGGCTTTTTTCATGAGTGTGAGAGCAGCCTGGCAAATATCTTCACGCAGCTTGTCATCCAAAGATAGGCTCGGTGCTACTTCGACCACTTTTTGATGGCGCCGTTGAACAGAGCAATCGCGCTCATACAGATGGACGATGTTTCCGTGGTTGTCACCGAGAATTTGGACCTCGATGTGTTTGGGCTGTTCCAAGTATCGCTCCAAATACACCTTGGCATTGCCGAAGGAAGAGCGGGCCTCGGAACGGGCACGATCTAACGAATCTTGCAATTCCTCCTGACTGCGAACGATGCGCATGCCACGGCCCCCGCCGCCAGATACGCCTTTAATAATGATGGGGTAGCCGTATTCTTTGGCAAAGAGAAGCGCCTCTTGGAGTGTTTCGATTGGCTCAGGAGTGCCTGGAATCACTGGGATTCCCGCTTCAATCGCCAGACGACGTGCTTCTACCTTGTCCCCGAATTTGTCGATCAGCTCAGGGGATGGTCCAATGAAAATAATGCCTTCCTCTTGGCAGCGCTTTGCAAAATCAGCATTTTCAGCAAGAAATCCGTAGCCTGGGTGAATGGCATCAATATCGTTGCGCTTGGCAATTTCGATGATACTCTCGATATCGAGGTAAGCCTCGATAGGCCCTTTTCCCGCTCCGACCAAGTAAGACTCGTCAGCCTTGAAGCGATGGATAGAAACGTTGTCCTGCTCGGAGTATACGGCTACCGTACGTATGCCGAGCTCCGTTGCTGCGCGAAAGATTCGAATGGCGATCTCACCGCGGTTTGCTACCAGTAGGCGATTGATTTTTCTCTTTTTCATTATTCTCTCCCCCTAACGTCTCGGAAAAAAAGACGTATTAAAATTATATATAGAACAAATATACAAAATTTTCTCGACGCAAGACACACTTTTTTCGATCACAGGAGGATGGATGAGCGTGAACAATCAGAACGACAAGCTGCCTGTATTTGTGTACGGCACACTTTTGGCGGGCTTTGGAAATCATAGGAATTACGTGAAACCGTATCAACATGAGGCAACATCTGCGACGATTCAAGGTGAGATCTATCATTTACCGGCAGGCTATCCGGGATTGCTGAAAGGAGAGCAGGAGGTTGTGGGGGAGATCGTTACGTTTGCCCCTGACGTGTACGAGCAAGCGCTAGCTGGACTGGACGAGCTGGAGACGTACTATGGCGAGGGTGATCCGCGCAATGAATATGAACGGATCATCATTCCAGCGACCATGGAAGGAACAGGTCAGGTCGTGAATGTCTTTGTTTATCGTTATTTGGATCAAGACCTGGTCAAGCAAACAGGGGTGCACATTGCGGATGGAAATTGGCGACGCTACATGCAGGAGCTGCCTGAATAGCCAGTGCTAGTTTTGCCAAAACTGGTAGGGAAAAGGAGGGACCCTGCCATGGAATTACTCCATTGTGAACCCGCACAAATCTGGCGTTACCTGATTCCGCAAAATCACTGGATGTTTGCCGACGAAGTTCCAGAAGATGAACTGATCTTTCATTATCGCGACCATATTTATTTTGTAAACAATGACGGCTCAGTTTTGTCCATGCCACAGCCCGCTTGCTTCGATACGCTCGATATGGGGACCTTGCTGGAGTATTTGGCAACATCGGACGACACCATTGATTTTGACGATGAAGGACAATTCGATTACGGTCATGTCCTAAAGCATATGGGGTATATCGTGCCAGTCAGGGACAAGCGGGAAAAAGCCACATATCAAATTGAGATTATCAACACGGCATTGCCGAAAGCTTATGGAACGCGGTACGAAATGAAGCAGGTGACCTTTGCATTTGCCCTCTATCACGCGCTGATGCGCTGTCATGAGCTGAATGCGAAAACGGATTGGGAGTACGAGCATGAAGTGAAGCGAATCGCTGAGGTCCAAGCCAAACGAAGCGGGAAAGTGCAAGTGAATCTGTAATTTCTACTATTGGCATAGTGAAAAAAAGTGAATGATAGGGTATGATAATTGATGTACATACTGAAAGATTTGGTGAGGAGGAAGAAATCATGACAACTGCTGTTGAGCGTCAAGGCGCGTTTGTATTCAAAGGTGGTCCTGTAACACTGCTCGGTCCTGAAATCAAAGTAGGAGATACTGCTCCTAACTTTACTGTAGTAGGTGGCGATCTGTCCCCTGTAACTTTGGAAGATTCCAAAGGCACTGTTCGCATCATCTCCGTAATCCCTTCTATTGACACTGGCGTGTGCGATGCACAAACTCGCCGTTTCAACGAAGAGGCTGCGAAATTGGAAGGCGTTACTGTGCTGACTGTTTCCGTTGACCTGCCATTCGCGCAAAACCGCTGGTGCGGTGCTGCTGGCATCGACAAAGTGAAAACAGTATCTGACCACAAAGACCTGAGCTTCGGTACAGCTTACGGCGTAGCGATCAAAGAATTCCGTCTCTTGTCTCGCGCTGTATTCGTAATCGATGCAAACGACAAGGTTGTACACGCTGAGTATGTGGCTGCCGCTGGTGAGCATCCAAACTACGAAGCTGCGATTGCTGCTGCACAAGCTGCGAAATAAGCAATTTTCATAAGTAAGCTCCCTTTTTGTCCAAGGACGAGAAGGGAGTTTTTTTTATTTGCAGCAAGTGGGAAAATTAGTCTTGACGGATTTTATAACCAGTGGTTATATTATAACCAACGGTTACTAACCATCGGTTATAAAGTTTTTAAAGAGGTAAGGAGCTGAATATCTCGCATGGCAAGCAAACAGGAAATACGCTCGGAAGAAACGAAACGGGCCATTTTGACGGCGGCAGCAGACCTTTTCGCTACCCGAGGCTTTGATACGGTATCTATCAGGGAAATCGCCAAAGCAGCCGGCTGTTCCCATACAACCCTCTATATTTATTTCAAGGACAAAGAAGCACTGCTTCATCATCTGTCTAAAGAACCTTTGCAGAGCTTGGCTCTACAAATGGAAGAAACACTGTCCAAACAAAGAAGAACACCAGAAGAGATTCTGCGGGAAATCAGCAGTCAGTTCATTCACTTTTGCTTGCGCAATCGAACCATGTATACCTTATTCTTCATGATCAAAGCCTCTCGTATTGATGTAGAGGAACCGGAAAAAGAATTGCAAACGCTGCGCAATCAATTGTTTGGTTTGTTGAGGGAGGCTGTAAGACGTTGCTTGCCAAGCGAGATAGAGGAAGAAAAAGCGCTTGCCCATGCACGGATATACTTCTACATGTTGCATGGCATCGTCGGTACGTATACACATTCCGAGGAACCATTGGACAGCTTAATGGAAAGGCTAGCCCCTACATTCGCTTTATCCATAGATGTTTTTCTTGCAGGCAGTCAAAAAATAATGAACAGGGAGTGACGAGAGAATGATCAGAGTGGAGCAAATCTCAGCGAACATTTGGTGTATCAAAGCGTGGTTGTTGATTCCTTTGCGGGTCTGGATTGTCAGGGAGGAGGATGGCGTTACGCTTATCGATGCAGGAATGCCATTTATGGCGAAACGGATTATGGCTTTTATCAAGCAGTTGAATGCAGGCCCACTCAAGCGAATTTTGCTGACGCATGGTCATTCGGATCATGTTGGGGCGTTAAAAAAAATCACGGAGGCAGAATCTGTACCAGTCTATGCGCATCGAATCGAGATTCCGTATATGGAAGGGAAAGAGCTATATCCTCGTCGTAAAAAGCTGGAAGCAAACGTACAGCCTGGCTTGGCGCAGCCTTTGCCAGAGGATGCCGAAGGAAATATAGCTGCCGTTGGCGGGCTGCAACCTTATTTGACACCCGGTCATTCTCCGGGGCATGTGGTTTATTTTCACGAAAAGGATGGAGTGCTTTTGGCGGGAGATTTGTTTACTTCCAAACACGGCAGATTGCATCGTCCCATGCCGATGTTTACGGCGGATATGGCGCAAGCACTCAAAAGCAGTCTGATCGTCCGCCAATTGCGACCACGGCATTTGGAAGTATGCCATGGCAAGCCAATCCAAAATCCGGCAGAGCAGCTCGATGATTATTTGAAAGAGGTCTCTACTTCTTTTTCGATTCCAACAAGTGTTTGGCAATCATAAGGAAATGATCGACCGGAGCCAAGTCGGATGAAACGAATGCCTTTTTTCTCGCGTCATAGGTTTGAGGTGATTGGATGAAAAAGGTAGAATGGCTTGGTCAACTATTTCTGATAGCGACACTGTTATTGACGGGGTGTGGGAATGGATCGTCCGCGCAAGGGACTGCGCAGCTTGCGGAACCACCACAGCCAGTCATTGAATGGCGCGGAAAAACAGCTGCGACGGTGCCGGCATCTTCCTGCTGGAGCTATAATAGCGAGGCGATCTGCAAGGATACGGCGGCACCACCGGAACTCGTCGCAGAGCAAAAGCCTGCACCCCTGCAAGTAAAGCCCGGGGCGACGCTGACTGTCACTTTTGCCCAGCAGCCAACTGCAAATACGCTCAAGGTAACCCAATGGGACGGCGTGAAAGAAGTTGAGCAAGCAGTGGAAAACGGCAATCAGTGGAAGGCACCCGAACAGCCGGGCTGGTATTTGTTCGATGTTCGCGGTCAGTGGACCCAAGGCGATGCAGGTCATGCATTTGTTATCGAAGTGAAAGACAACATATGATAGACATCCAAACGGTCGTGGCCAAACAGCCTGATCGTTTTTTGCTATACTGAGGAGAAGGGAAGACTTAAAGGAGAGACAACATGCTGGAAGAATTAATTAGCTTCACGGTTGATGAGGCAGATGCAGGGCAAACCGTGCGAGAAGTATTGCAAAAGCGGTATGGTGTATCGCGGCGCTTGCTCATTCGTGCCAAGTTTAAAGGCTCCATTACACGGAATGGCGTCCTCGTATTTGTAAACGAAAAATTGCAAGCCGGCGATAAAATAGCAGTCATGGTTGAAGAAGAGGCGGAAGAGACCGTCGCGCCAGAGGATATGCCGCTCTCCATCCGTTACGAGGACGAGGATTTGATGGTCATTGCAAAGCCAGCGGGATTGGTTGTTCATCCGACAGGAAATCATCCTAGCGGAACCTTGGCAAACGGGATGATCGCTTATTGGAAAAGTCGTGGCGAAAACAGAAAGTTCCGAGCGGTGAACCGTTTGGATAAAGATACATCAGGCTTGATGATCGTAGCCAAGAATCAATGGGCACATGAACAATTCAGTCGTATGCAGCAGATCCGGACGTTGCAGCGGACTTATCGAGCAATTGTTCAAGGAATCGTGGAGTCAGACGAAGGTACGATTGATGCGCCGATTGGCCTTGCGGAAAATTCGTTTATCACCAGACAGGTAAGACCGGATGGGCAGACGGCTGTTACCCATTATCGTGTGCTTGCCCGAGGGGAAGGTATGAGTTTTGTCGAGGTAAAGCTGGAGACGGGGCGCACGCATCAGATTCGCGTACATATGAGCAGTAAAGGGCACCCACTCGCCGGAGATGATCTGTACGGAGGAGAACGGGAGCATATCGGCAGACAAGCTTTGCATGCATGGGGGCTATCTTTTGTCCATCCGCGCAGCGGTCTTGCGATGAGCTGGGAGGAGCCGCTGCCAAGTGATATGGAACAGCTAGTTCAACAATTTTTTCCCGATGATCCATGCAAGGAAATGACTTAGGCGAAAAATTTCGTCATTTCCCTCTGGAAAGCTGTAAGCGTTTTCGATATGATAGAAGAAATTCAATTCAAATATGTGGAAACATAACAGAGAATAGCTGGCTGTCTGCGGGGGAAAATCCCGCAAAGATTTTTTTCAGTAGCAGACGAGACCCAGCTTGCGCCTGATGCCTGTTTCGGATCGTTTTGACAAAGAGGGCTTCCTTTTTTATTTGTCATGCGCCGGAAATGCCTTGGGGGTGAGCTGGGTTTTCTTGTCATATCGGAAAGCATACACCTCTTCGGGTTTCTTCCCGATAGTACGGAAAACATTCCGCTAATACGCGGTCGCTCATCCTTGAGCAAGCATCGATATAGGTTTTCTTATTGCCCAAGAGAAGGAGAGGGTTTCATGAAGCTGGTTTCCTATCGAGAAAGGGAAAGGGATGCTTGGCGAGCGGGGCTCGTGCGCGAAGGAAAAGTCAAAGATATTGCGCATGCGTGTCCGGGGGCGCCGAGTACAGTGCTAGGTTTGCTCGAGGAGTGGGCAAACTGGCTACCCGTTATTCAAACCGCGTACGAGGCAGAGGAAGGCTGGGATTTGGAGCAAGTCGAGCTAGGCTCGCCACTTCCGCGTCCCGCCAGCTTTCGTGACTTTTACGCCTTCGAGGCTCATGTGAAGACAGCGCGAGCCAAACGCGGACTTCCGATGGTGCCCGAATGGTACCATTTCCCCGTCTTTTATTTTTCGAATGCAGCAGCTTTTACGGGGACGCAAGCGAATATTCGCAGACCCAAAGCAACCGAGTGGCTGGACTATGAGCTGGAAATTGCCTGCGTGATTGGAAAAGCTGGAGTAAACATTCCAGTAGAACGAGCGGAAGAGCACATCGCTGGATATTGTATTTTAAACGACTGGAGCGCCCGGGATATACAACGGGAGGAGGTCAAGGTTGGCTTGGGGCCAGCCAAGGGCAAAGATTTCGCAACGTCCATGGGTCCCTGGCTGGTTACACCGGAGGAGCTTGCGGATGTACGCATCACAGGCGAGAAGGGCAGCCGCTACAATCTGGAAATGGTGGCACGCATTAATGGCAGAGAGTATTCAAAAGGAAACTTCAAGGACATTCACTATACATTCGCAGAAATGATTGCCCGTGCTTCGGAGGATTGCTTCTTGTATCCCGGAGATGTTATCGGATCGGGAACAGTAGGGACTGGCTGCATTTTGGAGCTGGGAACAGAGCAGTATGCTTGGCTTGCGCCAGGTGATGTAGTGGAGCTAGAGGTGGAACGCCTCGGTGTGCTTCGCAATACGATTTGTGAATAAGGATGAAAAAAGGAGGAAGGAACGTATGGCTTTTTATCAACGAATGGGGGAAGTTCCAAAAAAGCGGCATACGACGTTTTACAAGCCGGATGGGGGACTGTACCGCGAGCAAGTGATGGGAACAAAAGGGTTTTCTGGGATTCAATCGATTCTGTATCACCACAATCCACCTACCCAAGTGAGGGAGACGCGCAAATATGCAGACGTCCGCTTGGAATATGTGGAGCAGGTTGATTTGAAGCATCAGCATTTTAAAACGTTTGATGTTCAGCCGGGCGGAGACCCGATTTTCGGACGTCGCTACATGCTGGGGAATAACGACGTCGTCATGGCTGTGTGCGCACCAACAGAACCGATGGATTACTTTTATCGCAATGCAGATGGGGATGAAGTTGTTTTTGTCCATCAAGGTGAGGGAGAGCTGCAAACGATTTTCGGTACGCTCACTTACAAGCCTGGCGACTACCTTGTCATTCCGATTGGCACGACCTACCGGATAGTACCGTCTGTGCAGAGTCGTTTTCTTGTCATTGAGTCCCAGAATGAGATCGTGCCACCAAAGCGTTATCGCAACGAGCATGGTCAATTATTGGAACATTCGCCGTTTTGTGAACGTGATATTCGTGTACCGGAAAAATTGGTGACGCATGTGGAAAGCGGAGACTTCGAGGTGCGAGTCAAACGCCAGTCCGTGGTCTACAGCTACTTCTTTGACTTCCATCCGTTCGATGTGGTGGGGTGGGACGGTTATTTGTATCCGTATGCACTGAGTGTTCATGATTTTGAACCGATTACTGGACGCATTCATCAACCGCCACCTGTCCATCAAACCTTTGCCGGTCAAAACTTTGTCATCTGCTCATTCGTTCCGCGGATGTACGACTATCATCCGCAAGCGATCCCTGCGCCTTACTATCACAGTAATGTAGAAAGTGACGAGGTGTTATACTACGTAGATGGCAATTTTATGAGCAGAAAAGGGATTTATGAGGGGTCTATCACCCTGCATCCAATGGGGATTCCACATGGGCCGCATCCAGGCAAGGTAGAGGCGAGCATTGGGAAAAAAGAAACGCAGGAGCTGGCTGTCATGCTGGACACATTCCACCCGCTACACGTCACAAAGCAAGCGTTGGAAATTGAGGATGACGCATACATGGCAAGCTGGTTGCCACCGAAGGAATAGAAAGAGGTGCAAAAACGCAATGGAAATCGCCATTCATGAGATTGAGCGGCAGGAAAAATACAAGCTTTTGATCGGGTGTATCGTCCCGCGGCCGATCGCTTGGGTTACCTCGTTAGCGGAGGGAGGAATCGTCAATGCCGCTCCTTTCAGTTATTTTAATGTTGCCAGCATTGAACCGATGATGGTCTCGGTTGCGGTCATGCGCAAGCCGGGAAGTGTCCCAAAAGATACGGCACGAAACATCATGCAAACGGGAGAATTCGTGGTCAATATGGTGGACGTACACAATGTGGATGCAGTCAATCAGACTTCTGCTGATTATCCACCGCAGATCAGTGAGGTAGAGGCATTGGGGCTGGAAGTCGCACCATCCGTTCGCGTCAAGGTGCCAAGGCTGCGTGCATCCCGCATCCATTTTGAGTGCAAGCTGCATCAGATTGTGGAATTAGGGAGTCCAACGACTTCGGATTTGATTATCGGGGAAGTGGTGCATGTACATGTAGTGGATGAGTTGTATCATGCAGGACGGATTGATGCTACAGCATTTGCACCCGTCAGCCGATTAGCGGGTCATACGTATGCGACGCTGGGCGAACAGTTTGATCGTCCACGTCCCGTTTATGAGCCACCTGTCAAATGATTGATCTCCGTCCAGCGACGGAGGACAAATCCCTCTACGGACCATTTTACCGAAATCGCCTATCGGGTATCCTGTAGATACAAGGCAAGCGGATACTGTAGAGAGGGTGGAAGCAATGATGGAAAGACGACTATATCGTTCGCATCATGATAAACGGTTATTTGGAGTTTGTGGTGGGGTTGCGCAGTTTTTGCGCATTGACTCTACGCTGGTACGTATAGGAGTTGTCGTTCTTACTGTTTTTACAGGAGTACCGATTCTGCTTTACTTGCTGATGGCAATGATCATGCCAAAAGAACAGCAGTGGTCATACGCTTCTGACAGCTTCCCAATGTATGATGCGCCATATAGTGGACATGCACGTATGAATGATTTGGATCAAGAGATTGACCGTCTGGAAAAGCGTGCTTTGGTACAGGAAGTGTATCGCCTGCGCGAAGAATTGGGCAAATACAAAGGGCTTTAAAGCAAATAAGAGACTTCCTGGGCATTACGCTCACGGGAAGTCTCTTTTCACGTTTACCTATTTTGATCCCACCAAAAAAATGGTCGGCAACTTCCGGAAATCGCTGCATAACATATAAGGTGGAAAACCTACATAGGGAGGGAAAAGCAGTGTATCTCGGCGTGTTCGATTTGAATCAGCGTTTGGAGCAAACCCGCAAAATCCTGCGGGAAAAGCAACATCTGAAAAAACTGATTGAAGAAGACATCCATGACTTGGAACAAGACGTCAAAGAATTAGAAGCAATGACGGCGAAACAAGAAAAGTATGCGACCAGTGCTCAGCGCTAAAGCATCTTTCATGAGCGACAAAAAGAGGAAGTGGCAACTGCCGGAAGAAGGCAGGGAGCCACTTTTTTAATGGGGAAGCGCTTGGTCCAAAACTTTTTCTACGATGCCAGGAACCATGCGGATCGCTGCACTATCGGTTCCGTACGTCTGGCTATCCGCGTAAGTACCTTCCATCAACAAGATCAGCGTATAGGCCAACTCGCATGGATTCGCAGCGCCAAGGGCAGTCGTGCGTTCCAAAAAAGCGTCGCGGATTCGTTTCTGATGGGAGCAAACCAGCTCGCGAACTGGATGAACCGGATCAGGAAACTCGACAGCTATATTAATAAAGCAACAGCCGCGAAATTGCTCGTTGGACGCGCGCGCAGCCAGATCAGCAAAAAACTGAATAAGTTGCTCTCGTGGCCGATTGGGATGTTTGGCGATGCTCTCTTCCCACTCTTGCCAAAAAACGTCTTGCTTGCGCTTCATGTAGGCGAGAATCAGGTCTGTTTTCGAGGAAAACTGCCGATAGACGCTCATTTTATTCATTCCGGCACGCTCAACGATGGCGTCTACACTGACGGCATGGATCCCTTCTTGATAAAACAATTCTTCAGCAGCGTTCAAGATGATCTCATGTGCTTTTTCACGAGGCACGCGAGGCCGTTTTGCTTCCGTCATATACCATCCCCCATTCAGGACTTCCAGACGTCGGCGACAATTTCAAAAGAGCGCACACGATCGGCATGATGGTACATTTGCGTTGTAATCATGAGCTCATCTGCTCCTGTGGCATCGAGCAACTCTTGCAGTTTGCTTTTCACGGTAACAGGGCTACCAATGATGGAGGAACGCAGTTGAGCTTGGACAGACAGTTTTTCGAATTCGCTCCACAGTTCATCCATATTGTCCACAGGTGGTTGGATTGGCTTGAGATCACCGCGGACGAGATTTAAGAATGCCTGGTAATGGGAAGTGGCGAGTCGATTCGCGAGCTCATCCGTATCGGCTGCCATCACGTTGACCCCAACCATGGCATATGGCTGATCCAGTACTTCCGATGGACGGAAACAATGGCGATACGTCTGCAAGGCGGGCAAGGTGAAGTTCGGTGAAAAATGCCCAGCAAAAGCAAACGGCAATCCGAGCATGCCCGCGAGTCGCGCTGAGAAATCGCTGGAACCGAGCAGCCAGATCGGGATGTTCAGACCTTCGCCAGGGATAGCGCGGATGGCAGATGCCGACTCGCTTGTTCGTGGACGAAGATATTCACGCAGCTCCTCCAATAACTCTGGAAAATCCTCTCCGCCAACCCGCAAATCGCGGCGTAGCGCACGTGCTGTTCGCTGGTCCGCCCCGGGTGCCCGTCCTAGACCTAAGTCGATCCGGCCTGGATAGAGGGACTCCAATGTCCCGAATTGCTCGGCGATCACGAGTGGAGCATGGTTGGGCAGCATAATGCCGCCTGAACCTACACGGATTTTGCTGGTGCCGCCGGCAATGTAACCAATGAGAACGGAGGTGGCAGAGCTGGCTACGCTGGGCATTGCGTGGTGTTCAGCGAGCCAATAACGTGTAAAGCCCCATTTTTCCACTTGTTGCGCCAGATTGAGACTGTTTTTATACGATTCAGCAGCGTTGCTACCCTCCGTAATAGGTGCCAAATCGAGAACAGACAATGGGATATCTCGCAGTTGCTTAGATGAGATTGTATCGGACATGGGATGGAACCCTCCTTGTGCTTAGCGGTTGCTGGTCGGATAAGTTTGTTACTGAGTAGTAACAAAGCGTACTTGAATCATACGGAGCGGCAGAAGGGATGTCAACGTTTGGATGTGCGACAGAGCACATTGGGAGAAAAAGAAAAAGCCCTGACAATGCAAGGGCTCTTCGTACATCCTTATTGTTTTGTTAAGATAAGAGGTCCATTCGCGGTAATAGCGAGGGTGTGCTCGTATTGAGCGGACAGCTTCCCATCGCGAGTACGTGCTGTCCAACCATCTTCATCGACCGTTGCATGATACGTCCCGATGTTCAGCATGGGTTCAATGGTAATGACCATGCCTTCTTTGAGGCGTTGACCTCTCCCGGGAGGGCCAAAGTGAGGAACGAACGGCTCCTCATGCATTTCCTGACCGATACCATGTCCGGTAAAATCGCGCACGACGGAGTAGCCTTGTGCTTGCGCATACGTTTGGATGGCGTGTGAAATATCGCCGATCCGATTGCCTACGACAGCTTGCTCAATACCGAGATACAGCGATTTTTCAGTGACTTCCAGCAGTCTTTTCGCTTCCGGAGACACGGTTCCCACTTCATAAGACCAAGCGGAGTCAGCCAGCCAACCGTTTTTGCGAACAACCATGTCGATGGTAACGATATCGCCATCACGCAGAGGCTCTTTTTTCGGGAAGCCATGGCAGATGACATCATTTACTGAACCGCATGTGGCATAAGGATATCCATGAAACCCTTTTTGCTCAGGGGTCGCGCCATTTTCAGCCAAAAATTCTTCAACGAATTGATCAATCTCCCAGGTAGAAATGCCTGGACGAATCATCTTGGCAATCTCACGATGACAAGCAGCCAAAATCTGACCTGCTGCATGCATGAGTTCAATTTCTTCAGGTGTCTTGAGGATAATCATCGACTCTCTCCTTCTCCTCGTTAGTCAAGAACTCTCTATAGTATATAGTGTAGTCCTGTTCTGCGCCAATTGCCACACCGAAAACGGCATGGTAGGATGAGGAAGAAATAATCAACCTTGGGGGTAGGTAGCGTGGACAAGTTTCAAGAACATCTGGCGAACTACCAGATTCATGTAAAAGAAGACGTGGAAAAACGTATTGCCTTTATTCGTGAGCAAATTGACGGAAATGGCCTTGGCGGTGCAGTCGTTGGTATCTCTGGTGGGATTGACAGTGCCGTTACAGCAGCGCTGTGTGTGCGTGCATTAGGTTCAGAACGCGTCATTGGCATTTGGTTGCCTGCTTACTCGCAAACCGTTCATGAAACAGATTCCAAGCGACTTGCTGAAGCGATTGGATTGAATTTGCACACGGTAGATGTAGGGCCTGCCTACGATGCTTTGGTACCTGCGATCGAGGCTGTACTTGGGCTTGATGACAAAACAAAGGGAAATACAAAGGCTCGCTTGCGCATGACAGTGCTGTACGCCATCGCTAACCAAAAAGGATACTTGGTAGCGGATACGTGCAACCGCAGCGAGATTCATGTTGGTTATATGACAAAAGGCGGAGACGGTCTTGCCGACTTTAATCCAGTAGCTAGCTTGACGAAGCATGAGATGCGAATTCTTGCTGCTGAGCTCGGGGTGCCTGGAGAAATCATCACGAAGCCGCCTTCTGCCGATTTGTGGGAAGGACAGACGGATGAACAGGAGATGGGTTTCACTTATGAGGATCTGGATCGTTTGCTGATTACAGGGGAAACTCGACCGGAAGCCAAAGAACGCATCGATTACCTGCATCGAATCTCTGAGCATAAGCGCAATATCATGCCAGGCATATAGATATGGCAAAATCCTACAAGCTGTTTACAAGTTGTCTATGGCAAACGACCAGTGCAGTCGTAGCAACCGAGCAACGTCTCTACTTGTTTGATCCGGCCTATTTTCCTCATGAGATAGAGGCGATTGCTGACTATGTGCAAAGTGAGAGGAATGGAAGAGAGCTCGTACTTGTCCTCACTCACGGAGATTGGGATCATGTTGTCGGAGTAGGCAAGTTTTCGGATGCCACAGTCATTGCGCAAAAGGAAATCCTGACCGATGGACGGATCGAGAGTAAGCTAAACAAAGCGAAAAAGTTTGACGGGTCGTATTACGTGGTCAGATCGTATGAAGTAGGAATGCCGACATTCACGAAATTAGTGGACGATGCACAAGAGTGGCAGGAAGTCTTTTTCTTGCCTGTACCAGGACATACAGCCGATCAGATGGCGACCTTGTTCCGGGAGCAGAAGCTGCTTGTTGTCGGTGACATGCTATCCAATTTGGAGTTTCCGTTTATCGATGACAGCGGTGCCTATTTAGAAAGTCTGGAAAAGATCGAACGGTTGGTTCTCCAAGGAGAAGTGGAAGAAGTCATTCCTGGGCACGGAGTACCTGCCAAAGGACGCGAGGAAATCCTGCATCGGATTGAACGGGATCGCCAGTATTTGTTGGATGCACGTGCAGTTGTTTTCGAGGGTATCGCCAATAACGTAGAGGAAGATGTACTCAAAGAACAGTTTTCCCAACTGACGTATGATGGTGTATCGATCGATGAACATCTCCGTTCTTCCCATGAGCAAAACTGGGATCAACTATGCAAGGAAGCTCTTTCGCAGAAAGGTTGATTATTCCACGGTTTTATAAGATAATAGGGGTTACGCAAATCTTTCTAGGAAAGAGGTGGAACAGATGTCTACGACTGAATTGATGCTGAGAACAAGTCTGGAAGGACGTGTGAAGCGTACGTTGCAAACGTACTTCCGTCGCCCTAACGACGTGTTGATCAAGGAAAGCCTCGGAGCGAACGGTTTGTCCCCAGAGCAAGTGGAAGTAACCGTGGAGCTCTTGAAAGAAGACAAAACTGTTGCCGAAATCATGGAGCACCTGCACGATAAAGGCTACTTTGCATAACATTGCGAGCAAAAAAGACCGGACTGACATCGATTGTCGGACCGGTCTTTTTCGTTCGAGCAATTAGGGATTAGGACTTTCCTCAGGTAATGAGCGCCGTAGTTTCTTGCGGCGATACCATTGAAGGCCAGTTAAAACGAGAAAGTAGCTCGCGAACGCGACAAAAAGCCCCATGATGGCACTCCCGGTGAAAAAGACAAGTCCTTTTTCCCTCAGCCAGACAAGCCATTGCATCCCAGACTCGTGATGGTTCGAATGCCCTTGTAACGGTTTGCCGATCAACACGTATCCAATATTGTAATTGAAAAGAATGAAAAGCGGTAAGATGAGCTTTCCGATGACAAACGCAACCAAACCAGCAGGCAAACTGGCACGAAACAGCTTGCATAGCGGGAAAAGCAACAGAAACGCGATGCCAAAAGTAGGCAGAGTAATGAACTCAATGAAGATTCCGAGCGAAAATCCGCGGGCGACAAAAGCTGGAGCCCCTTTCATTCTCAGCACCTTGTAGTATTCGAATTTTAGCTTTCGATATGCTTTTTTCCACATCCGTGCTATCCCTCGTTTGTCCCAAGTCATTTGTCCGCAAAATTCCCTAAGGGTATGGCGAATGGTGAAGCTGGATTCGTTTTTTGGTTGTTGTTGTAGAGTATCTCCCAATTGGCAAAAATTAATAGTTGCCATAGGAGCTCTGATTTGTGAATGCGCCTTTCTTTTGGCATAATGGAAGAGGGCAGCTTGCTGGAAAAGTGGTGACATTC
Organism: Brevibacillus brevis; assembly: GCF_022026395.1. Lineage (NCBI taxonomy): Bacteria > Bacillati > Bacillota > Bacilli > Caryophanales > Paenibacillaceae > Brevibacillus > Brevibacillus brevis. Next base: position 4,175,089 of record NZ_CP041767.1, on the reverse strand, counting down.
GTGGAAGGTGTAATGGGAACCTTTGGTGACTATATTTCGCAATATGGGTATGGCGCCTTGTTTGGATTGTTCTTTCTGGGAATTTTGGGAATGCCCTTGCCTGAAGAAACGCTGCTCGTTTTTTCCGGATTTCTTGTCTCAACGGGAAAATTGGATTATTGGCCTACTTTTTTCGTCTGCTTTCTCGGTTCTGTTACGGCGATGACGGTGGCATACTGGATCGGCAGAACATTAGGTTACGCTTTTCTCGAACGATATGGAAAACGATTGGGGATGGGCTATACCGTTTACAAAAAAACGGAAGAATGGTTTAATCGCGTCGGTAAATGGGCGCTTCCGTTAGGCTATTTCATCCCTGGTGTTCGCCAGTTTACGGCCTATTTTGCCGGGATCACGCGATTGCCATTTCCGACTTTCATGCTCTATACCTATTTGGGTGGGCTATTTTGGAGCTTGCTTTTCGTGACGCTGGGCTGGCAATTAGGAGAACGCTGGGATGAGCTGTTTGATTTGATTGCCCGTAACCTTGCGATCTTCTTTATCGCTTTGCTGGCATTGATCGCAGCCTGGTCGTATTTCAGGCACAAGGCAAATGTAAAAAAGCAATTACGGAGGGATCAGAATGAGTGAAGAAAACCGCAACGAAAATCTACTGCCTGTGGTTCACAAGCCAACCGAACTGGTTCCTGTAGTATTACCGGAAAAACATCAGCGATTTTATGATAAATTGCGTGAAAAAATCGAAGCGTTCATTAAAGACAAGGGAGTCAATGATTCTGTAGCCAACTTTATTTTGCTTGCACCAGATTTGTTTGTTCTCTTGGCCCGCCTTCTGCTGGACAAGCGCGTAGGTGTTCAATCAAAAGCGTTAGCGGGTGTAGCGGTTGCCTACTTCATTACGCCGATTGATTTTATTCCAGAGGTATTAGTCGGCGGATTCGGACTTCTGGACGACGTCATTCTGGCTGTTTATGCTTTGCGCAAGATTTTGGTGGATATCGATGAGTCGATTGTACGCGAGCATTGGAATGGCGAAGAAGACCTCTTGGCCGTCATTACGAAGGTGATTCGATCAGCGGATGATTTGGTCGGCAAAAAAATAGTGAAAAAGCTGGAAGAAACCCTGTTCCGAAAAAAATAAGCTAGGATGGGCAAATAGATGAAATATTTATTGGATTATCAAGAGGGAGAGCGTGTTGTCGCCTTTTGCCTGATCAAAAACAAGGAAGCGGGCGTAGCGAGTAATCAGAGTGAATACTTAAATCTGGAGCTGGGAGACCGCTCCGGTACGATCATGGCAAAGCTGTGGGATGTCAATGCAGAAATGAAGGAATGGATTAACGTCAAGTCTGTCGTGAAGATCGACGCTGCCGTCCAAATGTACCGTGGGAAAAAGCAACTAGTGATTCAACGGATCAGACCGGCTGCCGCTTCAGACGAAGTTCAGATGGAGTCGCTTATTCCGATCTCGCCCGTTCCAGTAGATGAACTTTGGACAAAGCTTACCCATGCAGTCGAAAGCCTGCGGAGTGCCACGCTCAAGGCCATTATTCAAGAAGCGTTGGCAACAGAGGAGATTCAGGATCGCCTTCGCCATTATCCGGCTGGCGTTCGTATGCACCACAACTATTATCACGGTTTGCTCGAGCATATCGTCTCTCTGTTGACAGCGGCACAGAGCCTCTTGCCACTGTATCCCCAAGTAGACAGGGATGTACTGATTGCGACTTGCATCTTGCACGATATTGGAAAACTGTACGAGCTATCTGATCCCATCGCTCCGGATTACACCACGCCAGGTCAGCTAATTGGTCACTTGGTCATGGGAGTCGAGATGGTAAGCGGCATTTGCCGCAAGCTCGATATTTCTTTAGGGGACGCGGAGGTTCTGCATTTGAAGCATTGCATTTTGAGTCATCATGGAGAGGTAGAGAACGGCTGGGGAAGTGCTGTATCCGGAAAAACGCCTACAGCTGTCATGTTCCATTACCTGGACCAGATCGACAGCAAAATGAACGCTTTGAGCCAAACACTAGCGGACATGCCGGAAGAAGAGGAATGGGCGTATGCTGGCGTGCTTAGACGAAAAGTCTGGCGCGGGTATTAATCCATGGAACAAAAAGCCAACTGCCAAGCAAAACGAAGCAGTTGGCTTTTTTTAGATAAATCAGAAACGTTTTTGCAGGAAGCTCGTCTTAACAGTAATGTCTTGTAATGAGGAGGTATTCCTATGAAAAAGCGAAACAGAGCTGCCATGCTTGTCTTGGCAGTCAGCATGGTCACGACACCAGTGGCACTTCTGCATCCGTTGTCTTCCTATGCGTATGATGGCAAATCGAGTCTGGAACCGATTGAGTTGCCAGAAGACATCGTCCACTTGTTAACAGAATTGAAAGAGGACTATGTGCCTCTCATGAAAGACCTTCATGTGGACTCATACGGAGGGACAAGCAACTCGGGGTATGTCATTAATCTTTCGGACCGAAAGAGTGTCATTACCACGAATACAACGCTCACTATCTCCACAAATGCAAAAGGAGATTTGACCAGTTTTGTCCTGTATGATGTGAATCGGGACAAAACAACCAAAATCAATCAAAAGGAAGCCTATCAAAAGGCTGTGGACTTTATCCGGAATTACATAACAGTTGATCATGTTATTTCCCCGCAAGCGATGCTTTCATTCGATCGCGCATCTGAGCTGGATCATCTGGCCGTTGTCAGTGTCTACCCACAGTTGAACAATACATGGGTGGATAAAGAGACAGCGCGGGTCATGGTTGACGCAAAGGGTCAGGTTGTCCATTTTCAGCAAGAAAAGCTAAAGCTTCCAACCGCAGAAGAAGTAGCGGACCCAAGCAAGGCTGTACCGCTAGAGAAGGCAATGAAGGAGTGGCAAGACAAGGTATCCTTGGAATTGGTCTACGATGAGTCAGCGGGCAAGCTTGTTTACGTCCCTGACCAATTGCCTACGATAGATGCCCTGTCTGGTGAAGAAGTTCCATCTGTTTATAAAACAGAGAATAAGTCGATGAAAATCAAAGGAACAGCAGACATGGGCGTCTGGCGAGATACGAAAAAAATGGAGCAGATGCTCGAAAAGGATTTTGGCCTGAAGCTGAATCAACGCACGTACAAAAATGTAAAAGAAGACAAAAAGTATAAAAACAGTGATATCGATCGCCATGAATGGAATGCGAATTCGTATCAAAGCGCGTGGATTACGCTCGACCGTAAAACAAAATCACCTATTGAATTCAAACTGGACGGTCCCGTAGAAAAGGAGCTTGAGAAGCCGCTCACGCATGATGAGGCAAAAAACATCGCCGTACAATTTGTGGAGAAATACTTATCATCCAAAGAACAATCCTTCTTTGTAAAGGAGACGAGTCTTGTAGAAAATCTGCCAGGTTGGGCAGATCAAAATCTGGTGCGGCCGATCAGTAGCTTTGCTTTTCACCCTGAGATTGACGGTATCCCTACCAAGAGACCACTGTTCTACCTGGAAGTGGACGCAAAGAAGGGCAATGTAGTCCTTGCTCAAGTAAATGACCTGCCGTCCATGCCTGCTACCTTCAGTAAAGACGGTATTGTGAAGGGTGAGAAAGCAAAGGATGCGTATGTCAAAGAAGCAAATCTGCGCTTGGCTTACTGGTATCCGAAGGTAGGGACGCATTCTGCGAAACTGCCGCAGCTGGCCTATTTACCGACAGCCGATGCCAAGTCTCTGCAGATTGATGCTGCAACGGGTGCGGTGGAGGAAACCTGGCTGGAATGGAAAGCTACCCAATAACCAATACCCGATATGGTGTAGAAGCCACGTCGGGTTTTCCTTTTCATCATTATCGGAATTCATAAACACTTCAAGGCAGGTAGGATTTTTTTTCTTTTTGTAGAATAACTTCTTGATTCCCATTTGATTTGGCAAACAATGCCGATCACGAGAAGGAGAAAGTGCAATGAAACGGCCAACTTATACCCTACCAAGTATTGTAAAAAAGGTATTCCGGCCCGGTGAGCGCTCCCTTCCACGTACGGAGATCTGCTCCCGGATGGAAGCGAATGAGCTGAATGCTTTTTTGGATCTGGACTGCAAGACAATACTGGATAAAGTGTTGAACATGGAGCAGTCTCCAGTGCGAGTTGGAAGCTCAGAGGCGATCGTAGAGGTCACTCACCAGCCGCATCAAGTGTACGACTTGGCTCATCGCTATTTGCGCGATAGCCAAACACCAAAAAAGCTTGAGCAAATTGTCGCAGAGCTGCGTCGTCAAACGCAGTTTGGTTGGAATCAGATTCTTCGTATGCTGCAATTGGAACGCGATCCTCGCTTTGTGCAATATCAAGGCGACAGCAGATGGTTTTTGGCAGAGTGGACTTTGGGCAATGACCAAGTGTATGAGTTTTGCCGCGACAATGGCATTACGCAGGTTTCTGCTCGCACATTAGTCCATTTTCTGGAGCAGGAAGTAGGCATTGCTGCAGATGCTGCTTTTCTCCCAGCGCAAGATGACCGCTTCCGCATTGACGGTGATACCATGTACATCATTGCTCGTAGCGAAGATTCCAAGGAAGAGCAGGCGGCCCTCGAGGTTGCTGTTGCTGCCCCTTCTGTATCGATAGGAAACAGCGAGTCCGTCTCAGAAGAAATTGCATCGGAAGAACCAGCGAATCCCTTACACCAGGTGGAAGAACAACAAGAACGATTATTTACTAAGGAGGAAGCTACTATGTCTACCATTACCAACCAGCAAGTTCTCGAGGAAGTACAAAAACTGATGCAAGAAGCTATCAGCCGCTTGGAGACAAGAAACCAAGAAATGTCCCAAGAAGTTGTCGCTCATTTTCAACAAAGCAATATGCAAGCTATAGAAGTGCTCATGAAAGAGAAACATAAGCATGAGCAGATCGTACTTGGCATTCAACAGGTGCTAGCGACCAGTGAGCAACAATGAGTCAACTTGAGGCTACGATCCGGTTAGAGCAGAGATTTGCCATCCTGCGCGAGGTTATCGCGGGCTATCGGATTCGCCTTCAAGAAATGGAGAAGGAAGTGGTGGAGCTTTTTGCCACGAACCAACTCTCTGCTATTTCAGCATGCATGGGCGAGAAGCAGCGCATCGTCAGGTTGATGAATCGTCTGGAACAATTTATTGTCCAATGGGAAAGCAACAACACGGATGTGGGTATCGCACATGAACCAAAGCGAGAACACTTGAACACATGACGAGTAATGCGGTAAAATAGGGGGATTGTGCATGATTCCCCGCGCATGCCGCGTGGGATGGAAAGGAGATCCAAACCCTCTATGTCGGTAGGAAGAAACGAACTGTGCCCTTGTGGGAGCGGAAAAAAATACAAAAAATGCTGTGGGGTTGTTACTCCTATTACGGAGCTGCGTAGCCGCCACGAGCAAAAGCTGCAAAAAGAATACGCTGGCTGGGTCGAAAGACTGAATCATTTTGTCGGCGCAAACGTAACCAGTGAGACGATTCAAGAAGCACGCAATCGTTTTGCCGAAGAAGTAGGCTTGACCCAAGAGAGCGTCGCACGTCCTGAATGGGCTGCCCATTTCTTCAACTGGTGTGTATTGGACGTCAAAACAGGTGGAAGCACGCTGCTTGAGAACTATATCAAACAGCATGGACGTCGGATGGAGCCTGATCTTCGCCGTGCGTTTGCTGGATTGCACCTGAATGTTTATGAAATCGTGGAAGTGGAGCGTGATGTCATCACGGTTCAACACCCGATTTCGGAAGAAAAACACTATCTGCTTCGTGCCAATACGTTGAATGTTGTCCCTGGACAATTGATCGTAGGGCGCCTGCTGAATCTGGGTCTGCGTGATATGCTCTTCTCTGGCAGCATCATCTTGCAGCCACATGTCAAGGAAAGCCTGCTCGAGTGGTTACAACAGCATCCAGAAGTAGAAGCTGCGAAGACAGATACGGGCAAGAGAAGCTATACGACAGAGCTGTATCATTTCATCGTTCAATTTGGTGAAGCGGCAAGTGAGTCGGAAGCGCCGAAGCAAGAATCGCTTCTGCGTCGTACCTATGCTATGCCAGACCGTAAACAGCTATTGAAAGTAATCGAGTCGAATCCTTCATTTGAGCTGAAAAAACGGGATGGTGCTCGTGAGACATGGGTATATGCGACACGCAAGGAAGAGCATTTGTTCCCGAATTTAAAGGATGCCTTGCTGGAGCTATACGAAGTACAAGCAGAAGTGATTTTGCAAGATGACAGCCTGATTCTGGAAGGGTATGCACGGCAGTTGGACGAAGTCGCAGAGCTTTTGCTGCTGCTTGCATTTGAGAACGAAGAGGAGATCCGCGTTCTTACTTCAACGGGCTCTCGTTTATCCAAAGGAACTCTGTTTATCACGAGTCAGCCTACTTTGCCACCAAAAGTGCTGCAGTGGGCAGTCCAAACTTATTTTGCTGAAAAATGGCTGGTTACTTCCCATGAACAGCTCGATGATTTGGCTCCGCTCTTGGTTGCGGCTACTGAAAACGAGGAGCTGCATGAAAAACTCCACAAACTGATGGAGCAAATGGAACAGGATCATAAAGTTGGACAAGGATTGGCTCGCTTTATCCGAATGGACATGCTTCGTCCTCGTCTCTCGTTGTCAAATGACAGCCTGCATGTGCATAACCTGCTGCGCCGTCCGTTGATCGAGGGATTGCCGGAGAGTGTGTACACTGTACATCCTGACAGACTTGCGGACATCAATCGCTTCGTGCAAGAGATGACCGATGGCAAGTCGGAAGCAACCGTCAAAAAGTACGATGAGGTCATGAACAACTTCCGTTCATTCGTCAGAGGAGCGTTTGGCCCATCTTTCACATGGGAGCAGTTGCGCAGAGAGGACCTGGTATACTTCCTCGTCCACGACATTTTCACGCGCACGGACGCAACGACCAAAACGTTGGCAACCAATCTGATGTCTGTTTTGACGGCGTTCTTCAAGTGGCTGGATAAGCAAGGACCATACACGCTTTATCCTGTCATGCAGCCACTGTTCGCCGAGTTGAAGGAAACATTGCCGGAATCCTATCGCTTGCGTGGTGTGCTGGAAAAAGAAGCGACTCAAAATCTTTACAGCAACACGGTGGCGCTCAAAAATATCACGGAAGAATCCTTGCTCGTGCAAGAGATCACTGCATCTGGTTGTACGGCAAAACGTGCGAATGGCGAGACAATCAAGCTGTCTATTGGCGTTGATTGGGGTACTATGCTGTCAGCAGATTGGATGATCCATGGCTTGTTCGGTCAAGGTGAGGATGGTACTTGGAGACTGTATGGTACGCCTGAAGTGTATCCGCCAGTCATTGCCCAAGTGCTGGGCGCACCAACAGGTGTATTGGTCTAGCTTCCCTAACATGAAGTAAACCCGAGGATGTGTGTCCTCGGGTTTTTGTTTTGACTTTTTATTGGTATAGATTAGTGAGCCCATTCGCGGAGTGTTTTGTCTTTCGGCAAGAAAAAGCCCATAAACCCGATCAACGGGAGGAACGAACATAACAGAATGACAAAGCTCAGACTGTAGAGATCGGCGAGATAGCCGAATACGAGAGCGCCCATGCCTCCCATTCCGAAGGCAAGTCCGATAATCAGCCCGGATACGGTACCGATTTTGCCAGGCAATAGCTCTTGGGCATATACGACCGTGACGGAGAAGCTGGAAAGCATGATAAAGCCGCTGATCACCAGTAATGGAAAGGCCCAAAAGCCGGAGACGTAAGGGGTCAGCAATGTCAGCGGCAGTGAACCGAGTGTGGAGAGGATGAGCAAATTCCTTTTTCCGAACCGGTCCGACAGCGGTCCACCAAAAAATGTCCCAATCGCTCCTGCGAAAAGAAAACCAAAAATGACAAGCTGTGCGTTGGCATAATCCATATCTTTCACATACATCAAATAAAACTGGTAAAAGCTTTGATAACCAGCATTCATCCAGGAACGCACACTGACGATGACAATCAGGAGGCCGAGAGCAATCAGCCGCTTGTTTCGATTGGTATACGTGAGAGGTGCGGCAGTGGCCTTTTTCAAACGCTGTTGTCCACGATACCAGAGCGCAACATAGAGCAAGATGCCGCTAGCTAATAGCCCGGGCAGCAGAAACCAGGCAGCTCCTGTCTGTCCCAGGTTCGCAAAGACCAAGATCGTCATCAAGGGAGCGAGTGCTTGACCAGCATTTCCCCCAACTTGAAAAATAGATTGCCCCAGCCCTCTGCGAGGACCAGATGCCAAGTGGGCGAAGCGTGAGGCTTCTGGGTGGAAGATGGCTGAACCAATTCCAACACAGGCGACTGCTGCGAGTACGAAATAGTAATTGCCAGAGAAAGCGAGTGCAAGCATCCCCAATCCCGATACGATCAACGCCAGAGGTGGCAATAAAGGGATCGATTTGCGATCGGAGAAGTAACCGACGAATGGTTGCAAAACAGATGAAGTAAGATTCATGACAAGCAAAATCATTCCGACTTGTGTAAACGTTAATGCTAGATTCTTCTCTACAATAGGAAGCAATGCAGGGATGACTGCTTGCAAGCTGTCGTTTAACAGATGCGCAATGCTAATGGCAAAGAGCATGCGATAGACAGTCGGTGCCGCAGTCCCTGCAGGTGTAGATTGAATGGGTGTCGATGAGGCACTCATGTCAGTTCATCCCAACCTTTCTTTCGTAACTTACTTTTTCATTTTTTTCAATGTAGCACGGATTCTACAGGACGTCATCCATGAATGCTGGGAATATGATGGTTGGATATAAAGGATTTGATCTGTCAGGAAGTTTTTAAAAAGGTAGGTAAAAAGGAAGACGCTGTCGAAAAAAGAGAGAAGCACAATGGACTAGACCATGAGCAGAAGGCTAGGGGGAATGCTGGAATGCTGGAAGGTATAACAGAATACTGGCTATGCGTGGGTGGAGCCAATGTTGACGTGCAGGGAGTCACTTCTGCCAGACTGTTGCCCGGAACAAGTAATCCGGGTGAAGTGCATCAAGCGGCAGGCGGCGTAGCTCGAAACGTGGCGGAAAATCTGGGATGGCTAGGAGAAGAAGTGCAGCTGTTTGCTTTGGTTGGAGAAGATGCAGATGGCGAGTGGTTAAGACAGGTCACAGCAAGTAGTGGAGTGGCTACCCATGGCATGTTGCGAATCGCAGGGAAATCGACTGGGCGCTACTTGGCTATTCGTGATCGTGATGGTGAATTGTACACGGCTGTTGCTGATATGGAACTAAATGAAGAGTGGCCAGCAGAGATTGTCCAGCAAGGTCTTAAGTGCTTGCCTCAGGCTGCAGGCTTGTTTCTTGATGCCAATCTTCCCGGCGAGGTTATGCGGGCATTTTTGGCGGAAGCGAGGAGACTCGACAAAAAGGTCATCGTAGACCCTGTTTCTGTGAAAAAAGCAGAAAAATGGAAAGGGTTACTTGAAGGCGTTCATATACTCGTCGCGAGCATTGATGAACTGGAAGTGTTAGGTGGCCAAACCCTTCATTCCTATAATGATGTAGAAGTATGCGCGAAAAAATTGGTGGCTGAAGGTATTCATCAGGTCATGGTCATTTGTGGGGAGGCAGGGCTGTGGCTGTGCACTGAACGGGAGAAAAAATGGCTTGCTGCCCCGGCTATGCCGATTCGAGAGTCTGCGGGAGATGCGTTTGCTGCCGGGATCATTTATGCGCAAAACAAAACGTTGTCCCTTGCAGAACAAGCAGCCTTCGGCGTTGCTCTGGCCGAAATGCGAACAAAAGGAAATGGACGATACGATATCGATGTCCTTTTGGCACGAAAAGATTACTATGCCGCTAAAGAAAGACAGTTCCTCGACAGGGAATGAAAATACATAGCTTGACGTACACTACCCGTTAGTTGGTACAGAGGAGGAGTGTATGTCATGGAAAAGAAATCGAATGATGTGAACGGGAAACAAGAGAGCCATGTTCGACAGGGCGGAGATTCACACCGCTCCAAAAACAAACGTCCTGAAGGTCCTGTGCAGGGATTTAGTCAGGCACCACGCGGCTTGCAATAAGCCAAAAGTGATATGTGAAACTAAAGTCCCCCTTATCGACAAAAAGATGGGGGACTTTTCGTTTAAAGGAACATTTTTCTACAAATGCAGACAACGTTATGGTACAATACCTGAATCAGAGTATTGCCAACTGAAGAAAAAAGTGGTGCATATTGTCGAGTGGCACAATTCAAAATCGTGCCTCCCTTTACTTTGTCAAAAAGCGTGCGCGAACAAGGAGACTGATTCATATGCCAGATACTGTTGTGAAAACACGCGCTTCAGCTTCTCGAAAGAAACAGCCGAGCCGTAGTCGAAAAATACGTAAACTCGTGATATCCTTCACATTGATCACCTTGCTGCTGGTTGGTGGTGTGGCTGGAGCAATTTATTGGAAAATTGAAGACACTCTGACGGAAGTAACGAGCCCTACAAACAATGGATTTACTTCGCCAGTATCCCAAAATGTCGATCCTGTTTACCACTCGGATAAGCCAATGTCGTTTGTATTGCTTGGTTCTGATTCCCGTCCTGAAACAGGTTCCATGAATACAGACGTAATGATCGTGGCAGTTGCTAACCCGAAGACGAAGAAAGTTACCATGGTATCGATTCCGCGGGACACACGCGTCAAGATCCCAGGCTATCGCGACTACCATAAGATCAATTCTGTCTATGCCAATGGCGAAGCAGAACGCAGGCAAGCAGAGCGCAATAACCAGACGGTTACCGAAGATGGTATTTCTTTAACAAAGAAAACGTTGAATGAAATACTGGGTATCCCAATTGAGCACTTTGTAGCCATTGATTTTGATGGTTTCAAAGCGGTCATTGATGAATTGGGTGGAGTAGAAGTCAATGTGGATCGCAGACTGGTATACGATGATCCAACTGACGATACACACATCAATCTCCAGCCAGGACTTCAAAAATTGAATGGCGAGCAAGCCCTTGGTTATGTACGACATCGTCATGACAACCGTGGAACGAAGTACTATTCCAGTGACTTCGACCGTAACCGCCGCCAACAAGAGGTCATCAAGGCTGTCGTGGACAAAGCGGCTTCTCTTGAAGGCTTGACGAAGATATTTAACGTTATGGACGTAGGTGCCAAGAATATACATACCGATCTTTCCAAAGATCAGATCAAAGGATTGGCCTACGATTTCAAAGGATTTAATTCCTCTACGGTCACTGCATTGGATAATGGGGCATATTGGCAGGGAGGATATACGTATCTCGAAAAAGAAAAGCTTGAGTCTGTTCGCGATTCCTTGCAGTCTGAGATGGGAGTGACCGGGAGTGCAGTAGCGTTTAACAATTCCCCGATACTCGGTTCTGGTGAAGCGGTTGCGACAAGCAACAAGAAGAGCGTTAAGAAGAAAACGACAGAATCAGCTGCGTCAACGTCAGCAAAACATAAAACGGAGGCTCCGAAAGAACAAGAGCCGACAAATTCAACAGGCAATCAAGATGGTACAGCAGATGAAGGCGCAATGCCGCCACCTGATGTCGTAAACCCAGAAGGGCAAGGTCAGTCGACAAATCAAGGTCAGGGAGCACAGACGCCTGCGACTGATCCAACACAAACTGTACCAACAGGTAATAACGGCAACAACTCTACTCCACCGCCGGACATCCCGCCGTCCAATCAGGATGCTGGTCCTTCAACTACAGATGGTCCGAGCACGAACTCCTAACAAGTACGAAAGCACCCGTTCATCACGAGCGGGTGTTTTTTATTTGTCGATTCATATAAATTTTTAAAAATTCGTTTATGGAAAAGGTTTAGAAAACACCAATTTCGTGGTACAATAATAATATGCTGATAAGACAGATTAATCAGATAATTATTACTGACTGGAGGGATTTCTATGACGATTTTCTTGGTGAACCTGTTCTTGGTGATTGCTTTTGTGTACCTGATCAGCCGCCAACAAAATGAAGAGTTTGTGTACGATGAAGATTTTTTCCTCCAGAATCCTTCAGCTTTGGAAGAATATCAGCAGATGCCGATTGATTTCCAGCACGCCTTTTTCCGCAAGCATAAAGAGTGGATTAAGGAAAAATATATGCGCGGAGAAAGCTACATTTTAGGCTACTGTCCAAACAAAGAAGTACGTCGTGCGTGGCTGTCAGAATTCATGAATCAAAAAAATATGAACAATACACCGACCCCTTCCTCGTGAAGGGGTTTTTCGCATCTGTAGAAGTCATGCTATACTGCTACGAGAGGATATCGTGAAACAGGAGGAAAGAAGTACGTGCTACAATTTATGGTGGAAAAACTAAATCAACAGTTACATATGCATGGAATGATCTCAGATATCGTTTTGCGCTCTGATCATTCTTTGTTGGAAGAATCGGAAGGGCAAGAGGTTCTGATCACATTTTCCGAGGCGGAGAACGAGAAGCAACCAACGGCTACCATTCATTTGTTTCCACTTGCGGAAGAGGACAGCTGTGAAATTGAGGTGGAAATTGTCTATCCTTATAGCTTGCAAGATGAGGAGATTCAAAAATTATGGACGCAAGCAAAAAGCTTGGTAGCTGAGTGCTCACTGACAGAAAAGCGCCGCTTTGTGGAGTCTGGCATGCAGGCAGAAGCGAATGTCGTGCTGGATTATCACTTTATCGTGCAGATGCCGCGAACAGAAGCGGAGGATATGGCATTTACAGAAACCATCGCCAGGTTTTCCGGGGATTTGGGGATGCTCGTCAAACTCGGCACATAAGAAAATAGGTTGTACATAAGGAAAGCTCAGGCGTAATGTCCTGAGCTTTTAGCATGAAAGGCGAGTAAGGAGGAATATGAGGAGGAGAGAGAGAATCGTATAGATAATGAAAATGAATGAGCATTCACTCGTTGGGAGGCGTTTAACGTGGAACTTTCAAAAGTATGGGAACCGATTCAGATTGGTTCGATGACGTTGGCAAATCGCATTATGATGGGGTCCATGCACGTTGGATTTGAAAAGCTGCAGAATGGTGTAGCGCGGCTTGCTGCCTTTTACGCAGAGCGTGCAAATGGAGAGGCAGGTCTGATCGTGACTGGAGGGGCTGCCGTACATCCAGAAGGCGGCATGGGCGACGAGTATTGCAATGTATACCAGGACGAGGATATCGAGAAATTGCGCCTGATCACGAAAGAGGTTCATCAAGCCAATGGAAGAATTGCGTTGCAGCTGTTCCATGCCGGGCGTTATGCGTACAAGGAAGCGACAGGATTAGACCCGGTAGCCCCATCGCCATTGCAGGCGCCGATTAACCGTTGGAAGCCGAGAGAGTTACGCGCAGAGGAGATCGAATCTACGATCCAATGTTTTGCTGATGGTGCCGTCCGCGCCAAAAAAGCTGGTTTTGATGCCGTAGAAATCATGGGTTCGGAAGGATACTTGATCAATCAATTTTTGTCCCCTGTGACCAATAAGCGAGAAGATGAGTGGGGTGGGGACTTTTTACGCAGAGCACGTTTTGGCATTGAGGTGGCTAAGCGTGTCCGCCAAGCAGTGGGACCGGATTATCCGATCATCTACCGTATGTCGGGATTGGACTTGATGCCAGATAGTACGACGATGGAAGAGACATTGCAATTTGCCAAAATGCTGGAGGAGGCAGGTGTTGATGCTCTCAATATCGGAATTGGCTGGCATGAATCACAAGTACCGACGATTGGCATGATGGTGCCGCGTGGAGCATATGTATGGGTAGCCCAGCAAGTCAAGCAGGTCGTGAACATCCCGGTTATCGCCAGCAATCGAATCAGCGACGTACGTCAGGCTGAAAAGATTTTGTATGAAGAATGCAGTGATATGGTTTCGATGGCCCGTCCATTTTTAGCGGACCCGTATATCGTTCAGAAAAGCAAAGAAGGACGCTTTGATGAGGTAAATACATGTATTGCTTGCAATCAAGCTTGTCTCGACCATATTTTTGATGGGAAGGTAGCCTCCTGTCTGGTCAATCCTCTCGTCGGCAGAGAAGCAGAGTGGCAGTTGGTTCCGGCGGAAAACTGCAAGAAGGTAGCTGTAATCGGCGCGGGTCCTGCCGGCTTGGAGGCAGCTCGTGTGCTGGCTGAACGAGGGCACCAGGTGGTCATCATGGAGGCCAAAAAACAGATCGGTGGACAATTAAACTACGCCAAACAGGTGCCTGGTAAAGAGGAATTTAATGAAACGCTTCGCTATTATCAGACAGAGCTTGCGCGTCTTGGTGTCGAAATCAGGCTGGGAACACTGGCAGAGGCAGAAGCCTTGATCGAAGAGGGCTTTGCAGAAGTTGTGGTGGCAACGGGAGTCATTCCACGGCGTCCAGAGATTCCAGGTATGGAGCTCGGACATGTGAAGGGATATGATGCGGTATTTGAAAAGCGCGCCAAGGTAGGTAGACAAGTGGTCATCGTCGGTGCGGGAGGAATCGCGTGTGATTTGTCCCATTTGCTGATGCACGACGAAACGATCTCACCGAAGGCAGCGGAATACTTGCAGGAGTATCGAATACTGGATGGAAAAGCTGTACAGCAACTACAACAGCGAAAACGAAAAATCAGCATGCTGCGGCGTGGGAAGCATGTCGGATCGGGCTTGGGCAAGACGACGCGCTGGGCAGTTCTCGCCAACCTGAAGAAACGTGGCGTGGAGATGCTGACACAAATTGAATATAGCCGGATTGCAGAAGAAGGGGTATATTTTATTCAGAACGGCGAGGAACGCATGATACCCGCTGATACGGTCATTGTAGCGGCTGGAGCGACCTCCAACAATGCTCTATACCACGCATTGCTTGATCGGCTGCCTGTGCACCTCATAGGCGGGGCGAAAGAAGCGGGAGAGCTCGATGCCAAGCGAGCTATTTTGGAGGGTGCGACCGTCGGAAGAGCGATTTAAGGTGCTGAAAAGATTTTCTATTTCGAAAACAAGGCGAATCGGATATGATTAAGAAAAGTATGTCGTCTTTTTAGAAGTTTTGTCGAATCGCTTTTCAACCACCGCTAATTTTTGCAAAATGAAGTTATACTGTTCAAATTCATTTGATTGGGGGCTCTCGCCTTGATGAACCATAATGGCATTCTCTTAGGGAAACGTTACTTCCTGTACTCGTTAGCACCGTTAGTAGAGGTGGAGGGATGGACGTTTACGATAGCCCCGGGGTTTAAGTTGATCGCGGGCGGGAGTGCCAATCCATTACAGACATTAATCAGCGTTTACCGAGAGACTGAAAAGGTAGCGCAACTCGTGCTTCATCATAGACGAAGTGATTCAGATGTCACTGTGCAGGCTGTATCGAGTGATCTCCTGTTAGAAATCGCCCCGGCGACTAGAACTGTAAGTGTAGCAGAAAAGCTGTAGGCACCCTGAACGGGGTGCTTTTCGCTTTCGAACTTCAATCATCATTCCGAGCAATCGAGGAGGCGTCAGGATCATGGTAGGGAACGAGTGGCAGGTAGGTCAGTTTCAATTGTCTTGGCTGAGAGGGGGGCTCACGAAGCTGGATGGAGGCGCCATGTTTGGAGTGGTGCCCAAGCCGCTATGGAGCAAAAGATACCCATCGAATGATCTCAATCAAATCCCTTTGCGTGCCGACCCGATCCTGGTACAGGCTCATGGCAAGCATATTTTGATTGAATCAGGTATAGGGAATGATCGGCTAACGGAAAAACAGAAGCGCAATTTTGGCTTGGAAGAAGAGTCTCGAGTGGTGGAATCCCTTGCCGCGAAAGGGTTGACTCCTGCCGGTATTGATATTGTCATAATGACACATATGCACTACGATCATGCCAACGGACTTGTCTCTATACGTGATGGACAACTTGTCTCTACATTTCAAAAAGCCGTCATCTACGTACAGGAGCAGGAATGGGCGGAGATGAGAGAGCCGAATGTTCGCTCGAAAAATACATATTGGGAAGAAAACTGGCGTCCGATTGAGAATCAGGTGAAGACGTACGGAGCTTCGCACGAAGTTGTGCCAGGAATCACGCTTCATCATACAGGTGGTCACAGCCAGGGACATGCTATCGTCCGGATGGAGACAGAGGGGCAGGTGCTTTTGCATCTGGCGGACATCATGCCTACACACGCTCACCAAAATCCATTATGGGTGATGGCCTACGACGATTACCCGATGACCTCCATCTATGCAAAAGAAGAATGGATCATCAACGGGATCAAGCAAGGCGCTTGGTTCACGTTTTACCATGATAGCGTTTACCGTGCGGTGAAATGGAACGAACAGGGAGAAATAGTTGATCGTATCGAAGTTGTTTTATAAAAGGAGAGGCAAAGACCGTCAGCGCTTTCTGGCGGTCTTTTGCGTTGTCCAGGGTTAGCGTGTCCAACCTTATCGAATTTTTGATTACTCTCATAGAAAAGTTTCATAATCAAAAAATTTTGAATGCTCATTGACGAACGACCATTGCCTCTCTACAATGGGAACATCACAGAGCATCTGTTCTGGCAGAGGTGGGAGTACATAACAGTCGTGGGGAGAGAGAGAAAATGAGCTGGATCAAGATGCGTTTACAGGAGTTTCACCCGATCGTCTGGTCATTAGTCGTCGGGACCGTGTTCGTCCGGGCTGCCAGCTCGATGAGCATGCCGTTTTTGTTTTTATACTTGTCCAATCAAACAGATATGAGCTTGGCAATGATCGGATTGACGATTGGAGCAGGACCGCTCGCGGGTACAATCGGGGGGTTTATTGCGGGAGCATGGTCGGACAGAATCGGGCGCAGACGAGTCATGCTAGGTGCGTTGTACGTGTGGACGCTCGTGTTCGTCGGATTTGCGCTTAGTAAAGACCCGTGGATTCTGCTTTTGCTCAATATAGCAGGGGGACTCTGTCGATCCTTCTACGAACCGGTCTCACAGGCGCTGATGGCAGATGTAACGCCACAAGAGAAGAGGCTTCGTGTATTCGGTATCCGCTACATGGCGATTAATGTTGGGGTAGCGGTAGGGCCTATCGCAGGGGTAGTGCTTGCGAAAAGCTCTGTCGCTCTACCTTTCCTGGTGACTGCACTGATATATCTCATTTATGTGATTAGCTTGCAAGGATTATTGAACAAGTTCGGCATTAAGCAAATTGAAGGCCAAAAGAAAGAAGTTGTTACATTCGGCCGAGCATTCAGTGTGGTGGTGCAAGATAAAGCGTTTCGTTTGTACATGCTCGCCGGTGTTTTAGGAGCGATTGGCTACTCGCAAATGTCTTCTACGCTGGCCAAATTCGCAGAAATGACGGTCGTGAATGGAACAGAGCTGTTTGCCATCCTGATGACAGTCAATGCGATTGTCGTCGTTGTGATGCAGCTTCCGTTGACGACCTGGGCAGAAAAAAAGACGCCTCTCACCGCCATTTTGGTGGGAAACGCCATGTATGCAGTTGGTGACGTTGGGTATGCCTTTGCCAATTCGTGGCTGATATTCATTGTGGCAATGGTGTTTTTTACGATTGGCGAAATCCTTACATTTACCGCAGGAGACGTCCTGATCGACCGAATGGCCCCGGAGAATATGCGGGGCAGCTATTACGGTGCGAAAAGCTTCAGCAACCTCGGCCAGTTCATCGGTCCGTGGATGGGCGGATTGCTGTTGGCACATTACGGAGGTACGACCTTGTTCCTGGTGGTAGCAGCGACTTCGATGATGAGTAGTGCCTTCCAATGGGCGGGTGCTCGTGCTTTTGAGGCAACCCGGGGCAAATCCTTGAATGAAGCGAGGGTTGAATCACTCTAGGGCTTGCAAGATGCGATCAGCCATCCGTTTATAGCCTTCCGCATTCGGGTGGAAGTGGTCTGTATACAGGTAGTTTTGTTCCTTACGCAAGAATAAGTCGTAGGTCGGCACCACGAATACTTGCGGGTATCGTGAGGCGATTTGGGACGCCTGATTGTTCCAATCGAGCACGGGCCCGATGGTGTCGACGGATGCTTCCGTATTGCCAAAAGGGTTGTACAGGGAAGTGTAAACGATCGTCGCGGTCTTGTTAACGCTGCGAATTTGTTTGAGAATCTCTTCATAGTTGACCGCGAGCTTATTAAGAGCCGTGGTCACTTTTTCTTTTTCAATGGTATACAGCCCGCCTGTCTGCCTGAACAAGTCATTGCCGCCGATGGTAAAAAGAATCAGATCGGCTTCAGCGAGGAGCTTCTTCACTTGCTCCTGGGACATTTGCTTGAGCAGCTCAGATGATTCCTGTCCATTTATCGCGAGGTTTGTGAACGTAATCGACTGTCCCGATTTTTTCTCCAATGCTTGGCGAACGAGTCCGACATAGCCTTGGCCGTTTGCGTCTCCGGCACCGCGCGTGAGGGAATCCCCTAGAGCGACTACTTTGTGGACACCCTTTTCTGGTAAAGGAGAGGGTGGCTGCTCTTTTTGCGCAGGTGGGTTAGCTGTGGATGGGGCCAGCTGCTGCGGATTCATCGCGAGGACAAAACCTGTCGCAAATAAGAGAAAGGAGAGTAAAGACAAGAGACCTGCCGTGCGCCAAAGAAATTGGCCGGATGTGCGCATCGGGTATCCTCCTATTCGTTGTAAAGTGTATGGTCATGGTATAATGTGGATGGACATCTTATGACAGTGTACCATAAACAGAACGCCATCGTCAGTTGACGAGGGGAGACTCAGATAGGAGGGCGCACATTGGCCGAAACGGTCCTCTCAGTAAAAGGATTGCAAAAAGCGATTGGCAAAAAGCCGATCATTCATGATATTACGTTTGACGTTTTCGCCGGAGAGGTATTTGGATTTCTCGGGCCGAATGGCGCAGGCAAAACGACCACGATCCGCATGCTCGTTGGATTGGCAAAAGCGGATGGGGGAGATATTCGCATCGGAGGCATCTCCCTTCAGGAACAGTTTCCGCAAGCGATTGCCCAGGTTGGTTGTATCGTCGAAAACCCGGAGCTGTACAAGTTTTTGACGGGCAGAGAAAATCTGGAGCAGTTTGCGAGAATGAGCGGTGGTATTACGCCTGAGCGTATTGAGGAAATTGTTCGCTTTGTTGATTTGGAACGGGCGATTGATGATAAGGTAAAAACGTACTCACTCGGAATGAGACAGCGCCTTGGGATAGCGCAGGCACTTTTGCACCGGCCGAAAATATTGATCCTGGACGAACCGACGAACGGTTTGGACCCGGCAGGAATTCGTGAGTTGCGTCAGTTTATTCGCAAGCTTGCCGAGGAGGAAGGGCTCGCTGTCTTTATTTCGAGCCATCTTCTCAGTGAAATCGAGATGATGTGCGACCGGGTGGCGATTATCAGCCAAGGAAAAGTCATCTCGGTTGGATTAGTCAAAGAACTGATGGAGCAGTTTGCTGATCAGGTCGATTGGACAATCCCGTCTTCTTATATACAAAAGGCCGAGCAGCTCTTGCGAAACCTACCAGCAGTGACAGAAGTGTGGGTGGTCAGTGAAGAGCGTCTGAAATCCCGCATGGATATTGAAAAAGTAAGCGAGGCTAACCAAGCGTTGGTCAATGGCGGCATACCTGTGATGGGAATTGCGACGAAGACGGTTACACTGGAAGACCTGTTCCTTACATTGACGGGAGGAGGGGGAAGTCATGGAGCAGAGCATGGTGGGGCTCGTACAGAATGAAACCATAAAATTGCTGCGCAGGCGCCGTTTTCTCGTTGTCGTGCTCATCTTGGCGATTCTGATTCCGATTTTTACATACGCACAGTACCGCTCGGTTGTCACTGCACAAGAACGAATGGGGACGACCGACTGGCGCCCGCTCTTAACCCAACAAATCGTCGATATGCAAAACAGGCTGGCATCAAGCCGTCTTCCAGAAGAGTGGAGAGATTTTATCAAGGTCCGGATCGCACAGCAGCAATATTATTTGGATCACGACATTAACCCGATGGCGCCAGGTGGACCTACTTTTGCCCGTGGCTTTATGGACCAAGCCATTTCAATGTTTTTGCCGATGATTATCGTTGTACTCGCAGTTGACCTCGTATCTTCTGAGTTTAGCGAGGGGACAGTCAAGCTGCTATTGACGCGGCCTGTACGGCGTTGGAAGGTGCTGACCAGCAAATACATCACCCTGTTGCTGTTTACCTCTCTAACGGTTCTCACGACACTAATTCTCGCTTATTTGCTCTCTGGGGTCGTGTTTGGCTATTCAGGTTGGGACCTTCCTATTTTGACTGGCTTTGAAGTATCGCGAGGAGAACTGGAGACATCTGGGGCTTTCATGCTGCCACAATGGCAATTTTTGCTGATGCAGTATGGTCTGGGCTGGTTCGTCTGCGTTGTGGTTGCAACGGTAACACTTATGGTCTCTGTTTTGGTTCGGAGTGCGGCTGCGGGGATGGGAATTATGATGGCCGCGTTAATTAGCGGAACGATCCTGACGCAGATGGCATCCTCCTGGGAATCGTCCAAATACTTGTTCGTGGTTAATTTGCAGTTGACGGATTATCTCAATGGAACACTGCCTCCGATTAAGGGGATGACGTTGCCTTTCTCGTTGACCGTGTTGAGTGTATGGGCGATCGCAGCGCTGATCATTGCGTACGCAACCTTTATCCGAAGGGATGTCACATCCTAATTTGACCTTTTTCGTTACTTTATCCCAAGGCGGCTCGTCTTTATCATGACGAATGAAATAGACAGCGAGAGGAGAAAGGCGAAATAGAATGGATGTATTATGGAAAGCAGGCTCGGTGACACTATCTGGCATGTTTGAACTGTGGGCAGCGATCCCTGTAGGTTTTATGTTGCAGCTACCACCGATTCTGATCGGAATATTTAGTGCGGTGGGTGCGATTATCAGCGCAGGTGCTGTTATTTTTGTGGGAGGTTCGTTGCGCAACTGGCTTTTAAAGCGTGTAGAGAAACGGAGCAATCGTCAGGGGCGCATGTGGCAGATATGGGATAAATACGGAGTGGTTGGTCTTGGTCTCGCTTCGCCGCTCTTAACAGGAGCCCCGCTGGGTGCTGCTATCGGTATCTCGCTGGGAGCCCCTACGAAAAAGCTCATGCTGTGGATGTCGGTGGGCATTATTATCTGGAGTGCACTATTGACGGCAGGAGTGGCATTTGGTCTTTTGCAATTCATGGTACCAGAAACGAAATAGCTATACGCATGAAAACCGCCAATTTCTGGCGGTTTTTGTTCATGCACTTCATAATGTGAGTCTGTAGACAATCTCTCCATCGTATACGTCGCCCGTTTCTTCAAAACCGGTTTGACTGTATAAATGTCTAGCACCTGCATTGTCCGGGCATACGGTCAGGTTGATAAATCTGCTTTGTGGGAAACGGTTCCGAACCGTATCCAGGATCGCTGCGAGAGCCGCTCTGCCATATCCTTTACCTTGGCACCGGTGATCGATCAAAAAACCGTTGAACCAGTAACACCAATCTGTTGAGGCGTCATAGGTAATCATGACAAACCCAACCATTTTATCAGCATCATACAAGCAAAATGGTTCATATTCGCAGTTGTCACCATCAGGTCGGATATGGACCTTCGCCAGTGAAACGGCAACAGACGGAACAAAGCGCTGCTGCTCATCTTGTACCTGCAAGCGTAATGCATCTTGCCAATTATCTCTGGTTGTTGGCACCAGTCGAATACAAATGCCTTTGATAAGTTTTCACCTCGATTCTCTGATAGCTTAAGCGTAACCGATCCCACCTGAAAAATCTTCCTTTTCCGCGTGGGTGTTTTTTCGTAAAATAAACCAAGGATACAAATAGAAAAGTTCCCGAAAGTGAGGTAACTGACATGGACGAGAAAAAAGAAGCGTTGGTCCCTGAATTGGAGGATCTAGTTCATAAATTTACAGAGCTGTTGACAGGAGAAGCGACCCCTGAGCGCGTAGAGATGGTGAAAATATGGTGCCTGTACACGACAATGGCAAAAGCAATGCCACCGCTGATTCAGCATTGGGGAAGCGAGCCTGAGCATATGGAAGCACGCAATCAAATTCGGGAAATCATCGAGCAGATCAAGCAGTGGAATCAGGAGAAAAATCAAAAGCATTAAAAGTAGGAAAAAACGCTGTCACTTTGCGAAAGAGGACAGCGTTTTTTTACTTCAATCGAATCTCTAACCGGCGTAGAGGCGGTCCAACTGAAAAATCATCCTCGATACAGATGATGCTTTCCGTTTGTAGTAGATTCTGTTTGCGGAAGACGGATCGAAGTGTACCGTAGGCAGATAGGCCGAAGCAGATGTGAAACTTGTCCATTCGTTAGCTCCTCAGAATTATCTTCCTTCAATATATCGTAAGTTGGATTGGATCAAAAGACAGAACAGAAAAAAGACACGATCCTGAAAATCAAGTCGTGTCTTTTCTAATCGTAGGGATCTTTTTACGGATTCCATGTGATATGTTTGGCAGCATCCATTAATTCATTTAAGGTGACACCATGTGCCGTCATGACTACATACAACGATTGGTTGTCGGATTGAGCGTTAAAATGAGCCGAGTGCTGGGCTGTTGATGCTTTTGAATCCGTTTGATCAAAAGAAACAGCAATAGCTTGCTCTCCGTTGACCGCGAACAACTGGGTAGCCGAGAAAGTACCTGGGATAGAGAGGCTGCGCTTGCCTTCAGTATTTCGCACAACATCTATGCGAATCCAGTCGTTGTTTCGCTTGTAATCTGAAGTTAAGCGAGTCACCTTCTGGCTGGTTTCGGATTCATATTGGACCGATACCGTACTCATCGAGAACCCATTCGGTGATTGCGACAGGGCTGGAACGGGCATATCTGATGCTTGTACAGCGGTGTTCAAATCTGTGAAGGAAGAGAGCGTAATGGGCTGCTTCGCTGCCGTTGGCAACGTTGGACCGACCAATGCGTTCTCAGTCGAACCGCCATCAGCTGTGTCTGGTTCCAATTGGGAAGCGATCCCAAATGTCGTAGGATTCTCAGCAGCAGCGCCATTGGCTTCCTTAGCGGCTATATGGTTACCCGTATTAGCTGACTCCGCTGGAACTTCTGATTTCGCTTTTGCCGCTTGATCAGCTGAGTTCCCCTGTAATCCGCGAGATGCCACGCTGTTCTGCCCGTCTTTATTGATCGTACGTGGCTCTGGTGTGGTTGCTTTTTCCTCAGGTTTCACCATTGCAATCGCATTGTTCGATTGGGCAGGTGAGGCAGGAGGTGTATCTTTTGCAGGCGCAGTCGGAGCGACCTGCGATTGTGTAGCCGCAGACTCTGGATTGCTTTCTGCTTTTTTCATCGTCGGACTATCAGCAGCTGCTGGTAGGGAAGCGATAGCAGGTGCTGGAGCTTGCGGTTCCGATTTTGATTCCGTTTCGTCGTATGCAATCGTGTTCCTGGTGTCTTTCATTCCGTTTTCTTGTATGGCAGCCATTTGAATATTACTTGGTGTCAGTTGTTGGTAACCGACGAAACCGACTGCGAGCAAGACTGCCGCTGCGCTAACCCAGGCGTATGAAGGGAAGCCTTTGGTCCAACGCTTGTTTGGCTTTGAAATCACTGTACTCGTTTGTTGTTCTGAAGATGCAGTAGCGGCGTGAGGGGGTACACCTTTTCCGGCGGTCTGGTAGATTGCTTGCATGATTCTGTCTTCCAGGTTCGCTTGAGGCAGTGGAACCTCCTTCAAGAACTGCACCTCCTCTTCTGTTGTCATTTGCGTTTCTATCCAAGCGATGCATTCGTCACAGGTTTCAATATGTGAGTATGAATCGCTATCTGTGTCATCTAGCCATGCTTTTCTAAATGCCTGGCAGTTCATGTACGAGCCCCCCTTCCTTGCGGGATAACAATTTTGCGAGTTCCTGACGAGCACGCAAGTAACGGACGCGAGCTGTAGATTCGGCGATGCCGAGGAGCGTAGCTATTTTTTCAAACGGATATTCGTGCGTACAGCGAAGGACGATCACTTCACGATAAGAATCTGACAGTAGAGCAAAGGCTTCCTGAATTTCTCGACGTTGCTCTTTTGTCATGAGCGATTCCTGAGGGGATTCGTCCCGTGTATTAGATGGCACATAGGCCAATTGTTCATCCGAGTCATGATACTTTCGGCGACGCAAGAAGTCGATGCTCTTATTTCGGGCAAGCGTATGTAACCAAGAAGAAAACTGGCTGTCCCCACGGAATGTGGACAATTTTTCATACGCTTTAACAAATACTTCTTGAGTGAGATCCTCTGCATCAGAGCGATTGTTTACCATTTTGTAAATGAAAACGTATATCATATGCTGATATCGCTGGATGAGGTCGCGATACGCTTCGATGTCGCCTTGAAGAATCCGCTGAATGATTTCGGCGTCGGATTGCATTGAATCTTTGGCCTCCCTTCCCTCTATGAGACGCTGGTTATTCGTAAACGTTTCAGACCAGCGTTTCGATTTCTATAATATCGTATGGATAGCCCTGTTCGACCAGAAAAAGCTGGCGATGGAGCGAAAATTCCTGTTCTCTCGTGTCTCGCGTTACCAATGTATAAAAATGGGCGGTGTTGTCGTCTGTTTTGGGCCTTAAGATACGTCCCAGGCGCTGTGCCTCTTCTTGTCTGGAACCATACGTCCCGGAAATTTGGATCGCGACGTTGGCGTCAGGCAAATCAACCGCAAAGTTGGCTACCTTGGATACGATCAGGCGTGTAATTTCCCCTTTTTTAAACTGCGTGTACAAAAGCTCGCGTTCTTTGTCCGGTACTTTTCCTGTAATGAGTGGCAGTTGAAGGGCCGTTGCCATTTGTTCAAGCTGATCGATATATTGCCCGATGATCAAAACGCGATCGTGGGCGTGCCTCTCCAATAGCTCGCGGACGACCTCCAGTTTTTTGGGATTTTCCGCTGCAATGCGAAACTTTTGACGAGCGGATGCATGTGCATAGGCCTCTCGCCACTTCGGCTCAAAGGGGAGTCGAATTTCTCGGCAATGCGCCTCTGCGATCCAGCCTTGCTCTTCCATGACTTTCCACGGAACCTCGTACTTTTTTGGACCGATTAGCGTGAAAACATCTTCTTCCCGCCCGTCTTCCCGAACGAGAGTAGCAGTCAGCCCAAGTCTGCGAGTGGCTTGAATCCCAGAAGTTACACGAAAGATGGGTGCGGGCAACAAATGCACCTCATCGTAAATAATAAGCCCCCAGTCGCGCTCTGAAAAGAGTTTCAGATGAGGAAAATCATCTTCGGCGGTGGGGCGGTATGTAAGAATTTGATAAGTTGCCACAGTTATTGGCTTGACTTCTTTGTTGTCACCAGTGTATTCCCCGACCATATTTGGATCAAGTCCTGTTTTGTCCAAGAGCTCAGCGATCCACTGGCGAACCGATGTCGTATTCGTGGTCAAAATGAGGGTGGCTGTTTGCAATTGGCAAATGGCACCAAGTCCAATGACTGTTTTTCCTGCACCACAGGGGAGGACGAGAACGCCGCTTCCCCCGGTCACAGCGCCTCCGGAATAGAAGGCATCGACAGCTTCTTTTTGATAAGAACGCAAAGAGAATGCTTTGCCTCGAGATGTCGTTTCCCGCAAGCTGACTGCACAGGATTCGCCTTCTGTATAGCCCGCCAAATCTTGTACAGGAAACCCGAGCTTGATCAGCTCTTGTTTGATCAACCCGCGCGCATAGCTTTTGATGACAAATTCACTCTCAAAAAGAACAGCGATTGATTGATAACTAGTCACCTCTGCTAAAAGAAGCGGGTCTTCACTCATTAATACGAGTTGATCACCAATGCGTTCCAAACGAAACAAGCCGTATTTTCGCATCGTATCTTCAATTTCTTTGACAATGGTTGGCGGGACACCGTATTTGCTGTAGTTGCCAAGCACGTCTGTTACCTCTTGTGATGTGAGACCGGATGCAGCCGCATTCCAAAGCGATAAAGGGGTAATCCGATAGGTATGGATGTATTCTGGGTTCTTGATTAGCTCAGTAAAACCGCTGATAGCTTGTCTGGCCTCGGAAAATAAAGGATGTTGCGTTTCCAACAATATCGTCCGATCGCTTTGAACGATCAAGGGCAGGTCTGGACGGTAGGACAATAGACTCACCTCGTTACAAAAGGCATAGGAATCAGCACTATGGTATCACAATCTCAAAAAGAAAGAAAAACGAACAGGTAACATTTTGGCTACGATGGGAAACAATATCCCAAAGCATGGATGGAAAGGATGGAGGGGAGCATGGCAATTTGGGGAAGCTTGTTTAATTTGATCTTGGTCATGATCCTCGTACTCCTGAACGGGTTCTTTGTTGCGACTGAATTCGCGATCGTAAAAGTAAGGGAGTCGCGCATTGCACAGCTCGCAGCGGAAGGAAACAAGCGCGCTGTCGACGTCGAGAGGGTCCTGCACAATTTGGATGCCTACCTCTCTGCGTGCCAACTTGGCATTACGCTTGCTTCATTAGGACTCGGTTGGCTAGGAGAGCCTGCTGTTGCGCATCTTCTGCATCCCGTTTTTCGATACTTCCATTTAAATGAAACGGTTGTTACCAGTATTTCCTTTATTATTGCTTTTTCGGTGATTACGTTTTTGCATATTGTACTGGGGGAACTGGCTCCGAAGACATTGGCTATTCAATACTCCGAAAAGGTGGTACTGGCAGTAGCGAAGCCGATCCAACTCTTTTACAAAATCATGTATCCCTTTATTCAAATGCTGAACTGGTCCGCGAGCCATTTTCTTGGGCTTTTTCATATATCTTTGGAGCCGCATCAGGAAGCACATACAGAAGAAGAGATACGCATTCTTGTCAATGAAAGTCATAAAAGCGGCTTGATTGATCAAACCGAGCTGATGCTGGTTGACAATATTTTTGATTTCTCGGAGACGATGGCAAGAGAAATCATGGTTCCGCGTACGGATATGGTTGTCCTGAACCTGCGCGATCCTTTTGACGAGAACGTGAAGCATGTCCAAAACGGACGTTTTACCCGTTATCCAGTAGTGGATGGTGACAAAGATCATGTTGTGGGGAGTTTGCACATCAAGGATATGCTGACAGGGCTTCTGGAAGGAGAGAGTCATGATCTTCAGACCTTCATGCGTCCGATTTTGACGGTACCGGAGACGATTTCGATCAGCCGATTGTTAACCATGCTGCAAAAACAACGAGGTCAAATGGCAATTATCATTGACGAGTATGGGGGCACTGCGGGCCTGGTGACCCTGGAAGATATAATGGAAGAAATTGTTGGTGACATTCAGGACGAGTTTGACGATGAACGCCCAGAGGTAGAACGAAGCGACGGCATGCTGTCATTGGACGGGCGTATGTTATTGGAAGAAGTGGGCGATTATCTGGACATCGAATTGGAGTCGAGCGATGTAGATACACTTGCTGGCTGGATTTACATGCAGATCGACCATCCGCCGCGCGTGGGAGATCGGGTAAAAGAGGGAAAGTACGAATTTGTCGTGGGAGAGGTCGACCATTACAGAATCACCAGGGTATATGTAAAGAAAGTCGGCAAAGCAGAGGAAGAAATCGGTTCCACGTAAGTGAGGAAAGGGGGCTTCTCAATGCGTAATATAATTGCTATAATGGGACACAAGTTGCATAGATGGCAATGAGCCTAATTACTTAGGGTGATTAGGAGCAGCGAAAGAGCAGAGACTAGAGGAGGAAGTACAGATGAGACGAGCAGTCAGTATGGTACTGACCGCATTGCTGGCGTTTTCTTTGGCAGCATGTGGTAACGAAACAGGTGGGAAAACAGAGACAGCGGCAACGACAGGCCAAGGGCAAACAGTGAAGCTGGGGCTGACGCAATTCGTGGAGCACCCTGCGCTGGATGCTATTCATAAAGGAATTTTGGATGGTCTGAAGGACGCTGGCTACGAAGAGGGCAAGAACTTGGAGGTAGACTCCCAGAACGCCCATGGTGACATGAACAATACAGTCTCGATCGCACAGAAGTATGCCGGAGATAAGAAGGATATTGTCGTAGCGATTGCGACGCCATCCGCTCAGGCTGCAGCCAAGGCGATTGCTGACAAACCTGTTATTTTCAGTTCCGTAACAGACCCGATCTCGGCTCAACTGGTTGGCAGTCTGGAAAAACCAGACAAAAACGTGACCGGGACGTCCGATAAAGTATCGATGGAACAACAATTGAAGCTGGTGAAAACCTTCCTGCCTGAGCTGAAAAAGCTGGGCGTGATCTATACGACTTC
This sequence comes from Brevibacillus brevis, assembly GCF_022026395.1. Classification (NCBI taxonomy): domain Bacteria; kingdom Bacillati; phylum Bacillota; class Bacilli; order Caryophanales; family Paenibacillaceae; genus Brevibacillus; species Brevibacillus brevis. The sequence goes on along the minus strand of NZ_CP041767.1, from coordinate 4,146,933 downwards.
CGAAATTAACTCAGAGGTACAGGTCAAAGAATTGGAAGACGCAGCGCAAAAAGAAGGCGTAGAAATCATCAAGGCAGGCATTTCGCAGTTATCCGAAGTGCAGCTTGCAGCTCAAAGTCTTGCTAGTAAAGCAGATGCCATTATTATCCCAATTGACAACACCGTCGTATCTTCTTTTGAAGCGGTACTGGGAGCAGCAGAGGAAAACAAAATTCCTGTATTTGCTTCTGATACCGATACAGTGAAACGTGGAGCGGTTGCTACTTACGGGATTGATTACTACCAAATCGGTAAACAAACAGGCGATATGGCTGCCCGTATCTTAAAAGGGCAGACGGTTGCTGATACTCCTGTAGAGATTTCGAAACAAGCTGATTTGTATATTAATGAAACAGCTGCTGCAAAGTTTGGGCTCACTATTTCTGAGGCACTCAAACAACAGGCGAAAGAAATCATCAAGTAAAAAGAGAGCGTCATGCTCTCTTTTTATTCTTTTAAAACCGTTTTATCCATGTTAAACTGTAAAAAAAAATTCACGAGGGGGAATTCACTAAATGTTCAAACAAAAGAAGAGTATTAAAATTTTTCAGAGTTTTTTATTTCCTTTATTGCTTTTGTCTGTTACCGCTTGTGGACAGCAAAGCACTACCCCTGCAAACAATTCTACACCCGCTCCTGCTACCACGACGGCGCCTGCTCCGTCTACTGAAACCAAGCAGTTGACAATTGGGATTGCCCAATTCGTTGAACACCCTGCTTTGGATGCAGCGAGAGAGGGCTTTATCAGCCAACTGGCTAAAAATGGTTACGAAAAAGACAAGCAAGTAAAAATCGATGTGCAATCCGCTCAAGCGAGCATGGATACAGCCATTCAGATTGCCCAAAAATTCGAGGCTGACAAAGTAGATTTGGTGTTGGCCATTGCGACTCCAACGGCACAGGCTGCTGCACAAACCAGCAAAGAGATTCCGATCCTGTTTACTGCGGTAACAGACCCGGTAGAAGCTGGTCTGGTAGCAGCGATGGACAAGCCGGGAGCAAACGTAACTGGTACATCGGATATGAATCCAGTTGAAGAGCAATTGAAGCTGATCAAAGAAATGAAAGCTGATGCGAAATCTGTTGGAATCATTTATAGTTCTGGCGAAGTCAACTCCAAAGTACAGGTAGATGCGGCAAAAGCAGTAGCCGGCAAGCTTGGTTTAGAGATTAAAGAAGCGGCGATTACGAGCGCGACAGAAGTGAAGCAAGCAGCTGAGTCCATGGTCGGCAAAGTAGATGCTTTCTACGTACCGACTGACAACATGGTCGTCTCTTCGATTGCAGCTGTTATCGGTGTCGCTGAAGCACAAAAAATTCCGGTCATCGCTGGTGAAGAAAACTCTGTGAAGAGCGGAGCGATTGCCACTTACGGGATCGACTACACAAAGCTGGGCGAGCAAACAGCTGATATGGCAACAAAAATCCTGAAGGGTGAAGCGAAGCCGGCTGATATGGCTGTTGAAGTGCAAGCAGACATGAAGCTCGTATTGAACAAGAAAGCGGCGGAAAAAATGGGTGTGACGATTCCGCAAGCCATGCTCGACCGTGCTGGACAAGTGATCGAGTAATAAATGCAGTAATTGGAGGATTTCTTCTATGAATCAACTGGCAATAATGGGAGCCATTGAGCAAGGTTTATTATTTGGTATCTTGGCTCTCGGTGTATATCTGACCTTCCGAGTCCTAAACGTTCCTGACTTGACCGTAGATGGTAGTTTTGCCTTGGGAGGCGCAATCGCAGCCAAATTCATTATCGATGGTACCAATCCGTTTTTGGCCACCCTGCTGGCTTTCATCGTAGGTGGTTTGGCAGGAGCTTTTACGGGCGTCTTGCATACCAAAGGAAAGATTAACGCACTTTTGGCGGGGATCTTGACGATGATTGCCTTGTACTCGATCAATTTGCGTGTCATGGGAAAAGCGAATTTGCCTCTTTTGCGGGAAGATACCTTGTTCACTTATGTGAAGGATATGGGCATTCCGAACCTGGCCGTAGGTGGAGTTACCTTGCTGACAGGTGTAGCAATCGTCTTTATCGTAGGTGTTCTGGTGTTGAAGCTCATCATTGACTGGTTCCTTCATACGGATATGGGTCTGGATTTGCGTGCGACAGGTGACAATTCGAAGATGATCCGCAGCTTTGGGGTAAACACGGATTCGACAACGATTATCGGTTTGGCTCTCTCCAATGGCTTGGTAGCGTTAGCTGGTGCGTGGGTAGCCCAATACCAAGGCTTTGCGGATGTAGGAATGGGGATCGGGATGATCGTCATCGGTCTCGCTTCCGTTATTGTCGGGGAAGTATTGTTTGGCAGCTCTTCGATTTTCCGAGTGACGCTTGCTGTCATTCTCGGCTCGATTGTGTACCGCTTGGTCATTGCCCTTGCTCTGGATGCAGGACTCAATCCTTCTGACATGAAGCTGATTACTGCCCTGATTGTTATCATCGCCCTGACAGTACCTACTGTGGCAAAAGGCATCTGGAAAAAGCAAGCGGTACGCTCGGCAAGGGGAGGAAGCAGCGATGCTTAAAATTACAAACGTCAACAAAGTATTCAACGCAGGAACTGTGAATGAAAAGATCGCGCTTCGAAACGTCAATCTGCACGTTAAGAAGGGAGAGTTCATCACCGTTATTGGTAGTAATGGTGCCGGTAAATCGACGATGATGAACATGATCTCTGGTGGACTGACGCCAGATAACGGAAGCATTACGATTGACGGCAAAGATGTCACCCGCTTGGCAGAGCACCAACGCGCAGGTCTGATCGGCCGTGTGTTTCAGGACCCGATGGCAGGTACAGCGCCGAACATGACGATTGAGGAAAATTTGGCAATCGCATTGGGGCGGGGAAAACGTCGTACACTTGGATTTGGGGTGAATAACCAGAAGCGAGAGCTGTTCCGTGAGCAGCTCAAGCAGCTGGATCAGGGGCTGGAGAACCGTTTGAAGACCAAAGTTGGTTTTCTCTCAGGGGGACAGCGCCAAGCACTGAGCCTGTTGATGGCTACCTTCACGGAGCCAAAGATTTTGCTTCTCGATGAGCATACAGCAGCGCTTGACCCGAAACGGGCGCAGTTGATTGTAGATTTAACGGAAAAAATCGTGGAACGCCATAAACTGACGACAATTATGGTCACGCATAATATGGAACAAGCGTTGAACATGGGGAATCGCCTGTTGATGCTCCACGATGGGGGAATCATCCTCGACATTCCGGATGAGAAAAAACGGACGATGAAACCGCAGGATCTGCTTCGCGCATTCGAAACAGCCCGCGGTGGAGAAAGCTTCAGTGAAGATCGCTTCTTATTAACCTAATCGGATCGAATCAGCCTTCCTGTTCAAACGGGGAGGCTTTTTCGTTTGTGGAAAGATACACGTACATGAATCCAGCACCGATCAAGAGAATGCCTGCGGCAATGGTGAAAAGGATCGTGCCGCCATAATGCAGCAAGACAAGGCTACCCAAGTACGGTCCGCACGTACGGGAAATGTCCCAGTGCGTTCCCGTAATCGCAAAGTACCGCCCGCGCATCGTAACAGGTGATATCCGGGTGACGAAGGCCATTAACTGAGTCAGACCAATACTTTCTCCGATGACGAGCAACACTTGCAAGGCGAGAAGGACAGGCACGTTGTCGATGAAGGCATAGCCCAAGGATACGATGAGAAAACAAATGTACGAGCCGCTAATCAACAGGCGAGCCGGCAAGTGCTGGGTCCATTTGACGAGCAAGTACTCGAACAGGAGCAGCAGGCCCCCTTTTACCGCAATGAGCAAAGCGAGAGTTTGCAAATAGTCTGGCAGCGTGTATTTGAGATGTAGCTGGAGATTTGTCTCGGTTTGGGCGTAAAACAGACTGATTGGCAAAGACAGCAGCATGATGGCAAGGGCTGGTCGATAAGCATGCCAGGAGCTGCGTGAACGTACGTCTGCTGCTTCCACAACGGGAGCTTCTGGCAGCGGAGTTTGCGGGATTTTCCACCAAACGGCAAGAGCATAGATTAATAGTGAGATCGCAGTAAACAAAAATGCCATAGCAGGATCGTACTTATAAATGATGACACCGACTAAAGGTCCCAATGCGGCCCCGATACTACTGGAAGTATTGAGAAGAGCAAAGGCAGCGGCCATATGTGCAGCGGAAATCGTATCAGCAAGATGCGCACGGCTGACAGGGATAAACAGCGAGCGGCCAGTGCCGTTGATGATATACAGGATCGCAAAGCCCAGCATAGAGTCTGCCCAAGCCATTCCCAACATGGCGAAGCCTTGCAGGAACAAGGCGAGTAGCATGATTGATTTTCGGCGATAGCGGTCCGTGATGCCACCAGCAAATAGCGTCAGCAAAATCTCGGAGAAGGGCTGCAAACCAATGACGAGCATGGTCATGGTGACAGAGCCGCCGATGTTCTCGCTCAAGTACAATACGAGAAACGGGGCGATCATGGCGCTGGATAGTGAAGTGAGCGTTTCGCCGAATAGACGGACCCAGAGGAGTGTCGGATACACAGCAAAGAATCGACTGAGAGCATGCGGAATGTGTGGCATAAGAAAAATCCTTTCTTTCGGCTTTTTCCGGTTAGTTGGTGTTTTTAGAATTGTAAGGTGGCAAAGACCGGAGAAAAAGCGTACGATTAGGCGAATAGCTTTTTCATGTTTTATGGGCGAATTGGTGGTGGCAAGATGCAACTCGTTGAACAATACATCCGTTTATGTGCGGGGCGGCCTGATGAAACGATAGGGCGCCCGCATGACATATCGTTAGCTGAAGTTGCTTCGGTTTTATTTTGTACGTTGCGGAATGCGACACTGACTTTGAAAAAAATGCAAAGCCATGGATGGGTAATCTGGCAGCCGGGGAGAGGGCGAGGAAACCGATCTGTTTTGACATGCTTGCTCGCGCCCGAAGACCTGATCATGAGCGTAGCCAAAGAACTCGTGCAAAAAGGAGAGATTCGTGCTGCACGGGAGATGATCGACGAATATGGGGTAAATTTGCAAGCTTTGGGTGAAAATTTTTCACGATGGATGAATAGTCAGTTTGGGCATCGTGTGAAGCGGGAAAAGGGAAGTAAGGGCAGAGTCGATACCTTGCGTTTGTTTTACAGTCGACCATTCGCAGGGCTTGATCCGATTCATATTCTCCTGCGCTCCGAGTCACATATGGTCAAGCAGCTATTTGATTGTCTGGTCCAGTTTGATCCAGTCACGAGACGGATTGAACCCGCTATCGCTTTTTATTGGGAGGCTAGTGAGGAAGGAAAGCAGTGGACTTTTTACTTGCGGAAAGGTGTCTTATTCCATCATGGCCGACCACTTGTTGCCGATGATGTGCGCTTTTCTTTACTTCGTTTGATGGAGCATTCCTATAAACATCGCTGGCTAGCCGCTTCCATCGAATCGATTACCGTCAAAGATGACTACGTATTGACGATTTCTTTGTATATGCCGGATGAATTGTTTTTACAGGCACTAAGCAAGGAATATATGGCAATAGTCCCCTGTGATTACGTTCAGGAGATGGGGGAGCAATTTGCGCAAATGCCAGTAGGAACGGGGCCGTTTCGTGTAGTCCGCAACGATGATTCCATGCTCGTGCTGGAAGCGTTCACGCCTTATTTTGGGGGAAGGCCGTTCTTGGACCGAATCGAAATCTGGTGCGTACCTGGAATGGCAGTAGAAGCGCATGCAGATGAAAGCACGCTATCCGTAACGGCTTTGGATGAACATTGCGATAGGAGCTTTCTGGCATGGAGTGACGTTGGGAGATTGGAAGATTGTTTTCAATACGTCAGCTTGAACGGAGCAAAAAATGGTCCGCTGTCAGATCGCGAATTTCGGAGTCTCATGGTCGCTATCGTTTGTGGACAAGCTTTGAGACAAGAGCTACAGGGAACGAGGGAGCATGCAGTCATCTGGGGTAAAACCGATTCGTTCCAAGAAAAAAGAGAAGTGCCGGATTCACAGGAGTTGGCTCGTATTTTCAAAGAGAGCGGGTATCAGGGAGAGGCGCTGTCACTCTATACGTATCCAGACTCCGATCATATAGAAGATGCCCGGTGGATTCAGAAAACGTGCAAGGAATACGGAATTGCCATAGAGATCAGGTATGCATCCCCGGAGGAGCTTGCCTCGCCTTCGTTATTGCAAGAGGCCGATTTAGTTGTGGATAGTGCGAATGTAGATGAAAGGGCCGAGCTGTCGTTACGAGAATTTCTACACGCTGGTGCGTTGAGTATTTCTCATCATTTAGATCCGCGTGGAAAGGAAGAGATTGCGTATTGGATGAGTCGCATGTCGTGCGCCCGAACAGAACAAGACCGACAAGCTTGCGTAGAGAGCATCATGCATGCGCTTGCGGCTTGCAGTACGTTTGTCCCGCTATATTCGAATCGGGTAGAAATGCTTGCTCATCCACGGTTATCTGGTGTAAGTCTGGATGCCTATGGCTGGATTGATTTCAGGGGCATTTTTGTTAGGGAATAGCATAAATTTGTCACATAATCATGTGAAACCGCTTTCGTTTTTCATCGTATTATCATATGTAGATATTTATTATGCTCATAAAGTTCTTTGAGGAGGAGCTATGCCGGTGTATACCAAAATCGAAAAGGACAAACACATTTTGTTTGCGTCCATTCGCTTGATGATCTGCGTCGGGCACGCCGACGGTTATATAGGAAATAAAGAAATGGATCGTATTCATGAAATCGTGAATTCGGAGCATTTTACATTGAAAGAACGACAAATTTTGATGGATGATATGGACTATCCGAAGCGTCCGGAGGTCATCGTGGAAGACCTGGTAGCCATGACCCAGGCTGAAAAGCTCGTTATGATGCGCAAGCTCTACCACATGGCATTGATCGATCGGAAGCTATCCCCGTCGGAGACAAAAGAGATTGCCCGCATCGCTTGCCTGATCGGAATCTCGGAGGAAAAGCAGCGTCAAGTAGAAGAGTGGATTCGCGAAGGGATTGTTTGGCGCGAACGATGGAAAGATATTGTAGAAGAATAGCCAGGGCCCCAATATGATTGGGGTCCTTTCGTTTTTGGGGGAAGCGTGGCGCAGCCTCGTTTTCTACAGTACAATAAGAAAAATAACGTCTCAGCAAGTGGCAACGCTATGGTTAAAGGAGGAGACCCTATTTTGCGGATCTTGGTTACGAATGATGATGGCATCGATGCTCTTGGTATCAAGCGGTTAGTAGAAGCTTTGCTCACTTTGGAGGGAGCGGAAGTCTATATAGTAGCACCGGTTGAAGAGAAAAGCGGGGTCGGACACGGAATCACTTATCGGAGTGCACTCTCGCCTGAACAGCGTGATTTTTACGGAATGCCGGTGAAAGCGTGGGCGGTCAATGGTAACCCTGCTGACTGTGTAAAAGCTGCTTACCATCTCTTGTTTGAACATGGGAAAAAGCCGGATATCGTATTCTCGGGGATTAACGTCGGGACCAATCTCGGACGTGATATTTATTACTCCGGTACGTGCAGCGGTGCCAGGGAGGCGGTAATCTTGGGTGTTCCTGGTGTTGCCCTTTCCTATGATAACTGGTTCGATCAAGACAACTACGGCGATGTAGTGGAGATGATTCGTCCGCTCGTAAAAGAATTCAGCGATCTTGCGGTCAAAGGGGAACTGGCGTCAGAGGTATTCTGGAATATCAATATCCCGCATGTGCCGCTGGCTGAGGTGAAAGGAATGGTTCCGGCCACCTTGTCCATGAACCACTATGAAGACAAATATAGCGAAGAAGCAGAAGGCTATTATTTGGCACGCGAGTATCCTCAAGTCATGCCACTGGCGGAGCCGCTGGACTATGATTTGCTCAAGCACGGTTATATTGCGATCACCCCTGTCCACATTGACGCGACAGATCGGACTCTCTTAAAACAAATGGACAATTGGGCATTGCTAAAAGACTGGGGAAAACAGGAGGAATAACGCATGAACGACGATTTTTTTCCTCCGCTAACCCCCGATGACACCCTGTGCTCTCTAGACGAGTCAACGCAGGGAGAGGTACTCGACCCCGTGGTTTATCACGATTTGTACAAGCTGGCAGAAGAAGAGGGTCTTCCTTACTTTGTCCGTCTTAGTGGCACTGGCGTAGTGGAGCTGTATTTGGTGTTCGAATCGGTGGATGCTTTCAGTGAGCAGACGAGAGATGCCGTTTCGCTCGAATTCAAGACGTATCAAAATAAACTGCTCGCGGTCATTTGGACACTTTCGGACCCGCTGAATCCGCTTGGTTTTCCCTTGACGTTCGACATAGCGCGTGCTGATGAGCGAAGCATGGCCTTGAGAATGATCGAGCAGCCGTATACTTCTTTACACTACTTGGCTTACGCGGATCGTAAACTTACCCATATCTATTCCGAGTCGGTTTCTTTTTCCCCAGCGGAAGTGGCTCGGACACGTGAGATGATTCAGGCGCTCTATGAGGGGACTCCCGATACACTCCCGGAAGAGGTGCAGGTGCGTGAGGAAGAGACTGAAAGCATCTCGGCGATGAGCTTGCCTGCATCCGTTTTTACGGAATCGGGGATGGCCTTCATATTGCGTTACAAGCACATGAGAGATGTCCATGGTGAAGAAGGGGCCCAGCATTTATTGATGAGTACTGTGCAGCAAGCAATATGGGTCATGCGCAGGCACGCCCGCAGCGAAGTCCGGGATACGTCCTTTACCGTATGGGCTGCGGAAGAGGGCGATTACGCAATGATCGTGCTGACGCCTAGTCTCTCGCATTTATTCGAGGTTGTTCACATGTCAGAGGATGAAGCGAATCCGTTCTCGCGCTTTTTGATGACCTTGCCGGAGTACGTGCAGACACAGGACGCTTCTCCCTTGCAGGTGGGCGCCTATCCACTGCTGCGTTATGAGAGCGGTCGCCTCTATCATTTGGAGCTGGATGAAGAGGTACAGGAGCATCTCGCGCAGGTGTTTTCGAAAGCGTTTCCAGGGATGCCTGTCCCTTACCTGTAATTGTTGTGAGATTGTGAAAAAAGACTCTCCCTGGAATTTTTTCGTCTTCGATGAAATATGGGTAAATAAGTCATTTTTCAACAAAGGATACGACAAGCGGGAATTCGAATTAGGTAAGACAGACATTCCATTGGGGAGAGGTGACGACGATGTACGCTGTTGAACCCAATTTGTTCCAGGCTGTTTCTGAATGCGCCCACCGTTTTCAAGGGGAGGTTGAGCAACTGGCACAACGTCATGCACTTACGATCGAAGGAGGGCTTCCTGCCTTGGAGCTGCAAGTACATCCGCAGTTTCAGGCTTTGCTCGAGTACAATCTGTGGGGAGAAGCCGGTTTAGTTGTTATCCATGGGAAATTACATAAGCGTGATCACGTTTGGACAGATTCGTTTTCTGTCATGATGAAGTTTTCCTTGACGTATGATCCGAGTATCGATATCGAAGGAAAGAAGCAGCGCATTGAAGAGTTTTTATACGGGGAAGGAGAGTACTTCTGGAATATCCCTCCCGCTGGCCATGTCGGTCATAGTGAACTGACCCTGCGCTTTACTTACCAGCCTGGAACGAACCGTCTTGCGGAATATGTCAGGAGTGTTTTGGGAATCGTAACCGGAAAGATGATGGCTGCCTAAAGCGGCATGAAAGACAAATGGCTCTCCGTCACAGGAGGGCTATTTTTTTCGAAGGAGGACAGAAATGCGTTTATTCATAGCATTGGATATTCCCGCTGAGGCTGCCGCTTATATTGCCGATGTTCAAAAACGGTTGAAGCAAGATGTGTCTGCGGACAGGTGGCAGTCCCTCGCTAATTTGCATCTGACTCTGCATTTTCTTGGTGAAGTAGATGAGTTACTCGTTCCCGCTATCAGCGAGGATATGGATATCGTCAGCGCGATCATCCAGCCATTTACCCTGGGTGTTGGCAGCTTTGGGGTTTTTCCGAATGCCCTGCATCCACGTGTGCTTTGGCTGGGACTGCGCGGCCAACTTTCTCCTCTCAAACAGCTGCATTTATTGTTGGGCAGACGGTTTGAGTTGCACGAAGGCTTGTCCTACGATCGGAAGAGGTATCGGCCACATATTACGCTGGCACGTGGTCCGCATCGCAGTGGGGATGAGCTTGCCCTCCTGGATTGGAATGAACGTTATTTAGCGCAGGAGCCGCCACAATGGAAGGCAAGGCATTTCCATTTGTATTATTCCGAGCTGTTGCGGGAGGGCGCGGTACATACGATTATCCACACGAGCACGTTTGATAAAGATCACAGCAAAAAACAAGCGTTGCCTGAATAGACTAAGAAGAAAGGATCAGGGAAGCCTTCCAGAAAGCGGTGGAAAACGGATGGGTGAGTTCACGACCGGCATTCTTTATCCACGCAAATACGAACCGAAAGTACTGATTGCCTTATCCAAGACAGAGCAGCCATACTTCCACAGAAACGTCAACAGCGACTGGAATGCATTTTTCCTGCAGGATGAGTGGCTGGAAACCTCCACGACGCTTGATTTTTTGCTGAGACTGTCCAAGCAATTCGTTCCCCTCCTCTGGTTTCATGACGCTGAGGACAACGGCTGGGGCTTTCGCTTGTTCGATGCAGGCTTCGAGGTTGCGTCAGCGACAATCAGCTACTCGCTCGATGTGGAAATGGCGGAAGCCGAGTTTGGCAGGCTTTATCCAGAAATTGACCTGCAGGAAGGAATTGTAGACAGCGAGGACGTTCGGCAAAAGTATGAAGACATACTGGAGAGGGTAGTGCGTTCGGAGTTGTATCGGCGAGAAGTAGGTAAAGGGATCACACGTATCAAGCCGCAGTCGTTTAGTCGGATCGTGGGTCCGAAGCAGATTCAGCAGTTACGTTCCCTTTTTGATTTGCAGTTGTTGACGAACGTCGATGACGACACAGGGGCTTCACTGTTGTACGACTCGGTTGACCTGTTCAAAGAAATTTTGGGAATCGAAGAGATGGTGTGGGTGAACTTTGCATATTTAGCTAGCGGAGGCAGAGAGTAGGATAGAACGAATAAAAAGAGCAAAAAGCCCAGTGCATCATCTGCGCACTGGGCTTTACACTGCCACTTACTTCTTTTTCCACTGTCCAAAAATTTCATCCACATCAAGCAGCATGATCAGCTTGTCGTTCATTCGGGCAATGCCTTGCAAATACTTGCCCTCTACACCAGCGATAATGGGTGGTGCAGGCTCGATCATGCTCTGCGGAATATTCATGACCTCAGAGACCGCATCCACGATAATTCCAATGTTCAAACCATCCATCTGCAAGTCAACAAAACGAGTATCATCTGTTTCTTCCATAGGTTCCAAATCAAACATTTTCCGCAAGTTGATGATCGGCAAGATCCGCCCACGCAGATCAATGACTCCTTCGACATAAAGTGGAGATTTTGGAAAACGTGTAATGGGCAGCGGCTTGATGATCTCACGTACGAGCGAAATCGACAGTCCGTAATATTCATTCCCCATTTTAAACAAAATCTGTTGTTCAACAGCAGCTTCTGCTTCCCAATCCGAACCGTTGCTTCTTTTCGTCATTTCCATGTGCATAATTCCTCCCCGAACCGCTTTCCATGTCTTTACCCATATTGTACCATGGACAAACCTACTCAGAACGTTTTTTTGTGGTAAGGCAAAGACTTAAAACAGACCGACAAGCATCAGGCTCGTCGGTCTGTCTTCTTGATTATGGTTCACGAAGGTCGTTCAAAGAGATTCCTTGCTCGAGCGCGAAATCAAAATCATCCACATCGTAAAATTGAACGGGCACGATATATTCCAATATCCGATCCTGATAATCAGGCTGGTCTGTGAGAAGCGGGGCCTCGAATTTCATGGCTGTCAACAATAGCTGTGTCTCTACGGGATCAAATATCTCCCCCCACATGGCGTTGTCCTCTACTTTTACGACCGTCAGGGTCACGCCGTTCGGAAAAGAAAAGGGAACCTTGGACCATGGGGCGATCAGTCCTTTTTCCATTCGTTTGCGGTTGAATGGATCGGCAAAAAATTGGCTCATTTCTTTCATAATCCGTCGGACATACTGATCATCAGCAGAGTAGGGCATGATAGGTTCAGGACTCTGGATAAATTCGTCCAATTCATAGATTGTCGACGCGGGTATCAGATATTCTACTGGTTGCGATGGGACCATCAACTCCCCGTAGATAGCCAACATGATCGCTTCTATAACGAATTGTTTCGACATTTCGACAACCCTCCTCGTTACCATCATACAAAAAATCAGGGGCACCGTACAAGGGTGGCGAGTAGGGCTCAAAAAGTTCAGGGAGGGTGCATCCTTTGTTTGAATCTGCTTTTTTTTCGTCGCTGCTACTCATCATTACCATTAACCTCGTATTAAGTGGAGATAATGCCGTGGTCATTGCCATCGCTTGCCGGAAGCTCCCTGTCGAACAACGAAAACAAGCCATTTTGTGGGGAACGTTTCTTGCTATCATCGTACGCGTAATCGCTACGATTCTTGCTGTTTATTTGCTGAAAATCCCGTATTTGTACCTGATTGGCGGAATCATTCTGCTATGGATCAGCTACAACCTGTTGCGCGAGGACGAGCGAGAGGAAGCAATCAACTCGAGTGAAGACTTGATCCAAGCGGTCAAGACGATTGTTGTGGCAGATGTGATGATGGGACTGGACAATGTACTCGCTATTGCAGGGGCAGCGCAAGGCGACGTCGTCCTCATCGTGCTGGGCCTCTTGATCAGTGTGCCTCTCATGGTTTTTGGTAGCCAGCTCATTTTAAAGGCAATGGAGCGCTTTGTATGGCTTGTTTATATTGGTTCAGGTGTCCTGGCAGTGACGGCGGCGAATATGATTCTCATGGAAAATACGATGCGTGAGTGGGTCGCAGGGATGAGTTGGCTCGAATATGTGATCAAAATTGGGTTGGTCGCTCTCGTTTTAGTTGCGGGGTATTTGCAACGTACGAAAACAACCCGTACCCACGCATGAAAAAACTGAGATGAATAATGAATCTCAGCTTTGTCGTGAGCCTATAAGGTTTTGACGATCGTTACGCTCATCCATTCTTTATCGTAGAGATCGATTTCATAGGTGGTGGCTACTTCAGATCCATCTTCATTGGTTAAAATACGGATCGTGGGCCGATTCACTGCCAATGGATTCACTTTGGAAACGACCCCGGTATGCCCTGTACTCAGCAATACAGTAGAGGCAATTGGATAAATCGCGACGTGCTGCAGGAATAGCTTGAGCAAGTCGAGGTCGAAATAGGTGTTTCCTGTAGCGAACAAGTACTCGGTAGCATCACTCGGCGAGTAGCTTTTCCGAAATGGACGCGGGGAAACCAAGGCATCGTAAACATCCGCGATTGCGACGATGCGTGCATACTCGTGAATATTTTTCTCGCAGAGCTGACGAGGATATCCTGTTCCATTGTATCTCTCGTGGTGTTGCAGCGCACAGTGTGCGGAGACGACCGAGATATTATGTTGATTCCGCAAAATATGGAAGCCTTCTTCGGTGTGGTATTGGACACGTTGGCGTTCTTCGGGGCTTAACTCGGTACGCATGGTCCAGAGCTCCTTAGGAACCTGTGTCATGCCGATGTCGAACAAAAGAGCACCAATGCCCAATTCCATCATCTGCTGCTGGTTGTAGCCTTTGGCCATCCCTACCACACCAGACAGAACAGCGACATTGACAGCGTGGTGAAAAAGGTAACCATCCAAAACGTGAAGACTGGACAAGTTGACCAAGATGTCCTTGCGACTGCTCAAGTCTTGAAAGATTTCCCGAAAAACCTTTTGAAAACTGCTCCCGAAATCAGGTGCGGACGTACGGCGCTTGATCTGCGGCTGGTCCATGAGGGTGGTCATCGTTTTGTACACGGCATCCACGGCTTCTTTACGCGTCTCATCGCGGATTACATCTTCCGGCATGATATCTTCAGTATGCTTGTCTTGAATGTAAAGGGTATCAATTCCCAATTGAACAAGGCGTTCAATGTAACGGGGAGTTAGTTGTACCCCGATCCCCAGCAGAACGTTCCCATTTTCTTGGAACACGCTCTTGGCAATGACATCGCCCGGCTTTACCGAAGTAATATGCAATTTTCTCACAACGAAAGCCCCAGTCCTTTTTTGGTGGAATGTAAATAGTCCTGATTTTCAGTCAGTTCATATAGTACCATTTTATCACAATAGAACATGGGGAGACTACCGCTGTCGAGGTTCTTCTTCTAATTGTCATTTTTTTCCGTATGAAAAAACACGATTATTGCTCGGCTGCGCGATCTGAACGTGTAAACCAGCGGAATGGATTGAGTGACCAGCGAGGCTCGTAGCGGGCATAGCGCTCCTTGCGACGAGTCAGGCGTTGTTGCATAAGATCGAGTTCAAAAGTGACACGGCGCATTTCTAAGCGGAGGGACTCTTGCATTTCTTCAATGTCCGCAATCTTTTGCAGAATGGTCGATTGCATATGATTCATAGCGGAGAGCTGAGTGAGCTCCTGCTGAAATTGGACAAGTGTCTCGTGGACGGTCATTTCCACTTCTCGCATGCCCGTTCCCAGCTTGTTTGAGGCGCTGAGCGTAACGGCAGTTTCTTCCGCACCTGCGAGTTCTTCTTCCATGAGCATTTCCTCGGAGAGGCGTCCTTCTTCTATCAGTTGGCGCTGAATATCTTTTAACGAGCTGTTGCCGTTGTCTTTTCTTTCCTTTACTTCCTTGAGCAGTTCAAAGCCTGCTTCGCTGATCAAATAGTGACCCTGCGGATTTTTCAGACGTTCCTGAGCTGGTACGAACAAGTCCAGCCAGTTACGCAGTGTACGAACATGCACATCAAGGCGATCAGCTACCTCTTTTGAAGCCATCCAAACTTGTACATCCATCCCGAATCACTCCTTTTTTTCCTCTCGGTATTCCCGGTGGACTCATTATAGCACCAAAATTTTCCGGGTAAGAGAGAATCGACAAAGGTTCTAAAAACTAGTGATCTTTCGTCCGATTCGGACAGCTCGTCGTATTTTGTCAAATGTGGTTGCATGCTCATAATGACCGGGACAGGCGCGTAATATGGAAGGAGTAAGCATGTTTTTGCTCGTTGGGTGAGGAGAGGACCGGATGATGCAATCTGTTTTCTGGATTGTCCTTTTGACTGCTGCCTTGGCGAGCAGTATCGGGGGACTGCTGTTGTGCCTGCGTGCCTGGTCATCCGAGGCATTGTTTGCGATGATCAGTGCAGGGGCTGGGCTGCTGCTGGCGATTACGCTGCTAGATTTGATGCCACACGTCTTTTCTGACAAGAGCTTGTGGCTGATGCCATTTGTGCTCGTTGGCTTTGTGACACTTTTTGCCTTGGAATTAATCAGCAAGTCCAGCGGAGAGTTTGGCTCCACGGGAATGATTGGGGTCATGACGGGATTTTTATTACATGCATTTGTCGAAGGCGTCTCATTAGTCGCGAGCTTGCGGATGGATTCAGAAGTTGGTGTATCCGTGTTGGTAGCGATGCTGCTGCACAAAATTCCCGATGGTGTAACCATAGCCTCACTTTTGCTAGCGGCGACCAACTCGAGAAAGAAAGCATTTTGGGGGGCGACATCCCTCGGGATCGCGACGATTGCAGGAGCTCTCAGCTTTGGTTTTGCTGAGCGAATGTTTCCACCGAATTGGTCTGGCATTATGCTGGCCATGACGACGGGTATTTTTTTATATGTATCCGCTAGCCATCTCGTCCCTTATATCGGACAAACCAAAAAGGCACAGTACGGGGTTTATTTTGTTGGCGCGATGGCCGTGTATCTGATTTTGTCAGCTTTTTTACACGCGAATCACTTGCATGCATAAAAGGTCCCATTCCTAGCCAGTCTAGTCTGAAGGAAGGGAGTGTGGACTGACAGTATGAACCATCAAGAGCAAATGCAAACAGAAGATCACTTGCAGTTACTGACTGAATTCCCGGTCATGGGGACATCCTTGAATCCATTGCAGGAATCGTGGGCTTCCTCTGAAGCTCTATCAGCGCTAACTGATCAGGCTGGAAGTACCGATTAAATGTTTTTACACTGCCTCTCTCGTTTATTCACTCGTATCCGTGGACAAGATCGGTTATAATGCAGGGGAATAAGTTGGGAAAGGGGCAGATACATAATGAATACATTGTTGCAAGGAAAGAACATCGTCATCATGGGCGTAGCAAACCACCGCAGCATTGCCTGGGGAATTGCGCAATCCTTACATAACGCTGGAGCAAATCTGATTTTTACGTACCAAGGGGAGCGTCTGCGTGAAAACGTGGCGGCACTTACGGAAAAATTGGGAGTAGAGTCGTTGTTGGTAAACTGCGATGTCACGAAGGATGAGGATGTCGAAGCGGCATTTGCTGTGATCAAAGAAAAAGTGGGCGTAATTCATGGCCTGGCGCATTGCATCGCGTTTGCGAAAACGGAAGAGCTCGAAGGCGAGTATGTTAACACCTCCCGCGAAGGATACGCATTGGCACAAGACATTAGCGCATTCTCTCTGGTAGCAGTTGCTCGTGCTGCTCGTCCGTTGATGACAGAGGGCGGAAGCATCGTGACTTTGACTTACCTTGGCGGTGAGCGCGTGATTCAAAACTACAACGTAATGGGTGTAGCCAAAGCTGCGCTTGATGCATCTGTTCGTTACTTGGCAAACGACCTGGGCAAAGAGAACATTCGTATCAATGCGATCTCCGCTGGTCCTATCCGTACGCTTGCTGCAAAAGGAATCCGCAATTTCAACTCCGTACTGAAAGAAATTGAGGAAAAAGCGCCATTGCGCCGCACGATTGACCAATCGGAAGTAGGCGACACCGCTCTCTTCTTGTTCAGCAATCTCTCCCGGGGAATCACGGGTGAAATTCTGCACGTCGATGCTGGCTACAGCATTATGGGCGGCTAACCAGAAGTCAATTTCCCGAAAAAGAATAGCAGGCCCTGCTTTCTCGCATACTATACCCAAAATGCGTGAAAGGGGGCCTGTTTTTTATGTTTCCATTGATTACGAACATGGAAGAGTTTTTGATTTATATGGGCGGCGGCTTTCAGTACTTACCTGCCCATCTCGGCGATGAAGCGGGAGGTACGGGTCTTTCGTCCGAATCGCTCCCGGGGGATACCGATACACAAGCTGTGACGGGCCCGGGTAATCGCGACGTATAGGAGACGGCGTTCTTCTTCGAGCGCACCCGAGCTGCCTTTACGCAGCTCGTCCAATGTGTACTCATGAGGAAGGGCACCTTCTACCAGATCGGGCAAGAAAACGTGGTCGTATTCAAGACCTTTTGCCCGATGGATGCTTAAAACATGAACAGCTTCGTCCGGGAGTGGCCGCATCGTGCGCCACTCTTTTTCTTGTCGCGCCATTTGATCAATATAAGCCAAAAAATCGCTGATCGTCGCATGGCGCTTGGAAGCTGCCAGTATTTGCTGCAGCTCGTCGTTCCAACGTTCCCGGCCATCTTCCCGGTCTTTCGCTCGTTTTTTTAGATAGTCGCGCAGTTTGCCATCCTCATAGATGAGCTCAAGCGCTTGAGCGGGTGGAACATCTTTGCACGCGGTGAGAATCTCGTTGATTTGCTGCATATGCTTGCGCTGATACGGTTTGAGCTGTGCCAAATGCGGAAGAACGTGCAAAATCGGCTTGTCCTCGATGATCGCTTGGCTGCGCAAGGCATTCCACATTTCGGCTGAGATGTAGAGGGTCGACAATATTTCTTTTAGCGCATCGGTGTCATCCGGGTTTAACGCGAGCCGCAAATAATTCAGCGACCAGCGAACCGTCTGGCGTTGGTAAAAAGAATCTTCCTCTTGTGTGTAATGAAACGGAATCCCTGCTTCGCTCAGGCGCTCCAAAATGGGGCGTGCAGATTCATTGGTACGGTATAAGATGGCGCATTCACCCAAAATGGCACCCTGCTCGCGACGATGGATAATTTCATCGACGATCCGGGAAGCTTGTTCTTCTTCGTCCTCTGGCTCGAATAAATACGTGTCGCCTTCCTCGCGATGAAAGGACTGGCATTCCTTTGCCCAACGCTCCCGATTGTGACCGATCAGCGAGTAGCCAAGACTGACGATCGAGGAATGGGAACGGTAGTTGACCTCGAGCGTAAATGTCGATGCCTGCGGAAAGTCTTTGGTGAAGCCCAAGATGTACTGCGGATCACTGCCGCGAAACCCGTAAATGGACTGGTCGTCATCCCCGATGACGCACAAATTGTTTTGTGGAGCAGCTAATAGCTTTACCGTCTCATACTGGATGCGATTGATATCCTGAAACTCATCGACCATCACGTAGGTAATGCGTTCCTGATAACGGCGCAAGAGACTTGAATCATCGCGCAGCATTTCATAGCAGCCAATGAGCATGTCGTCAAAGTCAAACCATTGATGTTTTTTCTTTGTGGCCTCATATAGAGGATATAGCTGGATCGCCCGTTTTTCTGCATCGCTCGTTGTTTCCCGGTACGCGACCTCCTGGGGGAGGATGTATTCGTTTTTCCAACGGCTGATAATGCCGAGTGCTTCGGTAATCTCTGTTTCTTTTAACGTAGCAAGCTCGTCATGACCGAGCAGTGCGCCTGTCTCGCGCATCAACCGCCATTTTTGCCAATCCTTTTTCAAGAGGCGCTGCTGATCCCAGCGTTCTGGCTGGTGATGCAAGAGCATTCGGTAAAAGATGCTGTGGAACGTACCAGCAATCAGCTCACGTGCTTGTCCAGCGGGTAGCTGCCGGGCAATGCGCTGACGGATTTCATCGGCGGCTTTGGTTGTAAAGGTCACAACCATGATTTGATTCGGCTTTACGCCCAACTCTGAGATCAAGTGAGTCGTTCGTGCAGTCATGACGCGCGTCTTGCCACTTCCTGCTCCAGCGAGGATGAGAAAAGGCCCCTCGGTAGCGTGCACCGCTTGCTGTTGTCCCGGGTGCAGCGATTGATCACGCATTTGCTCAGCCATGTGAGAGATGGTCTTCTTCGGCATCAAGCGTTTGCGGAAAACCGGTGGCTTCGGAGCTGGCGGGGGAGGCGTCGTGCTCGAGCCAATCGTTCTCTTTTTCGGAAGGCGGAAGGAACCGATGGTCGTTGTATTTGCTTCGTCTTCGTCTATGGATGCCTCGCTGTGATCTTTTTCGGCCGTAGCAGTCAAGACAGCCTGAAAGGCAGTGGCAGCCGTCTCATTAATCGCTTGCAGCGAATCGAGAGGAGCAGGACCATTTTCCGTCAGAAGCGGGCACTCTGCTCCCTCAGGATGGAAGAAATGCGGCTCAAAGCTGATGCCAGCATGAAGGCGAAGCGCTGATGCACAGGCTGGACAGCGTACCTTGTCCTGCCGGGCAGCCATGCGCCAAAACGGTATGCGGTTGTAGTTCTCAGGTAGCAACAGGATGGGTTTGTTGTCTAGTAAAGCGTAGTTCATCATGACACCTCGGAAACAAGAAGTGCCCCCTGTCGGCAGGGGACACTTGCCATTATGGTTGTTTTATTCGATTAGGAGTGCAGCGACACCATATCCTCAGGAAGAGGGGACGAATCTTCTGCTCCCAAATACGTGATGCTCACCCGTGTAATGCGATGGTTTTCCAGTTCACTAATCGTAAAAAGATAGCCTTGGAATGTGACGGTTTTGCCTTTCGCGACCTCTTCATTTAACTGGCTATAGAGCCATCCGGCAATGGTGTCGACTTCGTCGGAAATGACTTCAATCGATATATAATCATTCAGTTCTGTCAAGAGAGTTTTGCCGGAAACCGAGAGCGTATTGCTAGAGCTTTCTTCAATTTCAGGGCGCTCATTTTCATCGAACTCATCCTGAATATCACCGACGATTTCCTCCAAAATGTCCTCCATCGTTAACAACCCTGCTGTACCTCCGTATTCGTCAATCACGATGGCAAGCTGGGAACGGCGTTTTTGCATTAAGCGCAAGACGTGGCTAATTTCCATGGACTCCGGCACCGTCAATAATGGGCGGAGAAAATCAGTTAACTCTGCCTTCCCGGTCGTCAGTGCAGAGAGGTAAAAATCTGAGATGTGCACAAAGCCAATCAGCCTGTCCTTATCCTCATGAGCGACGGGAAAGCGCGAATGGCGAGACTCTCTCATAATTTCGAGGTTTTCATCAAACGTGTTGTCGTCGTAGAGGCAAATCATATCAATCCGTGGGATCATAATTTCCCGGGCAAGACGTTCGGAAAACACGAAGACATTGTCGACGAGAGCCATCTCGGTCTGGTCAATGTGACCACTTTTATGACTCTGGTTCATGAGGAGGCGGATTTCCTCTTCGGTATGAGCAGATTCGTTTTCGGTGGCGGGCTCGATTCCAAGGCGTCTGATCAGTAAATTGGCTGCTCCGTTTAAAAACCAGATGAGCGGATAACTCAGCTTGTAGAAAAACATGAGCGGTGCGGCTGTCCAGAGGGAAGTGGCCTCTGCTTTTTGGATCGCCAAAGATTTAGGAGCAAGCTCTCCGAAGACGATATGTAAAAATGTGATGATAGCAAAAGCGATCGCAAGTGAGGTCGGACCGACCAAATAAGATGGGAAATAAAAAAATGCCATGACGGGCGCGACGTAATGGGCGACGGCAGGTTCACCAACCCAGCCTAAACCTAGCGAAGCCAGCGTAATCCCGAGCTGGCAGGCGGACAGATAGGCATCGAGCTCTTGTGTGACTTTTTGCGCGTAGCGGGCACTTTTGTTATTGCCTTCGCTGACGAGCTGGGTCAGACGAGTTTGGCGAACTTTTACCAACGAGAATTCTGCTGCGACGAAGAAGCCGTTCAGAAGAACCAAAAAAACCACAAGCAGCAGATTCAGCGTAATCTCCCCTATCGGACTCTCCAAGCACACCTCCGCCTCCCGCAGTGCGAAAGGTGGAGCACTCACCTCCGATACGATAATGGTATTGTACATGTACGACCAAAAAGAGATAAATATTCAATCGAAAACCTGCAATGGAATACTATTCATGAGCCGTGCCACAGGTTTTCTTGTTACTCGTAAGTATACCAATAGGTCAACCGAACAGTCAAAACGTTCCGATTTGAACGAGCGCATTCTGAGGCAATGCTTGGACATACCTGCTTCTTTTCGATCATAAACATAAACGAGCACGGTCCGAGGAGGAGAGCGACATGTACTGGCTGCAAAAAAGTGTAGCGATTCTCACAGGAAGCGTGCTTCTAGGCATTGGAGTCAATCTGTTTTTGGTTCCGCATCGCCTAATGGAAGGGGGCATGATCGGGATCGGTTTGTTGGCGACATATTACATGCAGATGCCGACGGGGTTGGTAATGATTTTGATAAGCATCCCTGTGTATGTCATCGTCTTTTTTTATGATCGCCGATTGTTTTTTCACAGCTTTCACGGCATGCTAATTTCTGCCTTCTTTATAGATATTCTCTCGGACATGCGTGGTTGGAATCTATGGTCAACTTCCTTTTCCGCAATTACTGGCGGTGTCTTAATCGGAATGGGTGTCGGCTTGATGCTTGCCTACGAGACGAATACGGGCGGGACAGACCTGCTCGCGCAATTTCTTGCCAGACGATACAAGCTGCGCGTTGCTTTGCTGATTTTTTTCATCGATGGGCTGATCGTACTTTGTTCTACGCAAACGATCGGGATGGAAAGAATGATTTTCTCTTTGCTGACAATCGTCGCAGTTGCGGCAACTACGCATATGTTCAGTGGGCTCGGGCGACCTTTGCCACCATATACCATCATTGGCCCGCTTATTTCGCGTAAAATGGATGATCACTCCTCACGACTCTATGTAATCACTGGCACGACATTTAGGAACAGGGGAGGGGAAGGCGATATTTTGGAGAAAATAAATAGGAAAAGGATGAAATGAGGGACTGTTTTGTCTGGACAAGCATTTCAAATGATAACGGAGCGTGTCGGCTATTTTCCCGGTCATGTTAACATAGGACTTGTCATTGGTGAGCGTGGAGCGATCCTGATTGATTCTGGTCTGGATACCCAAAACGCCAAAAAAATCAAGAAAGGACTGGACGCTATCGCCCAGCCCTTGTGTGCAATCATTCAAACGCATTCTCATGCCGACCATTTCGGTGGCAACGCCTACTTGCTCGGATGCTGGCCCGAAGCAAGGGTCTATGCGCCACCTCTGGAAGAGGCGATCATTCGGAATCCGATACTTGAGCCCATTTACTTGAACATGGGTGCAGCCCCACTTGCGGATCTCCAAAACAAGTTTTTGCTGGCGCAGCCTTCTCGGGTGGACCACCTCCTTCCACTGGATGAAGGGATCGAGATAGATGGCGTACCTTTCTTTATCCTTTCTCTGCCGGGGCATAGCTGGCAACAGGTTGGCGTCGTCTGTGACGAGATTTGCTTCGCTGCCGACAGTTATTTAGGCGAAGAGGTTTTGGAAAAGCACAAGCTGCCGTTTCTTGTAGATGCGCATGAGACCTTACTCAGTCTTCATAAACTGCTTGCAACCAACTACAAGGGATACTTGCCTGGGCACGGAGCATATACCACCACCTCTCATGATGCCGTGAATAAAAATATTGCTTGGCATGAGCGGATTTTCTCGGTGATCTGCGACATTTTCGTAGAGGAGAGAACACCAGAAGAAGCGTTAGCTCTCCTGTGTGAGCGTTTACACATTTCCATAGAAAATGCTTCGAGTTATGTCCTGTTTCGGACAGCGTTTATGGGTTACTTGGTCGGGCTGCAGAAAACAAAGAGGGTGGTATACCGGTTTGAACAAAATCGGTGGTTGTGGAGAACTGTTCAGGATGGAGCCGAGGGAGCAGAAAGGTAATCGGCGATTTCTGCTAGCTTATGCTCTGCAGCTTCGCGGACGGCCTTGGGAATGAAAAATACTTCTTCGGATGAGGTGTTCATATAGAACTTTGCTTCCAAATACGGATGACCCAGTTTGACATTCAGTTCCCCTTTTCCGGTCGTTGTGCTGGTGTAGTTCGTAGGGATGCGCAAAAAATACGCGCTGCTGCTGGCGGAGTCGTACATGACGACATCGTACGTGGGCATACTGTCCCCGCCTGATCGATGAAAGCCTTGTTGCCGCAGCATTTTGTCAACATAAGAGAGTGGCTGAACGACACCGGTAAGGGTCTTGTTTTTTAACCGCATGGACATCCTCCTCGGTTCAACCATTGGGAATCGAAGCTTAGTCTCATACTATGTACGGCAATGCCGATTCAGACTTGTAGAATAAAGAAAAGAAGGAGTGGACGAGGATGGAACTTAAGGCAGATTTACATACCCATACAAAAGCGTCAGACGGTACCTGTGAGCCTGCGGAAAACGTACGTTTGGCGAAGGAGGCAGGACTTGCTGCACTGGCGATCACGGATCACGACACGGTAGCGGGGATACCAGAAGCAATGGAGGCAGCCCGCGCAATCGGCGTGGAAATCATTCCGGGAGTGGAAGTGAGCTCCGTAGGGAAGGGGCAGGATATTCACGTTCTTGGCTATTTTGTCCCGTATGAAGACCCGGCTTTTGAAGAGCGACTCTTCCGTTTGCGAGAGACAAGACATGAGCGTAACCAACTGCTGATCGCAAGGCTGCAGGAGCTCGGCATCGACATTTCATTGGAAAAGGTATACCGCCGCAAGCAGGGCACGGACAAAAACATCGGGCGACCGCATATTGCAGAAGAACTGATTGAGCTGGGTGTCGTTTCAACGATCGCAGAGGCCTTCGATAAGTACTTGGGCAAAGGGGGAGCGGCTTATGTCAATCCTCCACGTATTACCCCGCAGGAAGCGATCACGCTGATCCAAGAGGCCGGCGGAGTGGCGGTGCTGGCTCATCCAGGTCTGTATGACGATGATGAGCTGGTCGAAGAGTTGATTGTATTCGGATTGGACGGGATTGAAGTCAATCACCCTGACAACGATGAGGTTCAAAAATTGCGCTACAGCAAGTGGGCAGCGCAATACGGACTTGTTGTAACGGGCGGTTCTGATTTCCATGGCTGGCGTGGAGAGGAGCCGTTTCATGCGATGCTCGGCTCTCATACGGCAACGATGGATGCTGTTGAACGGCTACGTGCGATTGCGGCGAAGCGGAAGGTGTAATTCATCCATACGAAACAGAAGCGACCCTCTTCTTTTTTATGGGAAGAGGGTTTTTTGTGAGCTTAAAACAATGCGAGCAAAAAGGATATCCCTAACCACAAGCATAAAGGGGTATACAATGCCGTATCTTGACGGGCAAACTTCGTATTTTTTACTTTTTTAAAAAAGCCAATATAGGTAAAGTCTCCCACAGCGCGTAGAACGAATACAGCGGCACAGGCAATGCATCCCCATTGAATCAAAGAAGGGGCTAATACAGGCGGGAGGTAACCGTTTTGGGCGAGCAAAATGTAAGCGGCACAAGCCAGCAAGCAGGCTACGACGATCGTACCGCCTTTCCCGGGGGAAAAAGTCCGGCGTGAATGATCGGCTGTTGTGGGAATGACGGAATCAGTCCCCCATTTTCCTCCGAATGCCCAATAGAAATGCAGCAAGGACACGATGACTAAGAAGATAGCAGATGAGATGGTGAAAACATGCGTCATGGGAAGGCCTCCTATGATTCGTAAGGTTTTTTTCGAAAGATACGCATTCGTATGTTTTTGGGTGAAAAAATCCCTGCGCAAGACAATCTGTCAGGCAGGGGGTATTCAAATCCAATTCATAAAATGATCCAAGGGTACGGACATATCAAAAGGCGCTTCCAGCTCTCGGCGCACGAGCCAACCAATATAGAGGAGATACGCGAGTTGAGCACGTGCCGTTGCATCGGTCGGAGCCAGCCCTTTTTTCTCATACAAGGAGGCAACGAAGCCGATCCTGCGCTGCTCGATTTCCACGAGACGCTTGGATAGGGGCGGATGCTGTTTCGCCCAGTTGTAGATGGCGGCCTCAATTTTTCGCTCGCTGCTAAAAACGCTCGACAACAGCTGTTCCAACGACATGTTGTCCGAGTGTGGCGCTCGAATGATTCGCTCCGTCGCATGCTCCTGCCAATAATCGATCATGGAGTCCAGAAGCGCTTGACGATCTGGAAAGTGATGATAAAAGCTACCCTTGCTGATCTTCAGTTTTCTGGCGAGGGGTTCCACGCGAACAGCGTCAATGCCTGCTTCAGCCAACATATCGAGCCCTGCCCGAATCCAATCTTCACGTACGTATTGCATAGCTCACCTCAAAAGATACGGAATCGTATGTTTCTGAGTTCATGTTATTCCACCTGGTGAGAAGTGTCAAGAATCATTGAATTTTGTATTGACATTCACACTAGTGTAAAGCTTTAGAATCGCAATCAAGAGCAACAGACCTTGTATGCAGCTCTTGATCATCTCGCTTGAGAAAAATAAAAGGAATGGAGTGTCAGATCGATGAAAACAACATCAATTCCCGCGTCTGTAACAGTTATTGGCCTTGGCCATATGGGAGTAGCACTCGCGGATGCTTTTCTAAAAGGCGGTCATCCAACGACTGTCTGGAACCGCTCAGCAGATAGAGCCAAAGGTCTAGTCGAGAAGGGGGCAGTGCTGGCGGGCAGTGTAGATGAGGCAATCTCGGCAAGCAACTTGGTTGTTGTTTGCTTATCGACCTACAAAGTCATGCATGATCTGCTAGAGCCCTTGAAAAATGAATTATCAGACCGTGTCATCGTCAACCTCACCACCGGAACCCCGGAGGACGCACGCAAGACAGCCAAGTGGGTAAGCGAACGCGGTGGGCAATATCTCGATGGAGCGATCATGGCTATCCCTCAAATGATTGGACTGCCCGAAACACTCATTTTCTACGGTGGGTCGAAGGCTCTATTTGAAGCATATGAACCGACATTGAAACTGTTGGGAGGTAACGCTGCCTATCTCGGTGAAGACTATGGAGTTCCGTTGATCTATGATTTGTCGCTGCTTACCATGATGTATGGGGCTTGGTATGGCTCTATGCATGCACATGCCCTATTAAGTACGGCAAACATAACAGGAACAGAGTTCCTTCCATACGCAACCAACTGGGTAAATCACTTGATTGCGCCGCTCTTGACAGACCCGGTTGCCGCACGTGCCCGTGATGAAGGAAACTTCACGACCGATGTGTCCAATTTGAATACGAACAAACTAGGACTTGAACACATCATCCATGCCAGCCAGGAACAGGGAATCCCCGTTGATTGGTTGATGCCATTGCTAGAATTGGCCACACAGAAAGTAGCAGAGGGCTACGGTGCTGACTCTTTGGATCGCGTGATTGAGGCCATCCGGAAACCGCTGGTGAAATAATTTTTTTCTCAATGAAAAACAACCTCGCTTCGCATGATGATCAGCGCGAAAACGAGGTTGTTTTTCCAAATGAGGGAATGGAGCTGCACGCAGTTTCTGTTATTCGCGAATGGATTTGACCATCGCAATATGCTCGATACCTGCATCGTCAAATAAGTCGCCAAAAGGCTCATAGCCGAGCTTTTCATAAAACCGTTGGGCTTGCGTCTGTGCGTTCAGTTTCAGGCTGTCATACCCGTGTTGTTTAGCCAGCGCTTCCATCTCAAGCATGATTTGGCGGCCCAGCCCGGTACCGCGTTCTGTTTTGGCAACCGCCACCCGTTCAATTTTTCCCACGCATGGTGCGTAGGTGCGGATACGGCTTGCGCCCACTGGCTTTCCATCGCGGTAGGTCACAAAATGAATCGTCTCGCCATCCAGTGTGTCATGCTCATCGATTTCCAACTCTTCCGGTACTTCCTGTTCCTCGATGAAAACGACACGGCGTACAGACAGGGCATCCGCCAATTCTTGTTCAGTGGTGACTCTTTGGATCTGGTAGGTTTGCAGGTTCATCGATATTCGTCCTTTGTTAGAAAATATCCCTCCCTACGATTATTCGCAGGGAGGGTTGGTGGTTAAGGAAAGGGTGTTTATTTTTTGAGAAGGAAAGTCTGGTAAACGCTCCAGATGCCATCCTCGAGCTGATAAATCAAGTGGAAGCGATCAATTTCGCTGTTCAGGTCAATTTTTGCCATACTCAGTTGGCCGGTTACATCCCGCAGCTCATCGTCGGACAGGTCGCGCCCGATGGTCAGATGCGGTACGTATGCGTAGGTTTCTTTTTCATTCACACACTGATTGGCAATCTTTTGATGCAACTCGTTAAATGGTTCCTTGTTTTGCACAGCCAAATAGATCACGTTGGTGGTAGGGTGGAAAGAAGATACCCGATGGAAATGAGCCGAAAAGCTGTCGGTAGAGGAGGCAACCTGCTCCAGATGGCTCACAAGCTCAGGAAGCTTGGCTTCGTCCAGCTCAAAGGCTTCCTTCAAACGAATATATGGAGGAACCAAAGCATAGCCCGGGTCATAACGTTTCCGGTAAGAGTTGGCTACTTCTTGCACCTTGCTAGATGGGAATATTACGATACTGTACATCATCAGAACCACTCCTCCTTACTATCTATCATGCTCTACAAGATCTTATTTTAACAGAAAATTCTTCATTTGTGTAATGTTAAGCGTGGGTCCGTATATTCCTTGCGCCAAAGGAAAGACTGTGTAGTGCAAGGAGGTGCCGCACTGCATGCATACGGCTATGATGATCACATTCATTTTTCTCGTCCTGCTTCTATTGTCTGTGCTGACCTTCACGATCTTGACTGCGATACGAAAAGGGGAGTTCGAAGATGCTCTCGTATCGACGATTAAGGATGAAGGTTCGCAAGAAGAACAGCCACGGTAAGTTTACCCGTAAAGCGTCTTTAGCATACGCGGTAGATTGCGCTGCCAGTGGCCCCACGTATGGTCACCCTCAAACGTTTCATAAACGAGGGTGGCTTTTTTCGTGCCCAAAATCTCGCGCAGCTCTTCATTGGCCGCAAGAAGATTCAATGTGCCGCGCCCTGTGCTTACTGCCGTTTCCTCCGTCCCGATCTCCAAATAAATGGTCTGCGGTACGGAAAAGTCAGTGTCAGCTACCAAGCGATTTAGCTTTGCGTCCATGGCAATCGACTGGCAGGCAACTTGTCCAAACGTATGTGGATAGTTGAGCGCCGTGAACAGAGAGACAACTCCGCCCAAAGATTCGCCAAGAAGTGTTCGTGCGTTGCCCAAAGGATGTGTGGAGTAATGCGTATCGACATAGCTCACGACTTCTTCGGCGAGGAAGCGACGGTAGGCCATGTGCTCCTTGCCATCCGGATGATAACGGTCGTTCCGTTTGCTTTTCTCGACAGGGAGAAAGACAGCGATGATATCAGGCAATTCTTTGTCCCCATTCAATTGATCCAGCAAAGAAGCCATTCTGCCCATTGCCAAGTAATCTTCTCCATCTTGTACGAAGAGGACTGGATACGAGTAGAGTGGCGAGTAGCGTTGGGGTGTGTAGACAATCAGCTTTTCCGGCGTCCCCAAATGCCGGCTTTCCAAGATGATTTCCTCAAGGGCCACTGCGGTGTCCTCCTTATGGGATATTCCTGTTCATTATTATACAGGAGCGAGCGGGCATGCCCAAGAGTTTGGGTGCAGAGTCAGGCTTTGGGCGAAAGATTGTCGCAATTTGGTCAGCGTGTGATACTATGGTAGGAAACGACTTCACTCGATTTGTGGAAGGGGTTGTCTCTTATATGAAGAAGCAAGTACACAGCATCGAAGTCAGAAACGCTGCTCTCGCACGTTTGGCAGAACGCGGAGTGACGGTGGATGATATCGCAGAAATCGTCTATCTCATGCAATCGCCTTACCATCCAGATCTCACGATGGCGCAGTGCATCGAGAGCGTGAACGCGGTCTTGGAAAAAAGGGAAATGCAGCACGCCATCCTGGTTGGCGTTGAGTTGGATACGTTAGCAGAGAAGGGCCTCTTGTCTGAACCGCTTCAATCCATTATCGCGTCAGATGAAGGACTGTTCGGATGCGACGAAACATTGGCGCTAGGCTCCGTATTTGGATATGGAAGTATCGCAGTTACCACCTTTGGACATTTGGATAAGCACAAGGTCGGCGTGATTAAAAGGCTGGATACCAAGTCGGCAGAGGGACGCGTTCACACATTTTTGGACGACCTCGTGGCGAGTGTGGCAGCCAATGCTTCTAGCCGCATGGCGCATCGGATGAGAGATGAGCAGGAGGCGGACTTGGTACGAAGCGAGGCGTTGAAGCAACAGGAAGCCGAGTTGCGTGTCGAGGAGAAAGGGAAAGGTACGGAGCAGGCGGGGTAGGTTAGGTTTGGGATGATGGAGTTTGTTTCAATCGTTACCTAATTATCTTGTTTCTTTTTGTAACCTTTCTTGGATTGCCTTAAGTCTGTCAGGAGCCAATTCTTCACCGGTGGAGCTTAAGTGCCTTGATGCAGTCATGTATGATGCGATGCCATCATGCAAGGAATCCCATGTTTTGGTAGGGGATGTGGGCAGCAGCGGTGGGGAATGGCTTTTTACAGGTAAAAACAAGCCTGATTTCACTGGGTTTCTTAGTGTTCTTTTGGTACGAGTGAAAATTTTTACAAGAAATTATTCATTTCCTCTTGAAATCCATTTTACGATGCTGTATAGTAATAAATGTGATCGACGTCCGATACGATTCGGGCCCTTAGCTCAGTTGGTCAGAGCGGTCGGCTCATAACCGATTGGTCGTAGGTTCGAGTCCTACAGGGCCCACCATTAAACGATCACACATATATCCCATGATCCGGTAGCTCAGTTGGGAGAGCACCATCTTGACAGGGTGGGGGTCGCTGGTTCGAACCCAGTCCGGATCACCATAATATAAACGCTAGAACCCTTGAGAAATCAAGGGTTTTTCTTATGTTTATAACGACCCCACTAGTTCCCTTTTTTACGATCAAGAGCAAATTGGTGCCGAAGTGGTGCCCTTTATTCGACTAAAGATTTTTTGGTGCCATTTGGTGCCGAAAAGAACATTTCCCCGAAAGCATCCGCTGTTTCCTTTTGCATGTGTGGTGTAATGTGCGAGTAGCGATCCAGCATCTTCACACTTGACCATCCCATACGCTCCGCTATGCGTTTATTGTTCTCTCGCATTTTCAAAGCATAACGACATGAGTATGACGTAGATCGTGAAATCGAATTCTTTTCAGTCCTGCTTTTTCAGTAAGGCGATGAATGGTTAGTAATTACTTCTGATTTATGAAAAAGTTTGAAGCATAGATTAGACCGCCTACGGGTGGTCTTTTCTTTGAAAGAGATTTGCATTCTTAGTTAGGTGTGCCATGTGTACAAGTGAATTCAGGTTCTATCAGGTTTCCGTCTTGTCAGCTTTATGCGCAGTTGAAGTGTCTGCCTTTGGCCAGGCAGTTGTAAATTTGGCCTACGTCTGTGGCAATCAGATTGAAATCGCAAAACGACACACAATTACACCGAAGGACGGGTTTGGTGATTGCAGGATCACCTGCGATGTTTATAGATGCTCTGCCGATCCAAAGGCTTGCGTTCCTACGTGTGTCGGGAAATCGTAATGCAGTGGAGGAAACAAAACAGCCTACTCCTTGTTTGATAGGCTGTCTTCAAAATTCATAGTAGTATATAACGTTCTTAAGCTGTCTTGCATTTTATCGTGAGTCCAATCATATGAAAAAAACTCATCATACCAATCTTTTTGGGATATCCACCAAGATGTATCTGCTTGCCATTGAGTATTTGCGATTAATTTCGATAACTGATCGTAAGACTCTGATAAAAAACGCTCTGATATGTAGTAATCAGACCTATGATAGAAGGAGCCCCAATCGTGCAATAAATCATTTCCTTTTGGTGAGCCATCGTCATTAGTAATAACATAGTGTTCAGGATGATAATCCTTAGTTGTGTAACGTTTTAATAGGGTAGGAATCAAGTAATGAGCTACCTTGTTTCTCAAATCCCTTCCAATTTTATCCCACCAATCTTGATCATCTTGATGAGGGATTAACTGATTAATGTTAGGTGCTTTTAATAACTCGGAAATGGATTGATATTTATTGAGTTTGGTCTTACTTAGTTTTCTCTTAAGTCCATTTTGATCAGGACTCAAGACAGCCACACGAAGTGTATGCTCAAGTAATGTGCTGGTTGAAATAATAGCACTATAATAATTGCCGAATAAAAAAGATGATGCAGCTTCTAAGTATAACATGTTTACAGAAGGCTCAATCCAGGGTAGTGGAGGTGGTAGTTTATGTTTGTTGGTCTCAGCTGTATGAGTTAAAAGTTGAAAGTAATCTGTCAGTCTATAAACTTTAAAAGACAAAGCAATCCCCCTCTTTTGGATTAACATAATTATAACAATTCTCTACTAGTATAAACGGGCGGTTTTTCATTTGAAAGGAGAGTCACATATGCAAACTCCTAAAAAATAGAAATGTCATATGTGCGAGAAGGGCTGACTGTTGATCGCAGAACAAAAAACGTTAAAGTACATCGTAATTTCTGCAGCAGTACGGAGCATGTAAAGGCAGTAGCAAGACAGTATCCAGAGATTGATTATGAAAGCGAAACGGGTTTCCTCTGATACAGCTACAACGATTTTGATAAAGTATGTTATCCCATGAATAGTGGACAGATTACGAAGGATCAAGGCAATGAATACATCTAAACAAGGTTTCGAGGAGAAAAAACAGAAAAACCAAAATGAGCCGCTCAGTAAATGAGTAGCTTTTCTAGTGGAGGAGGTCTATGAAATGGCTATTAAAATTCTTGAGACGCACAACACCATGCAACGCATTTCAAGCACTAACCATGTCTAGAACAAAGACGGACGATTACCGTGGCGTAGGGAACAGGGACTAACTTTGTGAGGGGATGCCGCCGCGCTTCTCAATCCCTACGTCGTACGTCCCTAATGGATTACTCCAATCCTGCCCCAAGAGTGCAGAGTCTTGTTACCGGTAAGAATGGGTAAAGGCTTGCTGATTGTTCTGCACCGCCTCCTATAACAACTGCGACCACATCGGCTAAAACTTCGGAACGTGGCGGCTTGCATTACGCAGGAGAAAGTAGGGGGCATTATGTATGGACAAGTACCTACATTTGCCTGAAAATGGTATTGAAAGGCAGGTGTAGATATTTGGATGAATATCAAATGAGTGTAATAGAATTTATACTCTCTTGCATGTTGTACGTTGGTAAAATGATTGTCTCCACAGTTCCGGAGTGGCTATGGGCATTGGCTGGTGCAGCATTTGTAGTTTGGTTTTTTCAACCAAGACTTTTAAGGAGATAGCACCCTTGTGGTGCTTTTTCTTATGGAGGATAATTCTCCCAGTTGTCGAAATGTGAAGAAGGAGGGGAATATGAAAAAGGAACAGGAAAAAATTATTAACTCACCATACTCTGCAATAATAGTTACGATAGCAATAATTGTATTACTTCTGTCTTTCTCCTTTATCTTTATTAAAACAGGTGACTCAAATTGGGCTACAGTTCTTAGTGGAATATTTAGCGCTATTGGAGCTGTAATTGGCGGCATTATTGCTGGACAACTAACATTACAAGGTGTAACTCAAACATTAAAAAGGGATAAAGAAGAAAAGTTTGTAGATTCGTATTTTCATAAGTACATTGTAGCTGATGAGGTTTCCAACGATTTAAAACCAATACTAAACTTATTGTTCTTAAGGGAAAATTAACTAGATCAGTTAGGGTCTTTTGTTAGGTTAAAGGAAAAGGTTGATACAGCCTGTGCAAGAGTAAAAAAGGATATTGGCGGATCTCTGGCTGTTAAGCTCTATAGTTATCAAAAATTTTATGACAGATGCGAATATGATTATGAAGTCATAAAGAGAAAAATGGAAAATAGAGAAGAGTATACCGAAGATTTACAACGTGCAGTACAATTTACTACGGAGATTATTCAGTCAATGATAAAAAGTATCGATGACTATAAGCAGGAACTTAGAACAAAATATGTGGAGATAACTGAAAAGTAGAAAGCACCATTACGGTGCTTTTTCTTTTGTTAAAAACAAGAGTAAACGTTCGGGGGTCTCGACAATTCCCTACACTATTTCCCAAGAAAAAGGGGTAACAGCTAAGAAACAGCTAAAACGCTGTTTCATCAAGGGTTCTGCCTCTATTATTTTGCAGAGGGGTAACAGTAAAGTAACAGCAAACGGATATAAACAATAATGATAAGAATGATAAGAAATAAAAGATATACTCGCGACATGTCACTCGTATTTAGAGTGGTTAAATAATTTAAAAGAGCAGATCGGAAATGCTGATGTTTCGAGAAAATAATGTTTTAGACTAGAAAATAAAGTACTAGACTCGCAGGTTCATTATGCTAACGGGCAGTTTAACGCAGCAACTTGGAAACTTTCTCCTAAGAATTGCGTATATAAATCAAGGCAGAAAGAGTGTGGAATGAAATATGAAATATCTTTGTTCAGTTTTAGTGTTAGTTGGTGCAGTGGTACCAATTGGGTGAACACAGGGAGGTTAATGGGATGAGAATGCCGAGCGACAGTGAGCTGACGTTTCTATTCGAAGGAGACGAGCGACAGCTTCAACAATTTATTGAAAATAATCGTGAAACATTAGATCGCCATCGATTTGTGCTGGCGGACGAGCTTGCGATCGAGAAGCAAATTCCGATTGTGTTCGCTTACGTATACAGCATCATCGTAGATTGGGGAGAATTTGACGAGGAGATCGTTCGATTGTTCGGTGAACGGCTTCCGGATGAATCGGTCGAGGTGACGACTACGGACAAAGGGTTGGACGTTACCTACAATGGACAACTGCATTCGATTGAGCTCACGTTTTCTGGAAAAGATCGCTATATCACAATTCGCGGGTTCCAGGAATTGATCAGGGACAAATACGAAATTCGTCTGTTTGAAGCCTCGTATCTTTCCGATACCCACGAGTTTTTGATATTACCGAAGCGGCAGTGGGAGGAACTGGATGCCCGGTATCCGGCGCGGAAGAGGGAGATGTTCCGCGTCATCGATGGTGATCTGGACTTTCCGTAACCTCAGGACTTTATACGAAGGTGTGGCGGGGGCTTCAGTACGGCGGGTACGATAGCTCAATAAACCTGCCAGTCTAACACTTTATATTCTTTGCACAGCTGAAGTGATTGGAGGTAGAGCCGATGGTTCAAGTAAATGATCCAGTAGAACCGTATTTGAGCGGAAAAGGTAGTCATATGAAAAGCGGACTGATCGGACGTATTGTGTCAGTTGAAGAGGATAGTTGGTTGGTACATCTCTTTGTAAAGGACAATATGACTGAGAAGTGCTGATAGATAAGCAAGAGTGGTATCCGATACAGGACGTTGTACATCGTCCAGAGTTCAAAGATGTATGGTGGGATCACAACGGAATATATAAACATGAAGCCGCTCAGTAGTAGTGGCTTTTTTATTTGTAAGAAAGGAGCGAAGAAGAGATGGTATCGAAGTTAAAGCACATGCTGATGTTATGCTGCATTGTGTTACTAATCTATGGATGCGGTACAAGTAGAGAGTTTCTAGTAGCGAAGTACAATGGGCAAGGCAAGGTCATCGCCAGCCATCATGTCAAAGGTAATCAACCAGTTAAGGATGAGGATGGTGTTTCTTTCTTCATGATGCAAGATGGACAGCAGCTATTGATACAGGTCAGTGGCAATGTAGATATGATTGAAGTAACTGGCGATGTACAAGCCACAATGGAGAGGTTGGGAATCACAGATGGGTAACTACCTTGGCTGATTGAGCAAAGAGCTAAAACGTGATTATCTAATTGCGAAGCTCAGCTCAAAATCAATGCTAGGAAAAATTACGGGTCCTTCTGGAGAGTAGAAGCACTGCGGGTGAAGCGAGCACCGAAATTCAGATAGACTTAAATTTAAAAAGTCACTTCCTATTCACAGAGCATTGCTATTACTGAAAAAAAACGCTTCATCTACTGTCCCGAATTACCTTGGGTCAAGAAGAGGAAGCGATTTGTTTTTTACTTCCGAAAGAAAAGGGGTGAGCCAACTATCCTTTGACGAGCCACGCTAACGTTACTAATGGCAATGGTTACGAATCGAATGGGAACGTTACTAAAATATCGTAGCTCTCCACAAGGGTACAAGGATACCTTGGGACAGCCCTTTCTTTTAAATCTCTAAAATTGAATCTTAATTAGTTATTATTCTCGCAATAAAAAAAGAAACGATAAGAAGCAGAACAAAACTTATCGAAGAAATGTTCCGTAACTTGTTGTATTTAATAAAATTTTTTTGTGTTGCATATTTAATAGCTTCCAACAGTGAAAAAATAAAAGAAAATCCCAAAAAAGCCAGTAAAATAATTAAAAAAAGTATCATGGGCACTCTCCTTTTCAGTATAGTAAAGCCCCCTCAAGCTGTTAAAGAGGGGACTTTGGAAATTACTACCATTCAAATTCTAAACCATAGTCAAACGTATAATCAACACTTTCTGGTTGAATGGATAATCCCGCAGGATAAACAGCAAACTCAGGATTTCCCACATCAATTGCTTGGTGTCCATACTCAAACTTAATGTTTACATATCCAGATTCTCGTTCAGTATATACATATTGTCCAATATACCCTTTATGGACAAGATTACTAGGCATCTCTTCTAAGTCGATAATGTTTCCAACTCCCATTCCGTTATCCCACTCTTCAGGAGATGTATCAGTTGAACAATCCCATTTTGCTGACGAGTTGTTCTCAGGTTTGTAGCAGTAACGTGTCTCATGTTCTCTTACTTTTCCTCTCGATGACATCGGCAATACGAATTCAGCAGAATCGGGGAAACCAATACTAACAGCGTCTGTTAATTCGAATGCTGGACTATCTGTCCATTCATATTTCCCATAAAAGTAAAACTTCTTTTTATCGCGGTCATCACTTTTAACCTCAAAAGCTTTTGAATTAAGTTCAAGCCATCCCCCATCTACTTCCTCACCTGAAGTTGCGAGGTTATTTTTAGATAGGTACTTACTCATATTAATTTCTTTTGTATTTTCAGCAAGTTTCTTAGCATCATTATTCAATAATTCTTCAAGTATTTCTTGAGGAAATTGCTGCAATTCTGTACGAGTTAATCCTACATCCGTCAGCAGCTTTTCAATCTGTTCAGGTGTGAGTGAGTCACCTCCCCAACCATCACTGATCTCTGAAGATTGCGCGAATGCCATTGTAGGTAAAGGTACACTTGATAGTAGGCTTAAAGATAAAATTGTCGCCATAACTGCCTTTTTCATCACAATACCCCCTAAATTGTTAATCAGATTACTCTTCGACTATAACAGGTAACGTTCTCTTTGCCTGACACCTTATCTCTCATTCTACGTTGATGCTCCACTAAGTAATCATCAAGCTCTTGACTCACCCTTACCACAGCACAGTCAGTTAGACTTCCCTTCTGTTTGAAAATTTCGTTCAGTTGGAATTGAAGGGTATCAATCTTCTGTAATAAGTCTTCGTTCCTCATTTCATGCCTTCTCACTATTTAACTCACCCCCATTACATCACCTCGCTTCTTCCAAAGAATACCAGTTGTTGCGTAATAACGAGTATTTTTCCATTTATGCAACGTTCGACACAAAATAATTTTAAAAGCCATAAATTGTCGAAACAGATCGAATACTTGCATTTGATAGTTCTAACTCCTATTGATATAATGCTTTTCGTATATGTAATAAAATGGAAAAGGAGTGAATTAAGTGAAAAATGTGGAAGACCATATTGGCGAAATAATATTACGGTACAGAACCCAAAATAACCTCACTCTTTCTGAACTAGAAGAAAAGTCAAGTGTCAGCAAAAGCTCTATTTCAAGAATAGAAAATGGAGAAACAAAGCGACCAGAACTAATAACCTTGTTACGCATCTTTGAAGCCTTAGATGTACAATATGAGGAGATAATCGAACTTTACATCTCTAATGAGACACGACACAATAGCTTACACGATTTGTTGCTCGAAGCTATTCAACTCCCAAATGAAGACCTAACTATAAAAATAGTTTCCCGTATACTCGAAAATCCAAAAGAAAAAACTGAGGACTCAGTAGAGATGCTGTACAATACTGCTCTCACTGTTGAAGACACAGAAATTAAACTTGTGCTCTTTAACCAACTTGCTCAATATTGTCGGATTCGCGGAATTCAACCCTACATGTCTAAAGCTTTATTTCATAGATACCGTATCGAAAGAAATAACCCACACCGCCTCGAAGAAACCTTTCGTCACGGGGAAGAAGTGTTGTATTACATAGAGTTTTTGAGTCATGAAGAGAGAATTAACCTTTGCTACTTAATGGCATTTGATGCACATGACTTGAAAAAATATGAGCAGTGTATTGAACTTGGAAAAATGGGACATGCCGAGGATTCTACAAGCAATGAAATAAAGGAACGCATTGCCTTGGCTATTTGTAATTGCTATATGCGAATGGGCAAATTTGAAGACATGGAATCCCATATAGAAATGTACGAAAAGTTAGGCTATCGTTTTATCATGGAACGCTCCAAGTATCTACGTGCAATTATCTTGTCAAAGACTGGTCATTATCAGGAAGCAATACCATTGCTCAGGGAGTGTGTAGGGGAAGCGACAAAAAACAATCTAATCCATAGAGTCAACGACCTAATAGAAGCATTACTTTACGTTAATGACGTAAACTCCATCGAACAAGTTATCAACACAGAGGAACATAACTTCTCTTTTGATTTTAATAATGCTTACAACTTTTCAGGAATAGGGAATTATTACAAAAACAAAGGAGCCTTCCTTGTTAGTCGCGGTCATTTCAATGAGGGCATGGATGCTTATCTACAAAGTATTGTGTATTACGGAAAAATCAATCGAATCGAAGAAATAATGTCTTGCGCTGTCGAGATAAACATGCATCATTGTGAATTAAAAAAAGATATGGATTTGGAACTTCTGAAAAAATTGAATGAAGTATATAATATGATTAAATTCGGGAAAAGAAATGAGGGGTAACATATGAGGAAGTTTTTAGCTGTCCTTTCAAGAGTTTCACTGGTAATAGCTTGCTTTCTAGTTGTTGTTTCCACTGGTGCAAATAGCATGTCGCTCCCTAAAAAACCTCCTATTATTATGTATAGCGATAACCCACAAGGATAACTGTAACAAGATACGATAAACACAATAAAGCCCATAACAATTCCTACCAATCAGCAGACCTCATGTGTCTGTTTTCTTTTTGTTTACAAAGAAAAAAGACAAATCTTAACGACCTGTCTTCTCCTCTTGTTCTGAGGTATCCCCCCACATGATAACTATCCGGATCGCATTTCTGTAGACCGACTCCGACAGCCTTTTCCAATAGTGTGAATCTCCCAAAACTTTTTTTGCTGGCATACTCCGTTCAACGTTGAATAAAGGAGCGTCAAATTTGACACTCCCCTCAATTTTGAGGGCAGCAGCGAGGGATTCCATAACAGTCACCTTATTAAGAAAAGTTAAGGTTCACGTGCGTATTAGCAGTTGTTAGTATTCACGTGTGTATAACCGTGTGGATGCCCAAATAAGTGAGGCGCAATTACTTGGGAGGTTGCGGCTGTGGGTCCTTCTGACAGGGTAGGCCCTATGCGGGTCGAGCGAGCCCCGAAATCTCGCTAGATTTATTTTCGAAAAATTACTTTCGCTTTTGCTTAACCTGATCCCAGAGATGACATTTTCAAATTTTTGCATCATCAGATGACCTGAAAATCGGATCACTACAATACGAGCTTAAAACGAAAGTGAGGTGAAAAATTTGGCGAAACCAAAGGCGAAAACTGATCAGCTGCAACAAAGGAAATTTCCAAGTCAAAATTGGCTTTAATAGTTGGTAAATCACCACAATGGATACGCCAATTGACTAGAGATAATCGGTACGTAAAAAAGATGGTAAATGGGAAGGGCGAAACCCACAGGCGAATGCAAAGGCCCTAAAGTCTGGCGGTTATGCATCTGACCCGGACTATCCAGGAAAGTTGGTCAGCCTGAGCGAGAAGTATGAGTTGCACTAGTATGATATTGATAAGTCTGACAACTCTGTGGATAAAGAACAACCAGAATTAAAGCTGGAGGACTGGAAACGTGAATCAGGATTGAAGGCAATTGACAGTCTTGCTTGCAAAGGTCTACTGAATGATCCAGATAAATGGAAAAAGCGATTGACCGACGATCCAGTAGGAGTCCTAAACGAATTGCCCTGGCTCATGTTTACAATGTTGGACCGAGTAACAGAAAAAGCAACGAAGTAAAAGCGATAGCCCTCCTTCGGATTCAGAGTCCGGGGAGGGCTTTTTTATTTGAACAACATTATGATCTATCGGCAGACCTCTTCATAAACCAGCTTGAACGAGGTAGCTCCATTTTGGTTACCATATATCATTTAAAAACATTTTTTGCATATAGCCCTATCGAGTCACGTTTAGAAAAGGAAAGAGACCTGGGTCCATAGGTGGTTCCTACATTAGGCCAGCCCCGTAATCGGGCTACAGACTGATGATAAGTATATATTGGTTTGTTACATTTTATGGGTAAGAAATTTAGCCTGAGGGAGAGTAAGCATGTGAAAACTGTATGGCGAATCAGTATTTATCTCATCGTTTTTGTTGTCTTAGTAGGAGGTGCAGGCACACTCGGGTTCGTCAATACAATGAATGAGGTAATGTCGGTTTACGATAAAGCCGCACCTGCATTGACGAATGTGCAGGTACCGAAATATGACGCAAACAAACCGACAGTGGCAGTGTTACTGGCGAATGAATCAACAGAAGTGTTCGATTTTCTCGTCCCATACGAGATGTTTGCGATGACGGAAGCTTACAATGTATACGGCGTTGCACCCGATCGTGAAATAAAATCACTAACCGGCGGACTCGATGTCGTTCCGCATTATTCGTTTGACGAAATGGATGCGATGCTCGGCAAAAGCCCGGACATTATCGTCATACCGTTTATGCCGATTCTAGATGAGAAAAAATATACGCCTGTCCGCGAATGGATTCAGAAGCACGCAAGCGACAAGACTTTATTGCTTTCCATTTGCAATGGGGCAGAAAACCTGGCTGATACCGGCTTACTTAACGGCAAATCTGCCGCGACGCATTGGGGAGACATCGACCGACTCATTAAACAATATCCGAAAGTCCAGTGGGTGAAAGATCTGCGCTACGTCCCACAAGGCAATATCATATCTTCTGCGGGTCTG
This sequence comes from Brevibacillus brevis, assembly GCF_022026395.1. Lineage (NCBI taxonomy): Bacteria > Bacillati > Bacillota > Bacilli > Caryophanales > Paenibacillaceae > Brevibacillus > Brevibacillus brevis. The sequence goes on along the minus strand of NZ_CP041767.1, from coordinate 4,106,700 downwards.
ACATCGGGAATTGACGCTACACTATATGTCATCTCACAGCAGTTGGGTGAGGAGGCGGCGGAGAAAGTAGCGGTAGAGATGAACTATCCATCTTACGATTACGTGAAAAAACCGCAAATGGAACCGTTCACTGCCGGGCTCAGCGATATAACGTTCATACTTAACAACGCTTATCAATGGAACAAAGTAAAAGCGGGCGTTCTGCTGTATAACGGCGTTGATGAACTAGATTTGTCCGCCGCATTCGATACGTACGCTGCTTCTGGCACGACTTCGACGTTGACTGTTTCCGGTGCAAACGAACCGATCGTAACGAAGCATGGCCTTAACTTAGTCGCGCGCTATCAGATAAAAAACGTGCCGAAACTAGCGAAAATGATTGTCGTCGGTGCCGATGCCGAATCAGCCGCCGCCAAAGACATCAACCAATGGAACGAAAGCGGCAACAGCGCGGAACTACTGTACTTACATCGCGAAGCAATGGATCGGTTTGCAATGGATCCTGCATTCGAGGATTTGGCCAAGCAGGAGGATATTGGGACGGCGAAATTTGCTGCAAAGCGGCTCGAATATCGCGCCACCGATCATCTGAAGCTAGAAGGTAGAACCTTCTCTTTTGAAGCGTTTGGCGTACCAATTTTGCTCGGCATCCTATCCTTGATCGTTGCTTTTTTCATCGATCAGCGCTTCTTCCGCAGGAAAAAAGATATAAGCGCATCAAGGTAGTGACATTCTATCCGACTTGAAGGTGGCCGATCAGGGAAAGAATAGACTGTTTTCTACGCCCCTCCATCTGTCCGATGAAAAAATGATTGATACTGGTGTTGTTGATCTAGTGATTTTTTAACCATAACTGCTCGTTAGTTGGATAACTTGCCGTCAGATTTTTGCATGGAGCAACAACCATTTCAACTAATGCGGAAGCCCTCCCTTGGACAATAATCCTGGGAGGGCTATTTTATTTTGCAATGGACGTTTGATGGGAATTTGGATCAAGAGGCACAAGCAAAAATACAGGGTAAGCTGCAAGGATTAGTTGGGCAGCGATAGAGTAAATCGTTTTTTATATTTTTAGTTATTAAATCATCGGATTTTTAGCTGGATTGTTGAAATGAAAGGCTGCTCTTATGGTAATGAGAGGCGCGGAAAGCAGGAGGAGATATTAGGGATTACAATCATAATAGAATAATGATATAAAAATTCCGTGAAATTAAAAAATCCTCATCATTATGAGAATTGGCAGGTGTAGTTTCTTTTATTTTTAGTTCTTTAAGGTCACAGCAATACCAAGAAAAATTCATCTTGATATTGACTGAAGCTAGTCATGGTGTGGTAAAAATCTGGATGGTACTTTCTTTGGCTTTCGTTGCAATAGAACGGGTTTCACCGCTCTATTTGAACCATTACCGCCAAAGAACTACTGCTAATGCCAGTGCAGTGTTCAAAGTCGATTGTAACGTGCAGCAGACAGCCAACAGAACAATGTGCTTGTTCAGCATGAGTACACCCCCTTTGTCATTGTCGGTGACTCATTTTCCAATCTATAACATTCTGTAAATAATGTCAATTTCACACAACAATAATTGAAAAGAACGGGGGCAAAACGGTGTACAAAACTTTTCATGCTTCGGTAATGTCTCTATTAGGGGTAGCATCATTGCCTCACAAAAGTAAAAAAGAGCCGTAGCTTACACGGCTCCAATAATTATTTTCCTATGGACCACCTACACCTGTATCTGAAGCCCAGACAGGATACCAACCTTGATTCAAGTCCGTTGCGTTATACAGAACTAAATTTCCATCATCTTGCATAATCAGAATGTCGCCTCTAAGGTTTGCAGGTGGTTTACCTTGATAATGGATATTGCTCCATGCAGCGTTATCTGAGTACCAAACTGGATCACCATTCGCACGGCTCAAAACGAGTTTTCCGCTATAATAATCAATTTTGAGATAGTGGTTCCCCCATTTGTCGTTTGTTTGCTTGGTCCATAAGAGGGTTTCTGGTCTGGGAAATCTCTTCCATAATTCAAGGTTTCCTCTCCATATTTGGATGTAGTAAGTATTGTTACTTGACTGTAGCAAACAACCATTACAAAGTTGTTCACCAACCTTAATACGGTCAGACCCAAAAGCAAATGCTGCAGAAGTGAAATGGAGTTGTAGCATGAAAACCGCAAATAATAGCAAAATAATCTTTTTCATAGATAACCTCCTATTAGATTTATTTTGCAGATTATACTAAATTTTACCATACTTCCAATAAAAAATGGGCAATTTTCAAAAAGTTATCAAATCACTCGATTTGTTAAATGAGAATTAAGAAAAGGGTAGATGGTGTAGGTGAACGATAAGCTGATCGAAAAAGTTTGTGAAAAATGTCCAGCTGCTCAATGGGGTAAAAAACAATCTGTAGTGTCTACAACCTCCACGTTGGTAAGATCGAAGCATGCCCGGAGTGGGACAATTACATTATAGAGAGTCAAGGGTTGCTTGATCGGAGCGGGCAGCTCGGTTTTATCAATCTCGAGCCAGCGCTTGAAGTAGTGCAGAAAGTCGAAGAAGAAATCAAGGATTATCATTGGATGGTCAAAGAGGTAGAACGTCTGAAGAAGGAAATTGATAAGGCGATTGCCTCAAATCCAGCGATTCAACAGAAATTGGTTGCTACTTATGGTGATGCAGCCGGTATGCCGAGCGGGAAAGGCTTACGCCTGTCCACCTTGACTATTCCGGAAGAACGGTATGAAAAGCGAATCGAGCGAATGAAAAGCTTTGAAGAGAAGGTGCGGCAAATAAACGATTTTGCAAATAATCTTGAGGATAACAAGTACAGAACAGTCCTTGAATGTATGATGGACGGGATGCGTATGAACAGCATTGCCCGACATGTAGGAGTTTCCCGACAAAGAATAAATGAGATGAAGCGGGATATCGTTAACCGATTAGCAAAGGAGCTGTACAGTGAGGAATTGTTAGGTTCCTGAAAGGTTGGCGGAATGACGTTTTTAAAGAAGAACAGATGCATATATACTCAGGTAATCTATGATGAAGAAGCCCTCGGGAATGAACCGAGTGGCTTTTTGTGGTTCTAAAAACCTATGGTTATAATGGTGTGTTTGTTACTTTGTGTCTATTGTTAGTGTGCGTTCCACATCCGATACTTCATTACGTGGGTATTATTTCCTTTTTATATATAGATTGGATATCGGATGTATCGATCAACATGAGAATCTCCCATCTGTATAGAAACCTTTACAGAGAGGAGGAGACTGTTTGCCCAATATTGAAGGTATCAATATCCAGCAGTCAAGTGCTGAACGCAAGAGCTACGTGGTTGTGGGAGCCATTTTATCATGCAGCAGCGGAAGTAAACAGAGTCGGCTGAAAATGCCGTTCAGCCATGGTGTTTTTGTAAAAGGAAAGCCGCAAATGAACATCATGGATTTTGTTCCCAACGTAAATATCATGCCATTCGGAAAGTGCAGCAGCTTACAAAATCCCACAGTCGCTTCTGCCACAGCAGCCAACAATGGTGTACTTAAACCAATGCCGTGCACACCTCTGACAACAATGCCATGGATAGATGGAAAAGCGGACAAAATGGTCGGTGGTCATCCGGCATTGCTTAATAAATCAACAAATATGTGTTTCTATTGTGGGCAGATCAAGATTGAAGATGACGGGCAGGATTTGGGTGGTGTGACGATTGGGAATCAGTCGTCAACAAATAGCGGGCCGTCTGCTGCTGGTTTTGGACAAGGACCAGCTTGCGAAAAGCCGCAGGAAAAGCCTAGCATGTGGGATAATTTCGTCAAAGGAATCTCGATGTTGGGAGACGTTCCTGCTGCGATGCAAAAAGCGGCAAGTGAGTTGCCAGGGGCTTTGGAGAAAGCTGCTAATGATTTGCCAAAAGGTTTGAAAAAGGCAGCGGAGGATTTACCAAAGGGTATTGAAGTGTTTGTAAAGGAAGGCTTTATCGAGCCAATGCAAGAAGATTTGGATACGTTGCGGGATGAGGATATCAATCTCGAAGATGCACTTGCAATCAGCGGGCTTGCCGTACATGCACTGACGTTGGGGAGAAGTAAAAATGTTAAGGATATAGTGAATGCGTTAAAGAAGGGAAAGAAGGGGACGGGCAAAGCCCCTGTTCCTACAAAACCCGGTGGGGGAAGCAATCCCAAAGATTTTGTCAATCCACATTCTGAAAAGCACCTGTATGACCCAAGTAGACCCTCTACCCCTAATAGGTCACAATATGGGAAAGATGTTGATGTAGAGAAATTAAGGCTAGAAACAATGACTAATTCGGATAAGGCATTTTCAAACTGGCCAAATCCAAATAATCCGAATCCAAACCGGATCACCAAGTATTATAAAGAATTTGACGGAAACATCAGTACACCTGATACTCCAACGGGAAGTCACAGAGTTTTTGAACATCTAGATGATCCTACCAGAAGTTCACATTTCCCTTATGTGCCAAGAAATAAAGAGTGAGTGGGTGAGAGAAAGTGAGATTATTGTTGTATCATGCTTATTTACCTGAAAATCACGCACATTTTGTTTCGGAAGAACAAGTCATGCAAGAAGGAATACAATACTTTACAAAGTCTAATAATCGTTATAGTAACGGTGGTAGAGTACAAAATGAAAAGACTGAAAGTTTGAGACCTTTTGGTATCCCGGATTGGGTTAATTTTAAAGAAGCTATAGGTGTTGATATATCTAATCGCTTTTTTAAGTCGTTTTGTTTTCCTATGTTTACGGATAAAATTCTCGTATTTGATAGTGAGATATCTATTTCTATCTATGACCAAGCGTTCTACGATGATTTCAAGGATTTTGATGAAGAAGCCTTGAACTTTGACACGGGAGAAAGCATTGAGCATTGGATTAAGTTGTATTGGGATAGCATGATGACACTTCAAGAATACTTGCTAAAAAGACCTTATCCAAAACCAGAGATATTAGTGTTTGAGTCAATACCTAAAGAGATTATTCGAGTGTGTGAAGAAAAATCGTAAACTGTGCGTATTTGGCTTGGTAGGGCTACCCAGTGCCGAATGAGTCCTTCATCTTACAATCCCTAACATAACCTTTGTTCTTCATGAAGAGCACTTAATTATGATGATTTGAAGGTTGACGCTCTATAAGAAGGCTACACACGATGAATAAGCCGCTCGGGTAAATAACCGGGCGGTTTTTGTTTTGGGTTCACTAATGTTTGAAGGAGTTAGAGCTTTAGGAGCAGGTTTATACGTTCTGTTCAGGTTTCGAGGAGACAATGCTGTCCCTAAGGTCGTAAAAACGCCAATGTTATCATCTTGATAATTTGTACCTCAAGCACTTCTTTACTTCAAAACTCATACTTCTAAGCTCAATGACACTCGAACGCTCTAAAATGTCAAATCTGGTAAATTAAAGCAGGAATCTGTCGTTTCTAGTAGAATATAACCCTCATATAAGTAATTGAGGTGAAAAAGTTCCATGCTGTTTGTCCTATTTTCAACATTGGAATACCTTGCAATATTTGCTCTTATGACTACGCTATTTAGGTTCGGTTTTTTTGTGCATATCAATCGGATTCTCTTTGTGAGTCTGGTATTAATGCTTTTCTCGTTTGGGCTGCGACAATTTACGCCATATGGAGACTATGCAACCATAGCTCAAGTCGTCATAATCTTTGGGGCATTAATCCTGGTATGGAACGTGAATTGGGGACATGCTGCCTTAATGACTATTATAACAGCAGGAATCTACTTGGGGATTCAGATGATGGAAGTGTTCTTCCTGACCGTCATAGGAACCTTAGAGACAATTGAAGCTTTAGAGGATCGAACCATCAACACGGGGTTCATATTCCAGACAATCTCCGCACTTCTTACCTTTGCATTATGCTATGGACTTAGGAAATTTGGACTGCAATTTACATTTGTCAGAGACGGAGCGCCTTTCTTTATTTACCATAGAATCAACATGGTGATTTTGTCACTGATCATTGTAACAGGTGTATTGATAACGGTCTTGTTTAAATTAGCAAGTACATATGGAATTGCTTCCTTAGTGTGGATTTTCTTTGGGATGGCAATCGGAATCACGATACTGGCATGGCTGGCTATAAAAAGGGATGGGGAATATGATTGAAACTCTTGCTGAAAGAATAGCCATACAACTAAAGTCGATCAATCCACATGAAACAAAGTCAGTCCCTACCATGAAATTTGGGCTAATCCTCATCATAAACATGCTGCTCATCATTACGATTAGCCTCATCATTTCACTCGTGGTAGGGACCTTTCAGGGAACATTACTCACATTGGCCGGATTTTTGATACTACGTCAATTTTCAGGAGGATTTCACTATTCATCGTCTGTATACTGCACCATGACAAGTATAGTGGGAGCTGTATTCATCCCTCTTATTCCTCTACCTAATGATTTTGTCACCCCGATTATTATCATCACATTAGTCCTGGTAGCACTTTTTGCTCCGCAAGATATGGAAATGCAATCACGACTATTCAAACAGAATCAGACTGTACTCCTCAAGATCATCTCAATTACCATCGTTAGTTCATTATTTTTCATAGAAAGCGAGACACTGGTTAAAACCTTTTTTGTGCAAGCACTGACGCTAATTCCACTGAAAGGAGGTGGAAAAGATGAGAAATAAAGCGATGATGTTCGTAGCGAAGCATGTTTCAGCAATTGCTTCATTCGTTGCGGTACTGGCAGTAACTACAGCATCCTTTGGATTCGTGGGGAAACCTGAAATTCCAGAAGAATTAAAGAAATAAGGAGCAATGAGCGACACAGACCATTTCCCACTCGACTTCAATCGAACGGGGAAAAATGGTTGCCCCATTTGTAAATTTTAACTTTATAAACGGATCATTCATGTATGATTGTATGGTACTTATAGACTGCTTCTTTCAGAGCGTTACAATTTATCTCACCCCCTTGGTAGACAAGGGGGTTTCTTGTTTTTTGAGCCTATTTCCTTAGCGTCGACAACTTTGTTTTATGAATCAGTAATGAATGTAAGCGGACTGTCTCTTAGTGGAAAAAGCGACTTTTGAGACAGCCCCTTACTATTTTTACATACGCCTAACGCTTAGAAAGTGAGAATTTAGCTGTAAAATTCATTTTCTTCATATAGGAAGAATTCGCTCCAGCTTGAAATTGTACAGAAATATTGCCGTCTTTTTCTACTTGGAAGACGCGTCCGTACGGTGAATTAGCAGGGTATGTACCAATCACTTGATTATCCGCATCAAAGACTGTATAAGAGATCGGGAATCCTGAATTGTTTACAAATATCGTCAGTTCTTCTCCCTTTTTAAGCGAAAAAGATTCTTTTTGCGTCACTTCGTATGAACTCAGAGAATAGTATTTCGTAACCTCTTGCATGTCTAAAGCCGTTGTTGCTGCGCTAGCTTTTGAGACTTCCAATCCTGGCAAATATCCACCAGTAAGTACTGCGATACCTAATGCCCCTGCTAAAATAGCTTTTTTCATAATCGTAATGCCTCCTTTTTTGCTCATTCAAGAGCGAAAGTAAATATTTGGAAATTATAACCATTATAGTCTTGTTGAAAATGATTATCAATAAGTTTTTTAAGAGATTACTCTCCGGCGTGGATAAACAGGGCATAAAAAAAGAGAGTGATTCAATGGAATCAACATCCCCCTAAAAACGGCACACACATCCCTGTATCCGGACAAAAACCCTCATTCTCCACGCACAGCCTCTCCGTAAACCCGGGCTCCTCCTGCGCCAGAAACTTAAAATAACAAACAATTTCATGATTCCTTACTGCTAAACTATTCAACTGAAAATCCAACAAATACTTCCGATCCACATGCTGGTAGTACAATCCTTTTTTCGTAAACGGAGGAGGGTACACCTTGGAAGGCAAAGTCGGAATAATATCATGAACATTCACGATCCGAATACTGTTCGCTACAGTCTCATTAAACCGGGAAGCAAAGACAGGATCTCCGACACGAGGGCTCCCATACGTATACACAAAAGGTCGCGTAAACCTCGTATTCACGGCAATATCCAAGCCAGCAAGTACGGCCAAACCTCCCCCTAAACTGTGCCCCGCAACAAATAGTCTTTTCGATCTAGAGAGCTTGCTCAACTCCCGAATTAATTCATCTCGTGCGGATTGATAAATGCAAGTAAACCCGCGGTGGGTCTTTCCTGCCTTTCTGACAAAACCATAGGGGACTTGATACAAATCTTGATCAGACTCATTGTCGTTAAACGTGCGTGTTCCCCGAAAAGCAACCACGATACTATCTGATGACTCGGCTACAAAACCAAATACCTCTGGCTCCGGCGTCTCAACCCCAGCCAATGCTCGAATCGTCAAGCGCTGAAGGTACCCTTTTGGCAAGACAAGAGAATCTGCTTCAAAAAGCTGATAGGCCTGATGGACCATGGCCGCAAGTAAAATCGCATCTTTGCTGTTATATATACGATCGATCATTCATGTGTCTCCCTTTCTAGGTTTCAAGGTTGTGAAAGCTAGCATTTCCCTTGAAACGGAATACACGTATCGGTATCGGGACAAAACCCCGGATTTTCCACACAGAGCGTTTGGGCGTAATCAGGGTCAAACTGAGTGAGGCTTTGGAAATAGCAGGCGATACTATCGTTGCGAGGTGTATTATTCAGTTGAAACGAGATCGGAAACTTGTTTTTTACATGTTGATAGTAGATGCCTTCCTGGGTAAAAGGAGGCGGATACTTTTGATCGGGGAAGGTAGGGAAAGAGTCGTGAATATTGACAATCCGCAGACTATTTGGAACGACTTTATTGAAGCGAGAAGCGAAGTGGGGGTCACCAATACGCGGACTGCCATAGGTATAAACGATTGGGTGTCTAAACTGCGTGTTTACCGCAATATCTAAAGCTGCCAGTACAGCCAGTGCGCCACCGTAGTTGTGGCCAGTAATAAACAGCTTTTTTGATGCAGAAAACTGATTTATTTTTCTGAGTAACCGATCTCGTGTTGACTGATACAGGCATGTAAATCCACGTGAGGTTTTCCCTGCCTCTGTAACAAAAGGATAGGGAATTTGTAGGATGTCATAGGCTGCCAAAAGGTCTGCCGGATATGCTGCGTACCCTCTGAAGGCAATGATGATTTCATCTTTTGATTCGGCCACAAAACCATACATATGTTCAGTTGGATTCTCTACGTCAGCCGAAGCTCGAATGGTGTAACGGAGTTGAAAACCTTTGGGTAAGATAAGCTCCCCTTCAAAATATAGTAGATAAGTCTGATAGCAGATGGCTGCAAGGAAAATGGCAGCCTGACTAGTAAACATGTTGTCTTCGTCCGAGAAAACCATGTAGACAATTTCCTTTCCAAACAAGAATAAGGAACTAACACTTTTGATGGATCGTACATCGAACGTTTGTCTGCCCCTCCCGATTGAAAGCAGGGCAATCTTATTCGAATGACACCTACCATGAGCCTATGTTTTTACGATGGAATGCGTGCTTGTATAAGGAAAATATATGACTGCTTGTCGGACAGGAGGGGAGGTTACAATGTCGAACAATAAAGTGATGAGGAAGAAAAAGGAAAAGGGCGCGTACGCGACGCACCCCATTACAAAGGTTTTGAAAGAATTTCAATTCCCACATCAATTGTTTTCTCTACTCCCATGAAGGATAAAAATATTTTAGCCCTGTTTTTGTGCTTGTCCACTTTTTTGATAATGCCTTCCAGTCCTTTGAGGGGGCCAGACTCTACGATCACTTTTGAATTTTCTACATAAACTTTTGAATAATCGACAACCTCACCGTTCCCCATGAGTTGGAGTATCGGGGTGATTTCTTTTTCGTCAATGCTCGAATAATAAGCGCCCTGATCTTGCGAATAGTAACTACCGTTATTGACCAAACGCAAGCTTCTAGGAATTTTTTTGATTTTGTGGAACATTTCGTTAGTCATTTCAGTCTTAATAAGTACATATCCAGGAAAAATATTCTTTAGGACATTATACACAATGCCTGACTTTTTCTCAGGAACCAATCTCTTCGGCACAACGGACTTTAAAGACTGCTCATTAAAATAGAGTTTGAGGTACTTTTGAACGACTTCTTCTTTACCGGATTCTACAAAGATGGCATACCATTTCAAGATGAGCAATCCTTTCATTATGAAGTAGATTCGTAAGTATTTGGAGTGCTTACTGCTTTCTCAAAAATAGGAATGATTGAGTAGATGAATTCTCAAATTTTGTGGTATTATACTAAATATATCCAATTCTTTCGCGTTATGCAATAAATGCGGTTGTTGTAACATTCTGTATAAATAGAAAGAATCAGCTACATAAGCTTCTTTTCGAAAGTAAAATCTCTTAGGGAATTTAATCGATGTTTCGGCACGTTAAAGGAACGAGGGAGGTCATACGGAGAAACGGTAGTGTGTAATTATTTACCCACGAACCGGGGAAGCTCTGCCCTTTGGCATAGTCGTAGAACGAGAGAAGGCGGAGATTGGATTGCATGTGTTCCCACAGATTTTTACGAAAGAATTCGTTATAAAAAGTACAGATAAAGAGTTTCGTGCCAGTTTGTGCATGGGCTACTTTTCTCTTCCCGTAGATTTTTTGAAAATAGTAAAATTCTTGCACCCCAAAGAATTCGAGTACTATTTTCGTCTGGAATTTGAGCGGAGAGTAAAAAGCTACCTGACAGGGAGATATGTCGCCAAAAGAGCCATTTCGTTTTTGACTGGAGAAGACAGCTTAGATCGCATATGTATTGAACAGGGCATTTTTCATCACCCTGTTGCAAGCCTGCCGAATACAACCAATGTCCAAGTGAGTATCACCCACTGTGATGATTTTGCCGCTGCCATTGCTTTTTCGGAGGAACTACCGATGGGGATTGATATGGAGAGAATTAGCGTTGATAGAAATAAAGTTCTGGAGACGCAAATGACTGTGAAAGAGAGCAGCTTGTTGTCATCCTTGCCTTATTCCTATGAAACGACCCTCACTCTTTTTTGGACGGTCAAGGAAGCGTTATCCAAAGTTTTGAAGACTGGCTTAACAACTTCTTTTCATATCTATGAAATAAGCCAAGTAGAGGTAAGGGATGAGGTTGTGTTTAGTCTTTTTGACAACTTTCCACAATACCGTACTGCCTCCTATATTCTTGGTGACTATGTATGTTCGATCACTTATCCGAAAAAAACGGAGTGGAGTGTTGCTGTAGTAAAGGATCTACTTCAGGAGATAGAACAATCCATGACAAATCGCTTATGAATTCCCCATTAGCGGTCAATTGACCAGGCTGTGGGGAGTTTTCTTTATAAAAACCTTTTATAAAAACAAGGGGTGCATCATACATGGAAAAGCCTTTGGTGTTTATGTTTTCTGGACAGGGGTCTCAGTACTACCAAATGGGAAAAGACCTTTTTGATCAAAATCCGGTATTTCGCAAATGGATGCTTCGGTTAGATGAAAAGGTACATACCCTGATCGGGGAGTCTGTCCTTGCCCAGTTATATGATGACACGAAGCGACGAGATGACCTATTTGATCGCACCCTTTATACGCATCCCGCCATTTTTATGGTGGAATACGCTCTGGCCCAGGTTCTCATGGAAAGCGGAATAAAGCCCGAATATTGTCTGGGGAGCAGCTTGGGGGAGTTTGCGGCGGCGGCTGTGTGTGGGATCATGCCCGTGGAAGAATTGCTGCAACTCGTGGTTGAACAAGCCACCCTTTACGAAACGTATTGTCAGAAAGGGAGTATGCTTGCGATTCTCCACAATCCCGATTTGTATGACCAAGAGCCGCTCTTGCATCGAAATAGCGAGTTGGTAGCGGTAAATTTTCATTCGCATTTTGTCATTGCCGGAAGCAGTCATCAGCTACAACGCATGGAGGATTATGTCAAAGGCAAAGGGATTATTTGTCAACGACTACCCGTATCTTACGCTTTTCACTCCTCTTACATCGATCCGGCTGAGCCACATTATCGGGAGGTATTGAAACAGAAATCATTTGGAATTCCCCAGCTTCCCTTCGTATCGTGTGTTCATGGTGAAATTATGAAGGAACTACCAGTTGACTACTTTTGGCAAGTGGTGCGAAAGCCAATGCAGCTTCCAAAAGCTGTCCAAGAGCTGGAGAAACAGCAAAGCTACATCTATTTGGATTTGGGGCCAGCAGGAAACTTGAGTAATTTTACAAAGCGAAATCTGCGGCAAGATTCACAGTCAGAATGCTACTCGATTATCACGCCATTTAAAAAGGATAGCGAAAATGTAGAGCGCATTAAGCAGTTATTCTCAAAGAAAAGTTTGAAAACAAATAGAAAGGATGGCAGAAAAATGACCACATATGTTTTCCCAGGGCAGGGCTCCCAAATAAAAGGAATGGGGGGCTCTCTTTTTGATGAGTTTCCAGAAATAACGGCCAAAGCTGATCAGATATTAGGTTATTCCATCAAAGAACTATGTCTGCATGATCCGGACAAACAATTAGGTAAAACGCAATTTACCCAGCCTGCTCTGTACGTGGTAAATGCGCTTAGCTATCTGAAAAAAGTGAAGGAAACCGGGAAAAAACCTGACTATGTGGCGGGGCACAGCTTGGGTGAGTACAACGCGCTTTTTGCATCAGGGGTATTTGATTTTGAGACAGGACTGCATTTGGTGAAAAGAAGAGGCGAGTTGATGAGTCAGGCCGTCGGTGGAGGGATGGCGGCTGTGATCGGGTTTACTTTGGGGCAAGTGGAACGCGTATTACATGAAAATAATCTGACCAGCATCGATATTGCCAATCACAATTCTCCCTCCCAATTTGTGATTGCAGGTCGGAAAGAAGATATCGACCGTGCCAACCCCATTTTTCAGGAAGCGGGCGTAAAAGTATACATACCGCTCAAGGTGAGCGGAGCATTCCATTCCCGTTACATGAGTGATGCGAAGCAGAGCTTCGAGAACTATTTGAATCAGTTCGCGTTTTCCAGTATGACCATTCCTGTGATTTCCAATGTTCATGCAAGACCCTATAAGCAGAACGATGTGAAACGGAATTTGGTTGAACAAATTACACACCCAGTGAAGTGGAATGACACCATTCGATATCTCCTGGCCGTGGGGGAAAACGAAATAGAAGAAGTCGGCCCTGGTACTGTGTTGACCAAGTTGGTTACTACGATCCGAAATGAAGCAGAGCCGCTGATCATAGACGTGGAAGAAGAGCAGGAAAACATGGAACAAGAGGCAAAGCCGGTTGCTATCACTGTACAGGCGGAAGAGATATCGAACAACGTGGAGCAGCCAAAAGGGATTACCGCTTCTTCGCTGGGAAATCAGCAATTTAAACAGGACTACAATCTGAAATATCCCTACCTGGCAGGAGCGATGTACAAGGGAATTTCATCGGAAAAGCTGGTCATAAAAATGGGGAAAGCCGGGATGATGGGCTTCTTCGGAAGCGGTGGCTTGCAGCTGGATAGAATCGAGCGAGCCATCCAACAGATTCAACGTGAACTACAGCAAGGGGAGCCATACGGGATGAATTTGTTGCATCATCCAAGTGATCCATCCATGGAAGAAAGAATCGTTGATCTGTATCTTGCCTATCAAGTGAGGGTGATTGAAGCATCTGCGTTTATGGCGATTACCCCTGCGTTGATCATCTATCGGGCTAAAGGATTAAGACGAGGGATGAACGGGCAAGTGGAGGCGGCAAACAAGATTTTTGCCAAGGTATCTCAGCCTGAGGTAGCAGAAGCCTTTTTAAGTCCTGCACCTGAGTACTTGATAGAAAAATTAGTGCAAGAACAAAAGCTTACAAGGGCAGAAGCGAGTCTGTTACGAGAAGTTCCGATGGCGGATGAGTTAACGGTGGAGGCGGATTCAGGAGGGAATACTGATCACGGCGTAGCTTCTGCTTTGATGCCTGCAATGATCAGGCTCCGAGATAACCTCATGCAAAAGTACGGATACCGTAAGCCGATCAGAATCGGGGCTGCAGGTGGGATTGGAACTCCTGAGGCTGCTGCGGTCGCTTTTATGCTTGGGGCAGATTATATTGTCACAGGTTCGATTAACCAGTGCACAGTGGAGGCGGCGACCAGCGAGTCGGTGAAGGATGCATTGCAGTTGGCCAATGTTCAAGACACTGAGTATGCCCCAGCGGGTGAGATGTTTGAAATGGGAGCCAAAATTCAGGTGTTGAAAAAAGGCTTATTTTTTCCAGCGAGAGCGAACAAATTGCACGACCTTTATCGTCAATACAACTCGCTTGATGAAATCGATGAGAAAACCAAGCAGCAGCTTCAGGAAAAGTATTTTAAACGCAGCTTTGAAGAAGTGTATGAACAAATAAAAACGACTTGCCCGCCTCAGGAACTGAAAAGAGCGGAACGAACGCCTAAATACAAGATGGCGCTACTTTTCAAATGGTATTTTAACCGCTGTTTTGACTGGGCTTTGGATGGGGCCGAAAGCTATAAAGTAGATTATCAGATTTACTGCGGTCCTGCGTTAGGTTCTTTTAATCAATGGGTGAAGGGAACCGCTGTTGAAAGCTGGAGAGCTCGTCATGTTGATCAAATCGGTGAAATGCTGATCAAGGAGACAGCCAACCTTTTGAATCAGCGTATCAACGCCTTAACAGGTTCGAGCAAGTAAAGAAGAATGACTCTCAAATAAGAAAGGAACGGCGAAAATGAATTTGGAACTAGTAGAATACCATCCTGAGGGCGTTTCTAGCGAAGCGCCTCTTCTTTTTGTGCATGGAGCATGTCATGGAGCATGGTGTTGGGAAAAAAACTTCCTTCCTTATTTTGCGGACAAAGGCTTTTCTTCCTATGCGCTGAGCTTTCGTGGGCACGGTGAAAGTGACGGCTTTGACCATCTTCATACCTACACCCTACAGGATTACACGGATGATGTTCTTGAAGTGATAGGTCGTCTAAAAAACAAGCCAGTCCTAATCGGGCACTCCATGGGCGGAGGAATTGTGCAGAAGATCTTGCACCAGTATCCAGATATAATCTCGGGTACCGTACTCGTTGCCTCGATTCCTCCACATGGCGGGATGCGTGACCTATTCCGATTGATGTTCAAAAATTTTAAAGAAGCTATGCAGTTGTTTACATATAACGAAAAAAGAGATGCCTCGCTGCTTGCCAATGTCTTTTTTTCCAAGGAGCTGCCGATGGAAAAAAAGGACGAGTGGGTGAAGCTCTTGCAGCCGGAATCACTGAAAGCAAGAACTGAGATGAATGGAAAAATTGTTCCAAAAACCATCAGTGCGAAAGCTCCGATGCTGGTTATCGGCTCCAAGCAGGATCGGATGATTTCTGAGAAAACAACGCGCCGAATTGGCAAAGCATACGGAATCGAGCCTGTTCTTTTCCCAAATATCAGTCACGATATGATGCTTGATCCTGAATGGGAAGCTGTTGCGGGCGAGATTTTGGCTTTTTTAAACGAATCGATATCTGAACAGCGGAGGTAGGGAATAACATGGAAGGTTCTTATCAAATCGCAAACATTGCAACGAATGTTGAGGTAGAAATAGAACGCTTGAAATCGCAGGTGGAGCTGTTCTGGGATAAGGAGCTGAAGCATTATATCGAGTTTGGTCTGACAGATGGGATGTCGGTCATAGAGCTGGGCTCGGGCCCGGGATTCGTGATGGAAAAGGTCATGCAGGCGTTTCCAAATGGCAGAGTGACGGGATTGGAGATCGATCCTCTTCTCGTTGATTATTCCCAAAACTATTTGACAAAAACGCAATCGGATCGATTTGAGATCATCGCGGGATCGATTATGGAAACGGGCTTACCCAGCGATTCCTATGATTTTGCCATTACGCGACTCGTATTGGAACATTTGCCCGACCCAGTTGGTGCGGTTCGTGAAGTAGCGAGGTTGTTAAAACCAAGTGGCAAAGCGGTATTCATCGACAATGATTTCGAGATGCATATCATGACCACCCCACATGTACCAGAATTGCGAGAGCTATATGATGCCTACTGTGCGGCACGCTATGCGGAAGGTGGCAACCCGAAAATCGGTCGTGAACTGCCAACGGTGCTAAAACAAGGCGGACTCGGAAAAATAGATTTCGAAGTCATTTGCGCTCACAGTGAGCTTCTCGGGTACGAAATGTTTCTAAAGTCGGAGGGTGTAGGCATACCTGTGCAGTTGGTGCGTGACGGTTATTTGTCCAGTAAGGCGCTGGGCAAGCTATCTGTGGCATGGCGAAACATGCTGAATACGGAAGGTCATTCCATTCTCAGACAGCTGTACATGGCTGTTGGTGAGAAAACGGTGTAGAAGAAAGGGGGGAGTCGAGTATGAAGGTACTTTTTCATTCATTACATGATGTGGAAACCATAGTGAAAGAAGTAATGACCGACTTGTTAAAAGATACGACGAATCCCTTGGATTTCGATAAAAGTTTTGTGGAATTGGGTATCAGCTCGGTATTGTCAGTAGAAATGGTAGAGATGATGAATAGGAAGCTAGGCATTGACTTGGGGATTGAGGTCGTTTTTGATCATGAGAATACCAAGCTGCTAGCCGCGCATATTTTCGAAAAATATCAGCCAGCAAGTCGTACCCAGTCCGATAACGGTTCATCAACGATTGCGAGCAAGATAGGTAAAATCATTGCTCACCTATTGGATACACCTGTGGAAGCCTTGAATTTCGATAAAAGCTTCATCGAGCTCGGCATCCATTCTGTATTAGCGGTCGAATTAATAGAAGCAATCAATGCTGACTTGGGGATCAATCTTGGCGTAGAAGCTATTTTTGATTATACAGAGGTGGGTGAGCTGGCGGAATATATCTCTCTGCAATTTGCAACCGAGATGGCAGCAGACGAGAGCCAAATCCTGCCTACTGTTTTCGCAAACGAAATTCGTCACTCCGATATCGCGATCATCGGTATAGCTGGCAGATTTGCTGGCTCGGATTCGGTTGAAGAGTTTTGGGAGCATCTTGCGTCCGGGGACAGTTGTATCGAGGAAATAACACGCAGTGGCTGGGAAGCAGATCAATATTACGGCGGTCTTCTCAAGGACATTGATCAATTTGATGCATCCTTTTTCAATATTACCCCTGATGAAGCAAAAAGTATGGACCCTCAACAACGGTTGTTCCTGCAAGAGTCCTATAAAGCTTTTGAAGATAGCGGATACTCGGTTGAACAGTTATCGGGGAGAAAATTAGGTGTATTTGTCGGGGGACGCCAATCAGACTACAAAGAAAAATCCATGTTGGCCGAAGGTGTCTCTTCACAAACGATGCTAGGCAATGAAATGTCGATGCTAGGGGCAAGACTCTCCTATTTTTTCAATCTCAAAGGCCCCAGTCTTGCTGTTGATACAGCTTGTTCCTCTGCTTTGGTAGCCATTCATTTGGCTTGCGACAGTCTTCGCAGGGGAGAAACCGAAATGGCTCTTGCAGGCGGCGTGGCGATTCACAGCTCCCCTGAATTTTTTGTGATGTCCTCCCAAATGGGGGTGGTCTCACCGGATGGAACATGCAACACCTTTGATAATGCTGCAAATGGCATGGTGTTTGGAGAAGGCGTTGGAGCGGTCGTACTGAAACCAGTTGCGAAAGCAGTGGAAGATGGCGACCATATTTATGCAATCATCAAAGGCTCAACGGTGAATCAGACAGGAAAGTCAAACGGGATTACCGCACCCAGCATGCTTGCCCAAAAAGAATTGATTGTGGATGCCTATGAAAAGGCAGGGGTTGATCCGGAGACGATCAGTTATATCGAAACGCATGGGACTGGAACGCAGCTGGGTGACCCTATTGAAGTGAAGGCGTTAATTGAAGCATTTCGTTCTTTTACGGATAAAGCACAGTTTTGCGCGATTGGGTCACATAAGCCCAACATCGGTCATGCCACGATGACATCGGGACTGGCGAGTCTGTTTAAAGTCGTCATGGCGATGAAATATAAAAAGATCGCTCCGACGATCAGCGTCAAAGAAGTCAATAAACATATCAAATTGAGCGGAAGTCCCTTTTTCATCAATACCGAGCTCATGGAATGGAATACCAGTGATGCCACTCCGCGAAGAGCAGGTGTGAGCGCTCTAGGATCGAACGGAACCAATTGTCATCTGATTCTGGAAGAAGCGCCGACGGTACAGCCGCAATCAAGCAATCAGCAAGCAGGAGCTTATTACTTGTTCCCGTTTTCAGCGAAGAGCGAGTCAGCTCTCACGCAAAAACTGGATGAAATGTCCCGGTGGTTAGCAAAAGAAGCGGGACGTTTTCACGAACAAGATATTTCCTATACCTTATTCACAGGAAGAAGTCATTTTTCGCACCGTTGCATGTTTATTGCCAAGGACGCAGAGGAATTACGGCAAAAAATCACGGAAGTAAAAGAAACGGGAACAGCTGCTGATTATTTTGTCCAGGATGAAGCGGATTCTGTGCGGCTAGATGCGAGCTTGAAAGAGTTCGGAGAAAAGTTAATGGCTGAAGTAGCAGAGAACCGTTCGCTAACCAACCAGTCAAGGAAAGAAATGCTGTCCACGCTTGCCGATTTATTTGTAAAAGGATACAAACTGGATTGGAGTTCCTTCTATAACAACGGCAAATACACCCGAGTGCCTTTGCCCGCCTATCCTTTTAGAGGGGAACGCTATTGGCTGCCCAAAACAGAGCGACCGGATCGCTTGCCCAATACCCATCCCGAATTGTGGAAGGAGATGGACAAGCTTCTCGCCAAGCTGTTATGGGCGCAAATGCAGTCGATCGGGTGGTTTACTGCCAAGAGTGTGAATGTCGCCGACCTCAAGGCAAAAACAGGCTTCCCTCCGCGTTATGAAAAATGGATGGAAGAAAGTATAGCGATGTTAACTCGTCACGGCTATCTCGATGGCTATGATGGAGAGCAATGCCTGGTGGTCGATCCGACTTTGATCGAGGTAGACGCAGTATGGGAAGAATGGGATCGACGTAAGGTGGCATGGCGAGAAGATGCCAATCTGGAAGTGCGGATAAGATTGCTGGAAGCTACGATGAAATCTCTCCCGCACATTGTTACAGGCAAGCGACTTGCTACAGATGTCATGTTTCCGGGTTCGTCAATGGAATTGGTTCAACATATTTATAAAAATAACCCTGTGGCAGATCACTACAATGAAGTGCTCGCGGAAACAGTCGCAACCTATGTGGAAGAACGGGTGAAAAAAGAACCCTCTGCAAAAATTCGCATCCTAGAGATTGGTGCGGGGACGGGTGGAACGAGCACCTTTGTT
The DNA here is from genome assembly GCF_022026395.1 of Brevibacillus brevis. Lineage (NCBI taxonomy): Bacteria > Bacillati > Bacillota > Bacilli > Caryophanales > Paenibacillaceae > Brevibacillus > Brevibacillus brevis. Next base: position 4,087,396 of record NZ_CP041767.1, on the reverse strand, counting down.
TTTGAAAAGCTGAAGCCTTATCAGGAGTTTATCGAAGAATATTGCTATACGGACATCTCCAAAGCATTTTTGATGTTCGCACAAAAGGAATATGGACCGCATGTTCCGTATCTGACCTATCAAATTTTTAATGTGGAGGCGCCTTTTGCGGAGCAAGGAGTACGAGAGGGCTATTACGATCTGGTGATTGCGGCGAATGTGTTGCATGCCACCAAAGATATTCACAGAACCTTGCGCCATACCAAAGCGGTTTTACGAGAAAACGGATTGGTTCTTTTAAATGAGATTAGCAGTAATTCCTTGTTCCTTCATCTGACCTTTGGTCTTTTGGAGGGATGGTGGCTGTCTGAAGATACAGATGTACGTATTCCTGGTTCTCCTGCCTTAACCCCGGCATGTTGGCAAAAAGTACTGGAAAAGGAAGGATTTCACACGATCTCTTTTCCAGCTCGGGAAGCGCATGATCTGGGACAACAGATCGTCATTGGAAAAAGCGATGGCGTCCTTCACCCTGGTGTTCGTGTCGGAGCGACTGTTTCGCCTATCGCGCGCGAGACTGAACAGCAGGCAAAACCAGAAGGAAAAGTCTCTTCGCAGCCAGCGCCGCAATACATTCCAAGCGAGTCTGTGGTGACCGAGCAGACGGTGACGGATTATGTGAAGGATATGATTATTGAAAAGCTGGTTACCGCATTGGAAGTCGAGGTCGATTCGATCGATGTGGACGAGCCTTTCAGAGATTATGGATTGGATTCGATTCTTGGCGTTCGATTGGTGCAAGAGATCAATCAAGCGTTGGTGATTGAAATTGAGACGACGATTCTTTTTGATTACAGTACGGTAAATCAACTTACAGGTTATATTTTGTCAGAGTACAATGAGGTCATTGCTCGAGCGTTAGGGCAGAAGATCAGTCTATCCGAGCAGAGGGAAGAGTCCGTCTCTGCTATTCAGACCGAGCCATTCATTCAAGCAGCTCCAATGCTTTCAGCGGAAACAGGGAGCATGTCAGAAAAAGCTTCGTACCTCACTGAACCCATTGCCATTATTGGGATGAGCGGTACGTTTGCCTCCGCTGGCAACGCTGACGACTTATGGGAGCACTTGGTGAACGGATCGGATTTACTTACGAAAGTGAGACGCTGGGATTTATCGGCGTACGGCCTGGACGACGCGGAAGGCTATCAATACGGCGGACTTGTTGAAAATATTGATTTGTTTGATCCGCTGTTTTTCAACATATCCGGTCTGGAAGCTGACTATATGGACCCGCAGCAACGCTTCTTTTTGGAGGAATCCTGGAAAGCGTTGGAGGATGCTGGCTATGCGGGTCAAGGGGTGCAAGGAGTCCAATGCGGCGTCTACGCAGGATGCGCCAAAGGTGATTACGACCGTCTCGTGGGAGAGAACCCTCCTGCCCAAGCCTTCTGGGGTAATATGGAGTCCATTGTGCCAGCTCGGGTTGCTTATCACCTGGACTTGCAGGGACCTGCCGTCACGATTGATACCGCTTGCTCCAGCTCGTTGGTGGCGATTCATATGGCGTGTCAAGCCTTGCGGACAGGTGAGGTCGACATGGCATTGGCAGGTGGTGTCTTCATTCAATCAACGCCAGGATTCTATTTGTCTGCCAAGCGGGCAGGTATGCTGTCACCGACGGGACGCTGCCATACGTTTGATGAGCGGGCTGATGGTTTTGCAACGGGGGAAGGCGCTGGTGTCGTTGTACTGAAACGTCTGTCGGAAGCGATGGCTTGCGGTGACCATATTTACGGTGTCATTCGAGGCTCGGGTATCAATCAGGATGGGACGACGAATGGGATTACTGCGCCGAGTGCGAAATCTCAGGAGCGCTTGGAACGCAAAGTCTACGATACATTTGACATCAATCCTGAGCAAATTACGATGGTCGAGGCTCATGGAACAGGAACCAAGCTGGGAGATCCGATTGAGTATCAAGCGCTCACTCGCGCTTTTCGGGCCTATACGGATAAAGAAGAATTTTGTGCGATTGGATCGATCAAGACGAATATTGGTCATACACAGATCGCAGCAGGTGTTGCAGGGGTCATCAAAATCCTTTTGTCATTGAAACACAAACAAATCGCACCATCCCTGCATTTTGAAACAGGGAACGCAAACATTACGTTTGATGGCAGCCCGTTTTATGTCAATACAAGCCTGAAGGAATGGTCGGTGGAGCCGCAAGTCAAACGTTGTGCGGCGATCAGTTCCTTTGGAGCCAGCGGTACAAATGCGCATATGGTAATCGAAGAGGCCCCTCAAATAGAGCGGATTCACGCGAAAAGGCCTGGCTATTTGCTTGTGCTGTCGGCGCGCACTTTTGAGCAGCTACGCCAGCAGGTTGTCCAATTGCTTTCCTTTTGTGAAAAAGCACCGGAGACGGATTGTGGAAATATCAGCTATACGCTGCTAGTAGGAAGAAAGCATTTCCATCACCGCTTTGCTTGCATTGCTCAAAATACAGCCGAGCTTGTCCAGCTTTTGAAAAAGTGGTTGGAAACAGGAAGAGCATCTCAGGTTTTTGTTTCCGAATTAAATGAAAAAGATCATCGTGAACAAACCGCCTTGAAACGTTATGGAAATCAAAGCATCGAGAATCTGCATGTGGCGAGTCAGGCGAGCGAATATTTGGAGCAGCTATCTGTGATCGCGGAATTGTTTGTGCAGGGATATAGATTAGACTATGACAAGCTGTTTGCGAACGATCAGTATTCTCGTATTCCACTTCCTACGTATCCTTTTGCCAAGGAACGGCATTGGGTACTGGAGAGTGAAGCAAAAGCAAATGCAAGGGGAGCGGCAACTATCATCACAGCGTCCGTGATCCATCCCATGCTACATCAGAACACTTCTACTTTCTCCGAGCAACGGTTTAGCTCCACCTTCACGGGAGAAGAGTTTTTCTTGGCAGATCACGTAGTCAAAGGGCAGCGGGTGTTGCCGGGAGTTGCCTATCTGGAGATGGCAAGAAGCGCGATGGAGCACGCAATAGGAGAAAACATCCATGGGGACACGGCGATTAACCTACACAATGTCGTATGGGCTCGTCCAATCGTTGTAGGCGATCAGCCTGTTCGGGTACATACGGGACTCGTACTCGAAGAAGACGGTGAGGTATCCTACCAAATTTATAGCGAAGCAGAGGGCAGTGATGCCGAGATCGTGGTACACAGTCAAGGAAATGCTGTGCTTGCTCCGCGCTCGGAGTTGCCCATGCTTGACTTGCCCGTTTTGCAAGAGCAGTGCGGCGAGCAGGTGATTTCATCCGAGGAATTCTATGAGTTCTTCAGAGCGATTCAAATTGATTATGGACGCGGACATAAAGGAATAGACAAGGTATATGTCGGGCGTGGACAAGTCTTGGCAAAGCTGGTTTTACCGTTATCGGTCACCGGGTCAGAGGAGCAGTTTGTTTTGCATCCAAGTTTGATGGATTCAGCTTTGCAGGCGTCTGTAGAGTTGACGCTCTCTTCCCGCCACGTGATGTCGTCCGACAGTATGGCAAAACGCAAGCCAGTGATGCCTTTTGCCCTGGAGGAGATTGAAATCATCAGCCCGTGCACAACCGAGATGTGGGCATACGTGCGCTACAGTGACGGCAGCCAAGCAGGGGATAAGGTAGAAAAATATGATATAGACCTATGTGACGACAGTGGAGCGATTTGTGTACGGATGAAGGGATTCACATCCCGGGTACTGGAAAGAGAGATCCAAACCGATCCTACAGCAATAAAGGTGCCGGTTGAAACCTCCAGCGAATCGCTGATTGGAACTATGCTGCTCAGCCCTGTTTGGGAAGAGGTTGTAGTGAACCGTGGTTCGGAAACGCCACTTGCAACTGATCGTATTCTGATTGTTTGTGCGGATGACGAGAACCGAAGCCTTGTTCAACAACGCTATCCTCAGGCAGCTGTTATGGAGATTACGCCCGCGGAAAGTATAGATGAATTAGCGATAAAGCTGGAGCAGGTTGGTTCGATTGATCATATCATCTGGATTGCTCCATGGATTGATTTGGAGTACCTGGCAGAAGAGGCCCTGATCATCGAGCAGGAGCGCGGTGTATTTCATGTGTTTCGCTTGCTGAAAGCGCTGCTCAAGCTGGGCTACGATACCAAGGAGCTAGGATGGAGTCTCGTAACCTTCCAGACGCAACCGATTCATCAAAACGATGTGGTCAACCCTATTCATGCCAGTCTTTACGGATTAGTCGGTTCGATGGCAAAAGAATACACCAACTGGCGTATTCGACTTGTTGATCTGGAAGCGGATCGTGCTTGGCCAATGGAGGAGGTTTTCACACTTCCGCCAGATGCCGAGGGGAATGCAACGGTTTATCGCGGAGGGAAATGGTATCGTCAGGAATTGATTCCACTACGTCAACCGCAATGGGAACAGGCCTCTTACAGGCAGGGTGGTGTCTATGTTGTGATTGGAGGTGCTGGCGGTATTGGAGAAGTCTGGAGCGAATACATGATCAGCACGTATCAAGCGCAAATCATCTGGATAGGACGCCGAGAAAAGAATGCAGAGATCCAAGCCAAAGTGGATCGACTTGCCAAGCTCGGACCTGCTCCTGTCTATATTGCGGCGGACGCCACGAATCGCAAGTCCTTGTATTTTGCTTATGAAGAGATCAAAAAGCGATACAAACAAGTGAACGGAGTCATTCACTCCGCAATTGTCCTGCTAGATAAAAGTCTCGCGAATATGGACGAAGAGCGCTTCCGTGCCGGACTTTCGGCCAAGGTAGATGTTAGCGTGCGGATTGCTCAAGTATTTGATCGGGAGCCGTTGGATTTTGTGATGTTCTTCTCATCGATCAATTCATTTACCAAGTCGCCTGGACAAAGCAATTATGCGTCAGGTTGTACGTTTAAAGATATATTCGCGCACCAGCTTTCGTTGCATAGCCTCAGTGCAGTGAAGGTGATGAATTGGGGATACTGGGCGAACGTAGGCATTGTTGCCACCAAAGATTATCAGGAGAGGATGGCACAGGCAGGACTAGGCTCTATTGAACCTCGTGAAGCAATGACGGCTTTGGAAAGCCTGCTTGCTGGACCGATGAATCAAGTCGCGTTGGTGAAAATCACGAAATCACAGGCCATGCTTACGATAAATCCGGATAAATCCATTTACATCTATCCAGAAAAACTGGTATCCCACATCGAACGTGTAAAGAATGATATGCCCAAACTGGAGTTTTCGTCTCAACGCAGACAATCTGAAATGGAGGCTTATAAATGAATACAATGGATAAGCTTCTCAGTGAACTACTCTATGGTCAATTACAGTCAATCGGGCTGTTCACGGTAAAAAACCAGACAATAGCAGAATGCAAAGCCAAATTGCATGACAGGTACGGCAAATGGCTGGAAGAAAGTATAGCCGTTCTCGTGCAACATAAGTATCTTGCGTACGATGGAGAGTCACTCCTCGCAAACGATACCACCCCTATTCATCTCGATTCAGCATGGAAAAAATGGGAACAAGAAAAAACAGCATGGCTCAACGATCCGAATAGTAAAGCTCAGGTGATTCTCGTAGAGGCGACCATGCGCGTACTGCCAGAGATTTTGTTAGGAAAGATTCCAGCTACAGAGATCATGTTCCCGAATTCCTCGATGGAACTGGTGGAAGGGATCTATAAACACAATGAAGTGGCGGACTACTTTAACGAAGTGCTCGCCAATACGATTGTTACCTATGTGAAGCAGCGTTTGGAGCAAGATGCTTCCGCCCGGATTCGAATTTTGGAAATCGGGGCAGGTACAGGTGGAACCAGTGCGATCGTACTGCCAAGGCTAAAACCCTTTCAGAAACATATCGAGGAATATTGTTATACCGATCTTTCGCAAGCCTTTTTACTTCACGCCGAAAAAGAATATGGAGCCGAAAATCCATATCTCACATATCGGATTTTTAACGTGGAAAAGCCTGTTGAGGAACAGGGGATCGCTGCGGACTCCTATGATCTGGTGATTGCCACAAACGTATTGCATGCGACGAAAAATATTGGTCAAACCTTGCTACACGCCAAAACAACGTTACAGAAAAATGGCTTGCTGATTCTGAATGAGTTAACGAGCAATACCTTGTTTGCTCACTTGACGTTTGGTTTGCTGGATGGCTGGTGGCGCTATGATGATCCAGAATGGCGTATTCCCGGCTGCCCTCTGTTAACAGTGGAAACATGGCAAAAGGTGTTGAAAAAGGCAGGGTATCGATCTGTTTTCTTGCCAGCAGAAGAGCATCTGGATTTATGCCAGCAGATTATTGTGGCAGAAAGCGATGGGGTGATTCGTCGCAGTAGCCAACCGAGGCAGTCGGCGGGAACAGTTGCGTATTCGCCTGCAAAAAAGCAAGCCTCAAATTTGAAGGCGAAGCCACTCAAAAAACAAGTGCCAGTACGCACAACACCAGCGAAAAAGTCAGGTGGAGTCACGGAGGAATGGCTTCGCGAAAAAAGCACGGCTTATATCAAAAAGTTAATTAGCGAAACGCTCAGAATTCCGACCCAACAGATTAAATCATCGGCACCATTAGAGCAATATGGAATTGATTCGATTCTGGTTGTGCAATTGACCAATTCGCTTCGTAAAGATTTTGCGAATATGAGCAGTACGATATTTTTCGAGTATCAGACGATTGATGCCTTGGTAGAGTATCTCATAGAGACGCAAAAGGAAGCGTTGCTCAAGGTAACAGGAGTAGAAGCACAAGAAGCAATTGACGAAGCGTACCCGAACGAGCTAGAGAATGAGGGTATGACCGACTCTGCTTCAACTGCGTACACCAATCTTCCTGTGAGAAAAACGAGACGCTTTTTATCCGTTCACGAACAAGCGAGCAAGGAATCCATTACGCATTCATCTGTAGTGCGGGATGTGGCGATCATCGGACTTTCCGGGCGTTATCCCCAGGCGAAAAATGTGGATGAATTCTGGAATCGTTTAAAAGAGGGGAAAAACTGCATTTCAGAAATCCCTAAGGATCGCTGGGATTGGAAGAGCTATTTTGACGAAGAAAAAGGCAAACAGGATTCGATGTATACAAAATGGGGCGGATTTATCGAGGATATGGATAAATTCGATCCCTTATTTTTTCAAATCTCTCCCAAAGAAGCCGAGGAGATGGACCCGCAAGAACGGTTATTTTTACAAGAAGCCTATGCGAGTATTGAAGACGCTGGATATACGCCTGCAACTCTGTGTGAAAGCAGAAAAGTAGGCGTTTTTGTCGGCGTGATGAATGGCAATTATCCGACGGGAGCCACTTATTGGTCGATCGCGAATCGTCTCTCTTATCTATTAAACTTCCAAGGTCCAAGTGTGGCGGTCGATACCGCTTGCTCCGCTTCTCTTACAGCGATTCATTTCGCCTTGGAAAGCTTGTATAGCGGAACAAGCGAGTGTGCAATCGCAGGGGGAGTCAATCTCATTGTCGATCCTGTCCACTATATGAAATTGTCAGCCTTGACGATGCTCTCTCCTTCGAATCAATGCAAGTCCTTCGGCGATCAGGCGGACGGCTTTGTGGATGGAGAGGGTGTGGGCGCAATCGTCTTGAAGCCTTTGGATAAGGCGATTGCCGATGGCGACCATATTTACGGAGTCATCAAAGGAAGCATGATGAATGCCGGTGGGAAAACGAATGGCTATACCGTCCCGAATCCGCAGGCGCAGGCGCAGTTAGTGGCAGATGCCTTGCAACGTGCCAAGGTACATGCAAGAACGGTCAGTTATCTGGAAGCACACGGAACAGGAACGGAGCTGGGTGACCCGATCGAGGTTGCTGGACTTACTCGCGCCTTTGAAAAAGACACCCAGGACAAGCAGTTCTGCGCATTGGGATCGGCGAAATCGAATATCGGACATTGTGAGAGTGCGGCAGGGATTGCTGGCGTAACGAAAATATTGTTGCAGCTAAAGCACGGCCAATTAGTGCCATCCTTGCATTCCAGCACGCTCAATCCGAATATTGATTTCAGCAAGACTCCGTTTGTGGTTCAGCAAGAGTTGGCGGAATGGAAACGACCGATTGTTGAGATTAATGGCACAACCAATGAATACCCGCGAATTGCAGGGATTTCCTCGTTTGGTGCAGGAGGAAGCAATGCCCATGTGATTATTGAAGAATATATTCCGGAAGAGCAACAGCGATCCAGCTTGAAAATCACACTCCAGAACCCGGCTATTTTTGTTTTGTCAGCAAAGAATGCGGAAAGGCTGTATGAAAAAGCACAGCAGTTGTTAGCTTTTATCCAGAAACACGGATTAACCGATGCGGACTTAGCCGACATGGCGTACACGCTTCAGGTAGGACGTGTAGCTATGGAAGAGCGTATTGCTGTCATCGCAGGTTCTGTGAAGGAGTTGCAACAAAAACTAACAGCCTATGTAGATGGGCAAGAGCATATTGGTGATTTGTACCGTGGTCAGATAAACCGAAATCAGGAAATGCTGGATATTTTGACGTCCGATGATGAATTGGAAGAAACGATTGCGAGATGGATGGAACGCGGTAAATACAGCAAGCTTCTCGACCTGTGGGTGAAGGGCTTATCGATCGATTGGAACAAGCTTTATCAGGAAGAGCAACCGAGACGTATCAGTTTGCCGACGTATCCTTTTGCCAAGGAACCTTATTGGATCGAAGCCAAGTCTCCTGGTAACAGCAGCGCAGGGGTGGGGGCGATTCATCCTTTCTTGCACCAGAATACATCGGATTTCATGGAGCAGCGGTTTAGTTCCACGTTTACGGGACAGGAGTTTTTCCTGAGTGACCATGTCATCAAGGGTCAACGTATCTTGCCAAGTGCGGCTTATCTGGAGATGGCACGAGCAGCCATACAGGTGGCGGCGGGAGGTCTTGATTCGGAGCAAAAACAGGAAGGACTTCGTTTTAAAAATGTGGTCTGGACGCAACCTTTGGCTGTTGGTTCAGAGCCTGTTCAGGCTCATATCGAACTCTATCCTGAGGCGAATGGTGAAATTGTTTTTGAAATTTACAGTGAGAGCAAGGAAGATCAAAATCAAACGGTAGAGACTGTACACAGTCAAGGGAGTGCCGTGTTGTGCCCCGTTCCAGATATTCCTCCATTCGATCTCAACGCACTGCGGGAACAGTGCAACCTAAACATACTCAGCGCGGAACAATGCTATGAGGTTTTCAAAAAGATGGGAGTCGACTATGGGCTTGCACATCGTGGGATCGAGCAAATTTTGATCGGTCAGGGGCAGGTGTTGGCGAAGCTGTCTCTGCCTTCTTCCGTTGCGAAAACTCAAGGACAATTTGGTCTGCATCCGAGTTTGATCGACGCAGCTCTACAGGCGTCGCTTGGCTTGATGATGGCAACCAGTGATTTTTCGCTCATACTTCCCTTTGCTCTTGAGGAATTGGAGATCGTCGGTGCTTGCTCCGCTTCCATGTGGGCACTCATTCGCTACAGGGAGGGCAGTAAAGCTGGAGATAAAGTGGAGAAGTTTGATATCGACTTGTGCGACGAGAACGGGAATGTCCGGGTGCGGATGAAGGGCTTTTCTACGCGCAAGATCGCAAATGAATCTGTTAAATCAGAAGGAGAAGCGCCAAAAGCTTCCGTTTCTTTTGCAGAGGAGAAGGCCGTAGATTCCACCTCACTGATGGAACAGGCAACCCATTATTTTAAAAAGCTGCTTTCCTCCGTCATCAAATTGCCAGTTGCTAAAATGGAAGCAGACGCCTCGTTGGAAAAATACGGTGTCGACTCCATTGTGGCTATGCAGATGACCAAGGAGTTGGAAAAGCAATTTGGTTCGTTACCCAAAACGCTATTTTTTGAATACCAAACGATAAAAGAGTTAACAGGGTACTTCCTTGAAAACTATCGTGAAAGCCTGATGCGCACACTGGGGATGGGGGAAAATGCGGAAGCCCCTCTCACGCTCGCGCAAGAGCCAGAAGCAACGATTGCGGATGAGAGGACAGTACAGCAGCCAGGGCGTAGGAACAAAAAGCGCAAGTCTCAACGGTTTGCGTCCCTTCGTATGGAAACCCAACGACAAAATGGAGCGTTGGACATTGCCATTATTGGTGTTTCTGGACGCTATCCGCAAGCGTCGAATATACATGATTTTTGGAAAAATCTGCGCGACGGCAAGGATTGTATTACCGAAATCCCAAAAGACCGTTGGGATCACAGTCTCTACTTTGATGAGACGAAGGACAAGATCGGTAAATCGTATTCCAAATGGGGCGGCTTCATAGATGGTGTCGATCAGTTTGATCCGCTGTTCTTCCATATTTCCCCACGGGAAGCAGAGCTGATGGACCCACAGGAGCGGTTATTTTTACAGTGTGTCTATGAAACGATAGAGGATGCAGGGTATACGCGCGAAACGCTGGGCAAGCTCGAAGTCTTGGGGGGGAATGTAGGTGTTTACGTAGGCGTTATGTACGAGGAATACCAGCTCTATGCGTCCGCTGAACAGGCGTTGGGCAGAGCGCTTACGATTGCGGGAAGTCCGGCTTCCATCGCGAACCGCGTCTCCTATTTTTGCAATTTCCACGGTCCGAGCATGGCGGTCGATACGATGTGCTCGTCTTCGTTGACGGGGATTCATTTAGCGTGTCACAGTTTACAGCGCGGCGAATGTGAGGTTGCGATCGCAGGTGGTGTGAATGTTTCTATTCATCCAAACAAATATTTGTATTTGTCGCAGGGCAAGTTCGCCTCCAGCAAAGGACGATGCGAAAGCTTTGGAGAAGGTGGCGACGGATATGTACCAGGCGAAGGAGTCGGAGCCGTATTGCTCAAACCACTGGCAAGAGCAATCGCTGATGGAGACCACATCTATGGCGTGATAAAAGGAAGCGCCATTAATCATGGTGGAAAAACAAACGGCTATACGGTTCCCAATCCTCATTCTCAATCAAGGGTGATTCGCCGAGCTTTTGAAGAAGCAGGCATTCATCCGAGAACAGTCAGCTATATAGAGGCACACGGTACTGGGACTTCATTGGGAGACCCCATTGAAATTGCCGGATTGACGAAGACTTTTCAGGAATACACAAAGGAGAATCAGTTCTGCGCGATTGGTTCGGCCAAGTCAAATATCGGGCATGGTGAGAGTGCGGCAGGGATAGCAGGGTTGACCAAGATATTGCTGCAAATGAAATACAAGAAGCTAGTCCCATCCCTCCATTCCAGCACACTTAACCCAAACATTGATTTCAGCAAGACTCCATTTGTGGTGCAGCAAGAGCTGGCGGAATGGAAGCGTCCCGTGATTGAAATCAACGGGGTAACGAGAGAATATCCAAGGATTGCGGGGATATCCTCTTTTGGCGCGGGAGGAGCAAATGCTCATCTCGTAATCGAAGAATACAGGGAAGAGGAACAACGCCAACCATTCAGCATCTCGGCAAAAAATCCAGCAGTCATCGTATTGTCAGCGAAAAATAAAGACCGTCTTCGGGAGCAGGTGCAACGGTTGTTGTCTGCTATTCGGGAGCAAATGCTGACGGACGACGATCTAGCAGAGATTGCCTACACGCTCCAAGTAGGACGTGAAGCGATGGAAGAGCGGCTCGCTGTGATCGTCAAGTCGATCTCCGAGCTTGAAGCGAAGCTAACGTTTTATTTGGAAGACGAGGATGACAGACAAGACCTGTTCATGGGTCAGGTAAAGCGGAATAAAGAAACGATGGATGTTTTTGCCGCAGATGAGGATTTACAACAGGCAATCGATACATGGATCACTAAAGGGAAATATGCAAAGATTTTGCAGATGTGGGTACAGGGACTGATTTTTGACTGGAACAAGCTCTACGGGGATACGAAGCCTCGTCGAATCAGCCTACCTGCTTATCCTTTTGCAAGAGAGCGCTATTGGCTGCCAAAGGTGAAGTCACAAGCCATTGGTTATATCGGGGCAGGAGCACTGGGTACCCTTCATCCCATGCTGCATGAAAATACATCTACACTTTCGGAACAACGGCACAGCTCGACGTTTACAGGGCAGGAGTTTTTCCTTAGAGATCATGTCGTGAAGGGGCAAAAGGTATTGCCAGGGGTAGCTTATCTGGAGATGGCACGAGTGGCTGTGGATTTGGCAACAGGTGTCCGATCTGATAACCAGTCGGCGATTCAATTGAAAAATATCGTGTGGGCGAAACCAGTAATAGTGGAAGATGCGCCGATCCAAGTACACACGGGACTATACCCGGAAGAGAATGGTGAAATCGCTTTTGAAATCTACAGCCAGCCAAGAGAAGCCGAGGAGAATCTAGTAGTACATAGCCAGGGAAGAGCAGTACTACGATCAGCTATGGAGGCGCCAGCGCTCGACCTTTCTGCCATTCAAGCACAGTGCACAGAGAGTAGTTACAGCTTTAGCCAATGCTACGAAACATTTCAAGGGATAGGACTGGCATACGGTCCATCACACCAGGGGATTGAGGAGCTGTTTGTCGGGAAAGAACAAGTGCTGGCGAAGCTGGCCTTGCCTTCTTCTGTTACGGATACAGCAGGAAAATTTGTCCTCCATCCGAGTATAATGGACGCCGCATTACAGGCATCGCTTGGTTTCATGATGGGCACTTCCGACCTTCAGCCATCCCTGCCTTTTGCCTTGGAGCAATTGAACATTTACAGTGCTTCTACAACCGCTGTATGGGCGTTGGTTCGCTACAGTGACGGCAATGCAGTTACGCAAAAAGTACAGAAGCTCGACATTGATTTATGTGATGAGCAAGGCAAGGTTTGTGTAAGTATGAAGGGATTCACAACAAGGATGCTCGAAGGTGAAAAAGCTGCCGGAGGTGCAAAAAGCAAAGGTACAGGTGAAGCAGGCAAAATCACAAGTACGCTGATGTTGCAGCCTGCTTGGATCGAAAAAGCCATTCCTAAGGAAGCCAATGCTCCTGAATATGAACAGCATGTGGTGATGCTTTGCGAACCTGGGAAGATTTCTGGAGAAAGCCTTTCATCTCAGATAAACAGTGCAAGAGTCCTCGTGCTGAAATCCGATCAGCAAGGCATAGCGGAAAGATTCCAAGCGTATGCAGTTCAAGCGTTTGAAGAAATAAAAGCCCTTCTTCAAGCAAAACCAAAGGGGAAGGTGCTGATACAGATTGTGGTTCCTCTCCGATCGGAACAACGGTTGTTCGCTGGATTAGCTGGTCTTTTGAAAACGGCACAGATCGAAAACCCAAAAGTAATCGGACAATTGATCGAAATCGATTCGACAGAAGATTCAGCGGGATTGGCGGAGAAGCTGAAAGCAAACAGCCTTTGCCCTGCAGATTGCCAGATTCGCTATCAGTTAGAGAAAAGATTTATTGCGGGATGGAGTGAAGCTGCGGCCGCACAGCATAAAGCAAGCATGCCGTGGAAAGACAACGGGATATATTTGATCACGGGCGGAGCAGGTGGCTTGGGACTTATTTTTGCCGAAGAAATGGCGGAGCAAGCCCGTGGCATCACCTTGATTTTGACGGGACGCTCTGCGCTGACTGCACAGAAGCAAGCAAAGCTGCGCAAGCTGGGGGACAACGGGGCAAGAATCGAATATCGCCAAGTGGATGTATCGCAGAAACAGGCCGTAGAGGATTTGATCCAAAGCATTCAAACAGAGTTTGGCGATCTTCACGGGATCATTCACGGGGCGGGTGTGACTCGAGACAGCTTTATCCTGAAGAAAACGAAAGAAGAGGTACAAGCCGTTCTCGCGCCAAAGGTTGCGGGACTCCTTCATTTAGACGAAGCGACAAAGGGACTGAATCTGGATTTCTTTGTGCTCTTTTCTTCAGCGGCTGGAAGCTTGGGCAATATGGGCCAAGCAGATTACGCGACGGCCAACGCCTTTATGGATAACTTCTCCGCTTACCGCAACGAACAGATCCAGCAAGGAGAACGGCAGGGTCAGACCCTCTCCATCAATTGGCCTCTGTGGAAAGAGGGCGGAATGCAGGTAGACGCAGAGACAGAAAAGAGATTGTGGGACGACCTGGGCATGGTGGCTATGCGGACGGCTTCGGGTATCGACTGCTTGTATCGGGGGTTAGCTTCTGGACAAGATCAGTTGATGGTCATGGAAGGTGACCGTGTACGGATGAAGCAAAGGCTGATGGGAGCAACGGAAACCTCCGTGATCTCAACAGCTCATTCGGACAGCTTGCAAAGCGAGGTCCAAGCGTCGTTGCTGAAAATGGTCGCTGATTTGCTCAAGGTTGAGAAAGAGGATATAGAAATCCACGCTGAGCTCAATGAATACGGCTTTGACCAGATAAAGCTAACCGAATTTACAAACAAGCTGAATCAAGCCTATGAGCTTGAACTGACTCCCTCTGTATTGGTTGAGTACCCGACGCTTTTTGCTATCTCGCAACACTTGATGGATGCCTACACTGATCGGTTCATCCGACAGTTCCAACGAGCAAAGAGTGCAAGCACCTCCGCAAAAACGGAGAAAGAACAGCCTGTTTCCATTGGGCAACAAGATGTGCTTCGGGCAAAAGTAAGGGAGTATTTGAAAAAGGAAATTTCTGCTGTAATCAAGCTCCCCGCATATAAAATCGATGAGGATGCTTCATTGGAGAAATACGGAATCGATTCGGTTATGGCGATGCAATTGACCAACCAATTGGAAAAAGCATTCGGATCGCTGTCGAAAACATTACTCTATGAATACCAAAACATAGAGGATTTGACAGACTATCTTTTTGCCCATCACCGGGACAAAATTATTGGAATCATGGGGGCTGGGAAAACCGCAGAGACAGGTGCAGTAGAAAATGTTTCTCATGTACTGCCTGCAGCTGACTCCATAACAGACCATCGCCGTCGTTTCTCACGGTTTGTTACGCATGAGCAGGCAAATAAACAAACAACATCTGAACGCGACATTGCCATTATTGGTGTTTCGGGTCGCTATCCGAAGGCTTCCCATATACAGGAGTTCTGGAACAATTTGCGGGAAGGCAAGGATTGCATTACAGAAATTCCGCAGGAACGCTGGGACCACAGCTTGTATTTTGACGGAGATAAAAACAGCCCAGGAAAAGCATACAGCAAATGGGGCGGCTTCATTGACGGTGTCGATCAATTTGATCCGCTGTTCTTCCATATTTCTCCACGGGAAGCGGAAGTGATGGACCCTCAAGAACGTCTTTTCCTAGAAACCGTGTGGAATCTGCTCGAAGAGGCAGGACACACACGAGAAGTATTACAACGTCAATATGAGAATCGAGTAGGCGTCTATGTAGGTGCAATGTATCAGCCCTATCACGCATTTGATACGGATATGGAAAAGGGTTCGATCATTTCTCTGTCTTCCTATCATTCGATTGCCAACCGGGTCTCTTACTTCTTTAATCTGCAAGGTCCAAGCATGGCGATTGATACAGCGTGTTCTTCATCTGCCATTGCCATTTATCATGCCTGCGAGAGCTTGATGAAGGGAGAAAGCTCGCTCGCAATCGCGGGTGGCGTGAATGTATCGATCCATCCCAAGAAATACCTGGGCTTAAGTCAGGCACAAATGATCGGAAGCCACGCGGACAGCAGAAGCTTTGGCGATGGAGACGGATATTTGCCAGCAGAAGGCGTAGGCGCTGTACTATTGAAGCCGTTAGCCAAAGCGATAGAAGATGGAGATTCCATCTTAGCCGTCATCAAATCAGTCGCTACTAATCATGGCGGACGTACCAATGGGTTTTCCGTGCCTAATCCCAACGCACAAGCCCAATTGATCGAAGAAAATTTTGCTAGAGCAGGTATCGACCCACGCACGATCAGTTATGTGGAAGCCGCCGCAAATGGCTCGCTCCTGGGAGATCCGATTGAGCTGAAGGCGTTAACGAATGCTTTTTCAAAGCAGACGGACGATGTCCAGTTTTGTGCGATTGGGTCGGTGAAATCAAATATCGGTCATGCCGAGGCAGCTTCTGGGATTTCCCAGCTGACCAAGGTGATTTTGCAGCTACAGCATCAGGAGTTGGTTCCCTCTATAAAAGCGGAGCAGTTGAACCCGCATGTCCATTTTGCAGAAACGCCTTTTTATCTGCAAAAAGATCGACAAAAGTGGGAGCGACCCGTAGTAAGAATCAATGGGGAAGAACGAGAGGTTCCGCGCAGGGCGACAATCAGTTCGTTTGGAGCAGGAGGGTCAAATGCTCATTTGATTCTCGAAGAATATATTCCACCACAGACAGAGATGAAATCCATTTCATCTGCCGCCTCACCTCAGATCGTGGTTTTCTCGGCAAAAAATGCTGACCGATTGCGTGCTGTTGCCAAGCAGATGCTTGCTTTTGCCCAGCAGCAAGTGTTTTCCTTGGCGGACTTTGCCTATACGCTCCAAGTGAAACGAGAAGCCATGGAATGCAGACTGGCTATGGTGGTTCAGGATCAAGATGAACTGATTCATGGATTACAGGCGTATTTGGAAGCGGTCGAACAAGGCAGCGAGCCAACTGCATCGATTCCTATCTATACAGGGGATCTCGAAGAAGACCTTGCAGGAGTGAGAAATCTTCTTTCAGGCAAGGTAGGAGATACGGTGTTGCAGGTTCTTTTAGCAGAAAATAACCTGGACAAGCTTGCCCTTCATTGGACGCAGGGAGGTAAAATTCCTTGGGAATCCTTGCATCCTCAAGAGCGTCGCATGCTATCTCTGCCTACCTATCCTTTTGCCAGAGAACGCTATTGGCTATCCACTTCCGAGGGTGAGCAGCAGCTCGGAACTGAAACGATCAATCAGCCTATGGAAAAAGCGACGTTAGCGATTGATATCAACCCGGACAGCCCAACGGAGGAAAACATCCAGCGGGATATGGCACAATTTCTCTCGCGGGAATTACACCTTTCGGAAGGGCAAATCAAGCCAAACAAATATTTCTTGGACTATGGCATGGATTCGATCATGGTTACCAAGCTGATTCGTCATTTAGAGCAGCGCTGGAACATCAAGATCAGAGGGCGGGAAGTGCTGGAGAATCCGACGATGAAGTCCTTGGCTCATCTACTTGCGATAAAAATAAAAGAGTGGAGTCATAAAGAGATTGCTTCCACTACAGATTTCGAAACATTGTCTCAGGATAGCGGTGAACGGACGGAGAATCTCGCAGTCGATATGCTGCTGCAAAAATTCAAAGATGGCCTGCTAAGCTTGGAAGAGATCGAACAGTTAATCGACAAAGGAGGGATGATATGATGCGACGGGAAATCCTCATGGCTTACAAAGAAGGTAAGCTGTCTGCTGCGGAAGTGCAAGAGAAGCTTCTGGAGCTGGAAACCCCATCGTTTACAAGTCCTCTGTCCGTCGGGCAGCAAGGATTGTGGATGTTGCAAAAAATGTCTCCTACAATGAGTGCTTATAATGTTCCGTTATGCTTTTGCATCCGCCAGAAATGGGACGTAGCCTTATTGAAACAGGCTTGCCACCTTGTAAGTAAACAGCATCCGATTTTACAGAGTTCGATTATGGAAAAGCATGGTGTTCCGTATCTGCTTCAACGACCGGAGCAATCGCTAGCCATTGAGCAGGAGGACATCTCCAGCTTAACGTCTCAGGAAGTATTGCCTTATCTCAGGCAAAAAGTAAAAGAACCCTTTTCTTTGGAAAAGGGTTCTTTACTCCGCATTCATCTATTGTCGCGTTCGGAAGAAGAGCATTATGTCCTGATTACAGTCCATCATATAATCTTTGACGGACATTCCTCCTTGCTATTCCTACAAGATTTGGTCCAAGCCTATATCGAGCTGGTTGAAGGAAAACAGTCGAAAGTAACACAAAATTCAACCGTCTACGCTGACTTCGTAAAATGGGAACAGGACATGATGGCAAGCGAGGAGGGTGGGGAACATCGTGCTTACTGGCTGGAGCAATTGTCAGGGACACTTCCGCAGCTGGAGCTCCCTGCCGATCGCCCGCGTTCTTCTGCACCAAGCTTTGAGGGGCAGGTTTTTACGCATGTATTTTCACGAGAATGGAGTCAGCAGGTGAAGCAGCTCTCCAAGCATTACCGCATGAACCCATCTGTTCTCTTGTTAGGGATTTTTAAAGCCTTATTGTATCGCTATACAGGTCAAACAGATGTGATTGTCGGCATGCCGACGATGGGACGTCCAGAAGAGAAATTCGATTCTTTGATCGGTTATTTTGTCAATATGATCCCCATTCGCAGTCAGGTAACGGGGGATAAGTCTTTCTCCCAGTTCATTCGGGAATTGCAGCTTACGCTGATTGACGGGATGGATCACGCTGTCTATCCTTTTCCAGCGATGGTTCGCGAGGCAAATATTCCTCGACTTCATGGAAGTTCACCCGTTTTCGATATCATCTTTACGTACCAAAATTTTCTGCAATCGCAAAACCTGCAGCGATTTTATGATAAATGTCAAAACAAGCTTGCCATCGAATTGATTGAGGGTGTTCATCAAGAGGGGGAGTATGAATTTGAGTTAGAGGTGTTTGAGCAGGAAGCTGAGTTTGTGTTGAATCTGAAATACAATCCGCATGTATTTGATCAAGCAATGATTCAACGGATGGCAGACCATTATCAGAATATCGCAAACGAAGTCATCAAAAATCCTGACATCGCTTTGGATGAGATATCACTTATCTCTACTGAAGAACGAAACATGCTGCTCGTTGAGTGGAATGAGACTGACGCGGCATTCCCACAGGCTTTATGCATCCATGATTTGTTCGAGAAGCGAGTTCAGCAAACGCCAAATGCCGTGGCTGTTGTTTATGAGAACCAGTCATTGACCTACCGTGAACTGGATGAGCGGGTAACCAAGCTGGCGATCTATTTGCAGGCCGAGGGCGCAGGTCCTGAAGCAACAGTGGGAATTTGTGTCGAACGTTCTTTGGAAATGGTCATCGGCATTTTAGGCATTCTGAAAGCTGGCGCAGCTTATGTTCCATTGGACCCAACTTATTCCACAGAGCGGTTGGCATACATGCTGGAAGATAGCAAGAGCATTTTGTTGCTTACCCAGGCTCGCCTTCTGGAACAGTTATCTTCAGCCGCAGGAGAAAATACGAAATGCATCGTGTTAGACAGAGATTGGGAAGAAGTTGAGCAGACAGCCCAGCGACAAAAAACGCTTAACCGGGTAGTAAACCCAACCAATCTTGCTTATGTGATTTATACATCTGGAAGCACAGGGAAACCCAAAGGGGTCATGGTGAGTCATGAAAGTATCATCAACACCCTCTTTTTCCTTGAATCCCGTTATCCGGTTATGGAGAACGATGTTTATCTGCTGAAAACCAACTATGTGTTTGATGTTTCGTTGTCCGAACTGTTTGGTTGGTTCATCGGTAGAGGGCATCTGGTCATTCTCCCGCCACATGGGGAGAAGTCTCCAGAGATGTTAGCGGAATCGATCGTGAAGCATCGGGTGACTCATGTCAATTTTGTTCCAGCGATGCTGAATGTCTTCGTCAACGGTGTTGCAGCGAATCAGCCATTCCTGCAGCATTGTCCGCTAAAATATGTGATGGTTGCAGGCGAAGCCTTTCCAAAAGAGCTGGTGAAAAGGACGGTTGCCACTTTTCAAAAGGCGAAGATCGAAAATATTTACGGACCAACGGAAGCCTCTATTTATGCGGCATGGTTCTCCTGCTCTGAAAATGAACTGGTCAGCAGCAATACACCGATTGGTAGACCTGTCGCAAATACGCAACTCTACATCGTAGATCGCCATATGAATCCCGTGCCGGTCGGTGTATCAGGAGAGCTTTGTATTGCAGGAAAAGGTTTGGCTCGCGGGTATTTGAATCGCCCAGAGCTGACCGCAGAGAAGTTTGTAGATAACCCGTTTACACCGGGAGCCAAGTTGTACAAAACAGGTGATTTAACACGTTGGCTCCCTGATGGAACGATTGAGTATTTAGGCCGAATCGATCATCAAGTAAAAATTAGAGGCTTTCGAATTGAATTGGGTGAGATCGAGAGCCAATTAATGGCTCATCCACAGATCCAAAGCGTTGTCGTGTTGGTGAAAGAAGAGGGCGATCACAAACGGTTGGTTGCTTATTATGTTCCGAAAGCAGGTGTCAACCATGAACAGCTTGAGCCCTCAAAATTACGGGAGTATTTGAGAACGAATTTGCCAGAGTATATGCTTCCGGCATTTTTTGTTTCCATGGATAAAATCCCGTTAACTGCTAATGGAAAAGTGGATCGCACAGAGCTGCTGAGTCAAAAGCTGGTAGTCACACAGGCGAAGAAGCAGAGTCTCCCGCAATCTGATATTGAACAAAGGACTTTGAAAATTTGGCAGGATGTCCTGAATGTTGAGGGGATCAGTACAGAAGATGGCTTTTTCGATGTGGGCGGAGACTCGATTCTCGCTACCATGGTTGTCGCCAAAATGACAGAAGAGTTTCAGTGCGATCTAAATGTGACCACTCTGTTTAAGTACGTCAATATTCGAGAGATTAGCGAATATATCGCAGCAAAGAAAGAGAAGGAATTAGATGAGCAAACGAATTTTGTCAATCCGAATCAGGAAACGGCGCATAGCGTAGCGCAAGTGGAGGAGACTTATCCTGAATACTATGAGGATAGCATCGCGATTATTGGAATCTCCTGCCACTTCCCGGGAGCGAAAAATCATAGGGAGTTTTGGGAGAATTTACGAAACGGCGTAGAAAGTGTGCGTTTCTTTTCTGATGAGGAGATCGATCAATTACATCTGCCTGATGAATACTTACAGAACCCGAACTTTATCCCGGTACAGTCCACCATAGAAGGAAAGGATCACTTCGATCCAGGATTTTTTCACCTATCAGCCAGAGACGCAGAATTTATGGACCCGCAGTTTCGACTGTTATTGACCCATTCATGGAAAGCGTTGGAGGATGCAGGGTATACACCGAAGCAGGTACCGCAGACGGGTGTATTTATGTCGGCGAGCAACAGTTATTATCAAGCGCTCTTGCCGCATTTCACCAAGGAATCACCGAATGTCATGAAAGACCCCAATGAATATGTCTCGTGGGTTTTGGCGCAAGGTGGAACGATTCCCACGATGATTTCTCATAAAATGGGGCTAAAGGGGCCGAGCTTTGCCGTCCATTCCAATTGTTCCTCCTCATTGGTTGGCTTGCATCTGGCTTATCGCAGCCTGCAATCGGGAGAATCAAAAGTGGCTTTGGTAGGCGGCGCAACTATTTTCCCTACGACTTATACAGGGTATGTCTATCAAGCTGGATTGAACTTTTCCAGTGATGGTCACTGCAAGACGTTCGACGCGTCGGCAGACGGCATGATTGGTGGAGAAGGAGTCGGCGTGGTTGTTCTCAAAAAAGCTTCCGATGCGATCAAGGACGGCGATCACATATATGCCCTCATGAGAGGAATTCGCATTAACAATGACGGGGCAGATAAAGTCGGCTTTTATGCGCCAAGTATAAAAGGTCAGGCTGAGGTGATTCAGCAAGTATTAGATGACACCAAGGTTCATCCTGAAACGATTAGCTATATCGAAGCGCATGGGACGGGCACTTATTTAGGCGATCCGATAGAATTCGCGGCGCTCAATGAAGTGTATACCCAATACACATCCAATAAACAGTACTGCGGACTTGGCTCGGTGAAAACCAATATTGGCCATCTCGATACAGCCGCAGGGTTAGCAGGCTGCATTAAAGTAGCGCTGAGCTTATACCATAATGAAATTCCTCCGTCGTTAAACTATGAAAAGCCGAATCCGAATATCAATTTGGATCAATCGCCGTTTTATGTCGTTGACACGCTCAAAAAGTGGGAGGATGCGCCTGTTCCCCACAGAGCGGCGTTAAGTTCATTTGGTCTTGGCGGGACGAATGCTCATGCGATTTTTGAACAATGGAAGGTTGAGACAGAAGCTAAGCGCGTCAGCGTGAGTGATGATAACAACCATCGCGTTTATTTCGTGCCATTATCAGCCAAAAACGATGATCGTGTTCAAGCGTATGCCCAGCAGCTCGTTGATTTTCTTAGAGGGAATCAGGAGCGAGTCCATCTAGCAGATTTGGCCTATACTCTCCAAGTAGGAAGAGAAGCAATGGAGAGCAGGGCTATTTTTATTGTCAAAAATACAGCGGAACTCATTCAAAAGCTGAGTGACTTTTTGCATGGAGAGGAACAAATAGCGGGTAGCTTTAGAGGAAACGTAAAACAAGCAAGCCATGAAGTCTCCCGATTGAAAAAGAATGGGACGAATCGTGAGCTGATTACCAAGCTGTTTGCAGAAGGCAAAGGAGAAAAAGCAGCCGAGCTGTGGAGCAAGGGTCTGGATATCGAGTGGGAAGTCCTGTACAACGATGCAAAGCCGCGTCGTATCAGCCTTCCAACCTATCCATTCGCTGAGGAGTCCTATGGGGTTCCTGAGAATGTGTTCAAAGAGTCGGGAGTGGCTAGTGTCCAGATTTCGCCAATCCCTTCAACAACTCCAAAGACAGAAACGCTTCTTCTCCAACCGTGCTGGAACGAACAGGAGATCAGTCAAAAAGCTGGTTCACCTGCTTTTGCAGAGCATCTTGTGATCCTTTGTGAATGGGCAGAGGAATTCCAACAGCGTATCGAATCCGAAATGAACGGAGTGCGTTGCCTGGTCTTACAACCACAATCACAGCAGGAAAGTATCGCAGAACGGTTCCAAACCTACACCGTCCACGTATTCACGGAAATCCAGCGAATCCTTGCCAGTAAACCAAAGGGAAAAGTCCTGATTCAGCTTGTTGTGCCTGCCAAAGAGGATCAGCAATGCTTCTCCGCCCTCTCTGGTTTGCTGAAAACGGCGCACTTGGAGAATCCCAAGCTGATTGGACAGCTCATTGAAGTGCAAGCAGAGGACAAACCAGCAGAACTGGTCCATAAGCTCCAACAAAACAGCAACGATGAGAAAAGTAAGCACATTCGTTATCAGGATGGCAAGCGATGGGTGAGCGGCTGGACAGAAATGAAAGCTTCTGGGCAAGCGGAGCATGTCTGGAAAGATGATGGGGTTTATCTGATTACGGGCGGTGCGGGCGGATTAGGCTTGATTTTTGCCAAGGAAATCACCCAGCAAACGAAGGGAGCGACAGTAATTATCACGGGTCGTTCTTCTTTGGATGAAGAAAAGACAGCCTTATGCAATGAATGGAAGACACTGGGAGCCAATATTCAATATCGTCGGGCTGATATCACACAAAAGCAGGCGGTAGAAGACTTATTCCAAGCCATCAAGCAAGAGTTTGGCAGTCTCACAGGCATTATTCATAGTGCGGGAGTCATTCGCGACAGTTTTATCATGAGAAAAACAGCGGATGAACTGGAACAAGTGCTGGCGCCAAAAGTTACTGGACTGATGCATCTCGATGAGGCAAGCAAGGATATGGCACTTGACTTCTTTATTCTCTTCTCCTCTGGCGTGGGATGCTTTGGTAATGCGGGGCAAGCTGATTACGCTGCTGCCAATGCCTTTATGGATCAATACGCCAAGTATCGTCATGGTTTGGTGAAAGCAGGCGAACGACAAGGTCAAACACTCTGCATCAACTGGCCGCTGTGGAAAGAGGGCGGTATGCGTGTTGATGAAGCGACAGAGAAGATCATGGAGGGTAGGGGCATGATCGCGATGCCGACTGCAAGCGGCATACAGGCGCTGTATCAAGGGGTGGCTTCCGGCACTGTGCAGATGCTGGTTATCGAAGGCAATCTGCCAACACTCAAGGATCAGTTGCTTGGTACTTCTGTCGTGTCACAGCTCGATTCCACACCGGTGCACGATGCGAAGCTGTCAGTCGATGCAGGCGTGTTAAAAGAGAAAACGCTCTATCAGCTAAAGGTGATGTTCGGACAAGAGACCAGACTGGGAGCAGGTAAAATCGCTGTCGATGAACCGTTCGAGACATACGGAATCGATTCGATTATGGTGATCCAGCTGAATAAAAAGCTGGGGGATGTTTTTAGCGAATTGTCCAAGACCATTTTGTATGAATATCAGACTCTTGACACCCTTGCAGATTATCTCGTCGCTGATCATAGGCAGGAATGCATGAAGTGGACGGGGCTTGATCGTCAGGGTGCGGCCAATCGCGGAACTTCAACACCACTGGTGCGTAACGAACGTGATACAGCCAGCCATGAACCGATTCGCAGTACAGCCGTGCAATCAGGAAAGCAGATAGCGCGGGAGCCGATTGCCATTATCGGCATGAGCGGACGTTATCCAAAAGCGCGATCACTGAACGAGTATTGGGAGAATCTGAAGTCTGGAAAGGATTGCATTACAGAAATTCCGGAAGAGCGCTGGTCACTGGATGACTTTTTCGAGCCTGATCCAGACAAAGCTGTGGCAGAAGGAAAAAGCTACGGCAAATGGGGCGGCTTTGTAGACGGATTCGCTGAATTCGACCCGCTCTTTTTCAATATGTCTCCGTGGGAAGCGATGCATTTCGATCCGCAAGAACGGTTATTTATGGAGTCTTGCTGGGAAGTGCTGGAGGATGCTGGCTATACGAGACAACAGCTTGCGGAAAAGTACAATCGACGGGTTGGAGTGTTTGGAGGGATTACCAAAACAGGGTTCAGCTTGTATGGACCTGATTTATGGAAGCAGGGTGAATTGATTTACCCGCACACCTCGTTTAGCTCACTGACGAATCGTGTTTCCTATTTCCTCAACCTCCAAGGTCCGAGTATGCCGATTGATACGATGTGCTCCGCTTCGCTTACGGCGATTCATGAAGCATGCGAGCATCTGTATAACGGGGATTGTGAACTGGCGATTGCCGGCGGAGTCAACCTGTATCTGCATCCTTCCAGCTATGTCTTTTTGTCAGCGCTGCATATGCTTTCCGTAGATGGACAATGCAAAAGCTTTGGGCAAGGCGGAAACGGTTTTGTACCGGGAGAAGGAGTAGGTACAGTACTGCTCAAACCACTGTCAAAAGCAATTGCGGATGGCGACCATATCTACGGATTGATTCGTGGTACCAGCGTGAATCACGGCGGAAAAACCAATGGCTATACCGTACCGAATCCAACTGCTCAAGGAGAGCTGATTCGCCAGGCGCTGGATAAGGCAGGTGTTCATGCCAAAACCGTTAGCTATATCGAAGCGCACGGAACAGGCACGGAGCTGGGTGATCCGATTGAAATTACGGGTCTCATCCAGGCCTTCCGCAAGGATACGCAGGATACAGGATTTTGTGCGATTGGCTCCGTTAAATCCAATATTGGTCACTTGGAAGCGGCGGCTGGAATCGCAGGAGTGGCAAAAATTTTGCTGCAAATGAAGCATCAACAGCTGGTTCCAAGCCTGCATGCGCAAGAGTTGAATCCGAATATTCCGTTTTCGAAAACACCTTTTGTCGTTCAGCAGGACTTGGCTGAATGGAAGCGGCCGCTTATTGAAGTGAACGGCGAAAAGAGAGAATTCCCGCGAATTGCCGGGATTTCTTCTTTTGGTGCAGGTGGGTCCAATGCACATGTTGTGATTGAGGAATATATTCCTGCGGTCAAGGAACGCCCGACGATCACGGTCAGTCCGCAAAATCCGGCGATCATCGTCCTGTCGGCGAAGAATAAGGAGCGTCTCGTTGAACAAGTGCAGAGACTGTTAGCGTCGATTGAGGAGCAAGCATTTACAGATGTGGACCTTGCTGATATTGCGTATACGCTCCAAGTGGGACGCGAGGCGATGGAAGAACGCCTAGCCCTGATGGCGAGTTCGCTTTCAGAGATGGTAGAGAAGTTGCAAAGCTTTCTTGCAGGTGATGACAGCATTGCCGACCTCTATCGTGGTCAGGTAAAGCGCAGCAGAGAAACAACAGACATCTTCGCAGGCGATGAGGAATTACAAGAAGCAATTGAGAAATGGATGCAACGCAAAAAATTCTCCAAGCTTCTCGATTTCTGGGTGAAGGGCTTGAATATGGACTGGAATAAGCTCTATGACGAAATCAAGCCTCGTCGGATCAGCTTGCCTGCCTATCCTTTTGCCAGAGAGAATTACTGGCTGCCCAAACCGAAGACACAGCCGTCCACTCACATAAAAGGTGCGCCTGGTCTGACTGCTTCCCTGCATCCTTTGCTGCATCAAAATACTTCAGATCTCCGTGAGCAAAGATTCAGCTCTACTTTTGATGGTCAGGAATTCTTTTTATCGGATCATGTTGTAAAAGGAAAGAGAATCCTGCCTGGGGTTGCTTATCTTGAGATGGCTCGAGCTGCTGCGGATCTAGCAGCAGGAGCGTTGGAAGACGAGCAATACGTGATGGAGCTGAAAAATGTAGTATGGGCGCAACCGATTGTGGTGGAAGATACGCCTGTTGAGGTACACATCGGCATCTATCCTGAGGATAACGGCGACCTTCGCTATGAAATATACAGCGAACCGCAGGACGAACAGGCCGAATCGGTGGTACACAGTCAAGGGGGTGTGGTGTTTGCAGGGATCACTGCTGCACCCACGCATAATCTCGATGCGATCAAAGCCCAATGCAGTTATCGCACGCTTCATGCAAGTGAGTGTTATGACGCCTTTCAAACAATGGGACTTGTCTATGGGCCAGCTCAGCAAGGAATTGAGCATGTGTACGTGGGAGAGGGGCAAGTATTGGCCAAGCTAGCCATGCCTTCCAAAGTTGCCGAGACGCAAGGAGAATTCGTCTTGCATCCGAGCATGCTGGATTCGGCCTTACAATCCTCTATCGGATTATTGCTTGGCACAGGCGATACAGCGAATCTGAAGCCAATCCTGCCTTTTGCACTGGAGAAGCTGAGCGTTTTTAGCCAGACTTCCTCACGGATGTGGGTATGGATTCGACAGGCTAGCGCCAATAGCTCGGGAGACAAGGTACAGAAAGTGGATATTGATTTGTGTGACGATCAAGGAACGGTTTGCGTACGTATGCAAGGCTTCTCGGCACGAGTGCTGGAAGGCGAAGTAGCGACGATGGATTCCAAAGGCAAGCTCGGAGCACTGCTGGTTCATCCAGAGTGGAAGGAACTAGCGGTTGCGAGCAAGGCCGAAGCCCCTGACTATACACAGCGAGTCGTGATGATGGTAGAACCGGAGCACGATTCTTGGAACAATCTCCAGGCCAGCTTGAATGGCGTTCATTGCATTCCTTTGCGATCCACGCAAAAAGGCGTTGCCGAGCGTTTCATTGATTATACGACGCAGGTAGTTGAGGAAATTCAAGGGATTTTCAAGCAAAAAGTACGCGGCAAGGTATTGGTTCAGATTGTCGTTCCCTTGCAAGCGGAGCTACCGTCTTTCACCGCTTTCTCTGGTTTGCTGAAAACGGCAAACTTGGAGAATCCCAGCCTGATTGGACAGGTAATCGAGATAGAATCGGGCGACGACGAATTCGGGATCGCTGAAAAAATAAAGGAGAATGTACGCTGCCCATTGGATGTTCAGATTCGATATCAATCTGGAAAGCGATATGTAGCTGAGTGGGTAGAACTCGATGCTCCACAAGAGACGAGCATTCCGTGGAAACACGGTGGGGTTTATCTCATCACTGGCGGGGCAGGCGGACTGGGTTATCTTTTTGCCAACGAAATTGTACAGAAGGTTCAACAGGCGAATTTGATTCTGACAGGACGTTCCCCATTGGATCAAGAGAAGCAAGGCAAACTTCAGGAATTGAAAGAATCGGGAGCAAGTGTTGAATACCGCCAAGTTGATGTGACGCAGAAACAGGAAATGGCAGAGTTGATCCGCACGATTCAACAGGACTATGGTCGACTACATGGCATTATTCATAGTGCTGGCGTGCTTCGTGACAGCTATATCCTCAGAAAAAACAGGGAGGAGGTCCAAACGGTTCTCCATCCGAAGGTTACGGGTCTCATCAATCTGGATGAAGCCAGCAAAGATGTAGAACTGGATTTCCTGGTGCTGTTTTCCTCGGTGGCTGGCAGCTTGGGGAATATCGGTCAAGCTGACTATGCGTGCGCCAACGCCTTTATGGACGGATTTGCCCACTATCGTAATGGTTTGGTTGCGTTACAGCAACGTCACGGACAGACGTTGTCCATGAACTGGCCATTGTGGAAAGAGGGCGGAATGCAGGCTGGCGCAGAGGCCGGTGACATGCTGGAGCATAGCAGGGGAGTAGTCGCTATGCAGACTTCGACGGGTATTGGAGCTATGTACCAAGGCTTAGCCTCTGGAAAAGCTCAGGTCATGGTGATGGAAGGCGATCTGGCGAAGCTCAAGCAAACACTGGTTTTGCAAACACCAGTCAACCGTTCTCAATCGAAGCATGCTCCTGTTCGATTGGAAGCTTCGGAAACAGCGGATACGAGCAATCTGTTGCAAAAAGTGGAATTTGCTTTGATGCAAACCGTGTCGGATCTGCTACAGGTTCCTACCACGGATATTGATGTCAGAGTGGAGCTGTCTGAACTCGGATTTAATCAGGTTCTACTGACTGAATTCGCCAACAAGCTTAATCAGCAATATCACATTGGGCTGATTCCTAATGTATTCGTGGAGTGTCCGACGCTACAGCAGCTTGCGTCCTATTTACTTGAAGAATTTGAAGAGATGCTGGTAAAACAGATGCAGCCAGTGGCATCGATCACACCAACCAGGGAAGAGAAAAAAGAAAAACAAGCGACCGCCACTGTAGAACAAAATGTGCTCCGCGAGAAAGCGACTCATTTTGTGAAAAAGGAATTTGCCGAGGTGCTGCAACTGCCTGTGAATCGAATCGAAGAAGATGCCTCGATGGAGACATACGGAATTGATTCGATTCTATCCATGAAATTAACCAACCAATTAGAGAAAAGCTTTGGCTCGCTGCCGAAAACGTTATTTTTTGAGTATCAAACGATTCACGAAATAATTGGTTATTTCTTGGACTCCTATCGAGACAAATTCATTGAAATCTTGGGCCTTACAGAACAGCAGGAAACAGTTGTTACCAGAGAAACAGCATCCGTGACAAAAGAAGAGAACACGTCGAAAAGGCAAAGGAACAGCCAGCGCGGAAGCAGTCGCAAAGGCTCGCGGTTCATTTCGACACAGAAGGAAACCCAACCAGCCAAAGGAGCTTTGGATGTTGCGATCATTGGGGTTTCTGGACGTTATCCGAAAGCGCGGAATACGCAAGAGTTTTGGAACAATTTGCGCGATGGCAAGGATTGCATTACGGAGATCCCCAAAGACCGCTGGAACCACAGTTTGTATTTTGATGAGGATAAGAACAAACGGGGGAAAACCTATAGCAAATGGGGCGGATTCATCGATGGTGTTGATCAATTCGATCCGCTGTTCTTCAACATTTCGCCTCTGGAAGCAGAAATCATGGACCCGCAGGAACGTTTATTCCTGGAGTGTGTGTATGAAACCTTAGAGGATGCAGGCTATACCCGCGAATCTCTCGGATCGTCTAAAGGGTTCGGACTTGGCGGTAATGTCGGTGTTTATGTGGGCATCATGTATGAAGAGTATCAACTGTATGGTGCACAAGAAACCTTGATGGGCAGACCAATGGCCCTTGGTGGAAGCTTCTCATCTGTAGCGAACCGTGTTTCTTATTTCTTTAATTTCCATGGTCCTAGCGTAGCTGTTGATACCATGTGTTCCTCCTCGCTAACGGGCATCCATTTTGCCTGCCAAAGCTTGCTGCGCGGTGAATGCGAGGCTGCAATTGCGGGTGGTGTCAATGTTTCCATTCACCCGAATAAATATTTGATGCTCGGACAGGGAAAATTTGCTTCCAGCAAGGGACGATGCGAAAGCTTTGGACTTGGCGGCGACGGCTATGTGCCTGGAGAAGGTGTCGGAGCGGTACTGCTTAAGCCTTTGGCGAAAGCAATTGCCGACGGAGATCAAATTTACGGTGTGATAAAAGGAAGCGCCATTAACCATGGCGGCAAAACAAATGGCTATACCGTACCTAATCCGAATGCACAAGCGAGTGTAATTGGGCGTGCCTTGAAGGAGGCAGGAATTGATCCACGGACGATTAGTTATTTGGAAGCGCACGGTACAGGTACTTCTTTAGGAGATCCAATAGAGATCGCAGGTTTGACCAAAGCCTTCCAGGCGTACACAACTGACAAGCAGTTTTGCTCCATCGGATCAGCGAAATCCAATATCGGGCATTGTGAGAGTGCAGCGGGAATTGCCGGGATCACGAAGATCCTGCTGCAGCTCAAATACGGACAACTAGCACCATCCTTGCATGCGGAGGTGCTAAACCCGAATATTGATTTCAGCGCAACTCCGTTTGTCGTCCAGCAAGAGCTGGCGGAATGGAAACGTCCTGTCATTGACGGTCAGGAGTTTCCAAGACGCTCCGGTGTGAGCAGCTTTGGGGCGGGTGGCTCGAATGCTCATATCGTTTTGGAAGAATACATTCCAGACCATGAGAAACGTCCAGCGATCCATGTAAGTCACGCAAATCCAGCGATCATTCTCCTGTCAGCAAAGAACGAAAGCCAGCTCCACGAACAGGCACAGCGATTGTTAGCTGCGATCAAGGATCAGTCCATTTCTGACCTGGACTTAGCAGATATTGCTTACACGCTTCAAATTGGGCGAGAAGCCATGGAAGAACGCCTGGCTGTGATGGCCGGCTCCATTCAAGAGCTTCAGGAAAAGCTGACGCAATTTGTAGATGGACAGGAAAGCATCACAGATGTATTCCGAGGACAGGTAAAAGGTAACAAAAAGACAATCGCCGTGTTTGAAGCGGATGAAGATTTGCAAAAGGCAATCGATGCCTGGATAAGCAAAAGAAAATACGCCAAGCTGCTTGATCTGTGGGTCAGTGGAGGCGTGGTTGATTGGCATAAGCTCTACGGTGAGAAGAAACCTCGTCGCATTAGCTTGCCTACGTATCCGTTTGCAAGAGAACGTTATTGGATTCCACAGATGGATACGCAATTTGCGCGCGAAGTGGCAGCCACATCAGAAGGGACGCTCTTCCTTCACCCATTGATCCAGAAAAACACGTCTGAATTGTTGGAACAGCGGTATAGTTCTACCTTCCGTGGACAGGAATTTTTCTTGGCAGATCATGTAGTGAATGGACAGCAGCTCTTACCGGGTGTTGCTTATCTCGAAATGGCACGCGCGGCAATCGATCAGTCAGCGGGAGCCCTAAAAGCGGGACAGAATGGCTTGACGCTCAAAAATATGGTGTGGGCCAAGCCAATTGCTGTCGATGATCAGCCTGTCGATGTTCACATTGGTCTTCAACTGGAAGACAGTGGAGAGATTGGCTATCGCATCTATAGT
Organism: Brevibacillus brevis; assembly: GCF_022026395.1. Taxonomy (NCBI): domain Bacteria; kingdom Bacillati; phylum Bacillota; class Bacilli; order Caryophanales; family Paenibacillaceae; genus Brevibacillus; species Brevibacillus brevis. The sequence goes on along the minus strand of NZ_CP041767.1, from coordinate 4,056,132 downwards.
GAGCATACAGGAAATGAAGCAAAAGAGATTGTGCACAGTCAGGGAAGTGCCGTATTCCATACGGTTGCCGAGACGCCCGCGCTTGATCTCGCTATGCTACAAGACGCGTGTAGCCATAGCATTTTGAGTGGCAGCCAATGCTATGAATTTTATAAAGCAATGGGAATGCAGTATGGTCCAGCGCTGCAAGGAATTGTGGAAGTGCACAAAGGCACGGATCGGGTGTTGGCAAAGCTGTCTTTACCTTTCGCTGTTTTGGGGACAGAAGAACAGTTTGTGCTGCACCCCAGTATGATGGATTCGGCTTTGCAGGCGGCGATTGGCTTATTTATAGGGGCTGATGACAAGAGTCTCGCTAACAATTTCGATACGCTCAAGCCAATCTTGCCTTTTGCGCTGGATGAGCTGGAAATCTTCAGTCCATGCACGCGACAGATGTGGGCGTATATTCGCTACAGCGATGGCAGCAACGCTTCTGATCATGTACAGAAGCTGGATATTGACTTATGTGACGAGCAGGGAAATGTTCTTGTCAGAATGAAGCGCTTTTCGTCTCGCAAGTTGGATGGTAAAGCGGCAGACTTCGAAGCTACAGAGGGCCAAGGAATGTTGATGGTGCATCCTTGCTGGAAGGAACAAGCAGTTCTTCAGGAAACGGAGACTCCTGCCTATGCACAGCATATCGTGATGATGGTGGAAGGTTTTGCAGCGTCGCTTGCAAGTATTTCAGCACAGATGAACGAAGTGCGCTTGATTCCTTTGCAATCCCAACAGGAGGACATTGCCGACAGGTTCGAGGCCTATGCTTCCCAAGTATTTTTGGAAATCCAAAGCCTCTTCCAACAAAAGATACTTGGCAAAGTGTTAGTGCAGGTCGTCGTTCCCGACAAAGCGGAACAATCATACCTAAGCGGACTTTCTGGCTTGCTGAAAACAGCGCAGCAGGAGAATCCTAATCTAATCGGCCAATTCATTGAAATAAACCCAGGTGAACGTGCGGCAGAAATCGCAAGCAAGCTGCAAGAGAATGCGTGCCATCCTATGGATGACCGAATTCGCTATCAAGAGGGGAAACGTTATGTACTGGGCTGGTGTGAAACCAAGCCATTGCATGATGAGGTCACTATTCCGTGGAAAGATCAAGGAACCTATTTGATTACGGGTGGAGCAGGCGGTTTAGGGGTGATTTTTGCAAGGGAAATCGCGAATCAAGCGAAACGGGCAACCTTAATTCTCACAGGACGTTCTCCTCTGCGTGAAGATAAACAAGCGATGCTTCATGAATGGGAAAAATCAGGTGCAAGGGTTGTCTACCGTCAAGTTGATGTGACGGACAAGCAGGAAGTAATCCAGCTCATCCAAAGTATTCAACAGGAATTCGGAGGTCTTCACGGCATCATCCATAGCGCGGGTGTCGTTCGAGACAACTTCATCCTCAAGAAAACGACAGAAGAATGGGACCAAGTGATAGCGCCAAAAGTGGCCGGTCTTACAAATTTGGATGAGGCAAGTAAAGATCAGCCTCTCGATTTCTTCGTCCTCTTTTCTTCGATAGCAGGAAGTGCAGGAAATAGTGGTCAGGCAGACTATGCTTGCGCGAATGCCTTTATGGACGGCTATGCGAAAGATCGGAATGAACGGGTGCAGGCAAAGCAACGTCAGGGTCAAACAGTCTCTATCAACTGGCCGCTCTGGAAAGAGGGCGGGATGCAAGTAGATGAAGCAGTTGAGGAGATGGTGAAACAAAGGCTCGGAATGATCGCCTTGCACACCGCGACGGGCATTCGCGCTTTTTATGAAGCCGTAGCTTCTCGAAAAGATCAGGTGATGGTCATGGAAGGAGATTTACAACGCCTCCACGCAGCGGTGGTGGGAAGACAGAAGACAACAGAACAAGAAGTCAAAGCTTCAACCGTCATACAACCAGCGAGTCATCATTTGCCAAAGGAAAAAGCGATCTATTACTTCAAAAAGCTGGTCTCTTCCGTGATCAAGCTGCCAATAGACCGCATCGAAGCAGATGCCTTGTTGGAAAAGTACGGAATTGACTCGATTATGGTCATGCAATTAACAAACGAATTAGAAAAAACGTTTGGTTCGTTGTCGAAAACACTCTTTTTCGAATATCAAACCATCGAAGAAATTGCAAAATACTTCCTGGCAGCGCACGGGGATCAAATGATGAGTATCCTTGGGATGGATGAGAAAGAAGCACCGACGGCATCCCCTGTGAAAAGGTCGAGCGTTGCTCAGACGATGGTTGCTGCAACGGCAAAACCGATCATCCACAATCGCAGGAGCAGGGGAAACGTGTTGAAGGAAACGACGAGTGAAACCAAACCAGCAAATGACGCCTTAGACATTGCGATTATTGGGGTCTCCGGTCGTTATCCGAAAGCTAGAAATATGAGCGAGTTCTGGCGTAACCTGCGCGATGGCAAGGATTGTGTCACAGAAATTCCCGAAGAGCGCTGGGATCACAGCCTGTTCTTTGATGCAGATAAGAAAAAGCAAGGAAAAACCTACAGCAAGTGGGGAGGTTTCCTGGACGGTGTTGATCAATTTGACCCGTTATTTTTCAATATCACACCAAGAGAGGCTGAAATCATGGACCCCCAAGAGCGTTTGTTCCTGGAGTGCGTCTATGAAACGTTAGAGGATGCAGGGTATACGCGTGAATCGCTCGGCGCGACACCTGGCATGGGTCTAGGCGGTAATGTCGGGGTTTACGTCGGAGTCATGTACGAAGAATACCAGCTCTATGGAGCCCAGGAAACGATGCTCGGTAGACCGATGGCGCTGGCAGGAAGTCCAGCCTCCATTGCGAATCGGGTTTCTTATTTCTGCAACTTCCATGGACCTAGCATGGCGGTCGATACGATGTGTTCCTCTTCCCTGACAACCATTCATTTGGCTTGCCAAAGCCTACAGCAAGGGGAATGTGAGGCTGCTATCGCAGGTGGTGTCAACATTTCCATTCACCCCAACAAATACTTGATGCTTGGACAAGGCAAATTCGCATCCAGCAAGGGACGATGCGAAAGCTTTGGAATCGGCGGCGACGGGTATGTACCTGGCGAGGGGGTGGGAGCAGTCCTGCTTAAACCTCTGGCGAAAGCGATTGCCGATGGAGATCAAATTTATGGTGTGATAAAAGGAACCGCCGTTAACCACGGAGGAAAAACGAATGGATACAATGTGCCTAGCCCGAATGCCCAAGCTCGGGTTATTGGACGTGCTTTTCAAAAAGCCGGAATCGATCCACGGACGATCAGCTATCTGGAAGCACATGGTACGGGTACCTCTCTGGGTGATCCAATTGAAATTACGGGCCTAACGAAGGCTTTCCAAGTGTACACAAATGACAAACAGTTTTGTGCCATTGGATCGGCGAAGTCCAACATCGGGCATTGTGAGAGTGCGGCGGGAATCGCTGGGGTGACGAAGGTCTTATTGCAACTTAAGCATGGACAATTAGCACCATCCCTGCATGCTGAAGTACTCAACCCGAATATAGATTTCAGCGTGACGCCGTTTGTTGTTCAGCAAGAGCTGGCGGAGTGGAAACGCCCTGTCATTGACGGACGGGAAGTTCCACGCCGCGCTGGTGTGAGCAGTTTTGGTGCGGGCGGATCGAATGCCCATGTCGTGATTGAAGAATACATTCCAAAAATGCAAGAGCAGGCTACCATAATGGCAAGTCCGCAAAATCCTGCCTTGATTCTCCTGTCGGCCAAGAATGAAGATCAGCTTCAACAACGGGTACAACGACTGCTCGAATACATTGCAGAACAGGGATTGTCTGATGCGGATTTAGCTGAAATGGCCTATACCCTTCAAGTGGGACGAGAACCGATGGAGGAACGTTTGGCTGTGATTGCGGGCTCGATGATGGAGCTTGAAGAGAAATTGAAGCAATTCATAGGAAGACAGAAGGACATTGAAGACCTGTACCACGGACAGGTAAAACGTCATAAAGACACCTTGGCAATCTTTGCAGCCGATGATGATATGCCGCAAATGATTGATTCCTGGATGAACAAAGGAAAATACAGCAAATTGCTGGACGTTTGGGTGAAAGGGCTAAACATTGACTGGAGCAGCTTGTATGGGGAGAGAAAGCCTCGGCGGATTAGTCTTCCAACCTATCCGTTTAGCCGAGAAGCTTATTGGGTGCCTGGTGGACATACGTCATTTACAGGTGCAGCATCCCGATCCACATATGAGCAGATTGCGGTTCAGCCAGACATGCGCATTTTGAAAAAGCAATGGAAGGCCTGCCCAGCGATGCCAACCAAAGCAGCTCATCGAACGATTGGTATTTTCACAACGGATGAAACGAAGCATTTGGCGATTCAACTGTCCAACCATTTCGCCAAGTGTGAAATTCTGGAACTGAACGAGCTCGAATCACGATTCCACCAGGATGAGACGGAGTGGAAAAACTATGATGGCATTATCGATTTGATCGGTTGTGGGCGTCAGCATCCCGATTCGCTGGCTTGGATTCCATGGCTGCAACAACTCATTGAGAATGGTCATAAGGAAGGCTTGACGCTATTGGGTGTGACAAAAGGCTTGGAATCCTTCCAGAATGACTCTGTCAATTTGACGGGGGCCTCACGTGTTGGGGTATACCGCATGCTGCAAAGTGAATACAAGCATCTGCAATCACGTCATGTGGATTTGGAGCCATTGGCTGATGGAGAAGAACTTGCGCAACAGATTGCAGCAGAGTTTCTTATCGATGCTCAGGAAACAGAGGTTTGCTATCGAGCGGGTGAGCGTTATAGGGCTTATCTTCAGGAAGAGAGGGTAGCAGACAGTCAGGAACCAGCGTTTGTTTTCCCTGAGAACCATGTTCTGTTGATCACAGGCGGCACCCGAGGGCTTGGATATCTATGCGCCAAACATTTTGTAGAGCGTCATGGTGTCAAAAAACTGGTGCTCACAGGGAGAGAAAGTCTGCCGCCACGCGAGCAATGGGGAGCCTATGAGACGCAAAGCACTTCCGCAGCAAAGAAAATTCGGGCGGTACAAGCTTTGGAAAAGCAAGACGTACAGGTTGAAGTCCTCTCTGTATCCTTAACCGATGAAGAGGCTTGGCAACAGCATTTGCGCGAGTTGAAACAGACGATGGGGCCGATTGGCGGGGTGATTCATTGCGCTGGTTTTAGCGATGATCAAAATCCGGCGTTTATTCGGAAAACGACGGATGGAATTCAGCAGGTATTACAACCGAAAGTGGCAGGGCTGCATGCGCTATACGAACTCTGCAAGGACGAGCCTTTACAGTTCTTCGTTCTCTTTTCATCTGTTTCGGCAATCATTCCGTCCTTAGCAGCGGGGCAGAGTGATTACGCGTTAGCCAATGCCTATATGGATTTTTTTGCAGCGGCACATGCGGATTTTTGCCCGATCGTCAGCATTCAGTGGCCGAGCTGGAAGGAAACCGGGATCGGTGCAGTTACGACCAAAGCCTATCAACAAACAGGACTCGTACACATCACTGACGAGCAAGGACTGCGATTACTGGATCATATTCTTTTGAAAAAAATTGGTCCTGTAGTGTTCCCGGCAGCCATTAACGAGGAACTGTGGGAACCCCAGCAATTGATGCAACACAAAAAGCAAGAAGCTCCTGTTGTGAACCTGTCGCCTCATCGTCCACCAGCAGGCAAGCCGACGCAAAGCTCAGTGGGTCTTGAGAAGACAGCACAAAAAAGACTGATTGAGCTGTTTGCGAAGGAACTGAAAATAGATCCTGCCAGATTGGAAATAGACAAAGAGTTTCCAGACTACGGGATCGATTCGGTGTTACTGGCTCAAGTGATGAATGAGATCAGTAAATGGTTGGGCAAGGACTTGGACCCGACGATTTTATATGAATATCCCACCATCGAAACACTTGCAGAATGGCTAACCAGCAATCACGGCGATTCCATCTCTGACGAACTGACGCTGACTTCTCCTGAAATGAGCGACCATCCGAAGAGTCAGCCTATCCGCAGGGAAACTAAGAAAAGCCAGATGGTGAGTAGTCAGGCTCCCCCATATAATCAGGCAAATCCGTCTGACATCGCGGTAGTGGGGCTCTCTTGCCGTTTTCCGGGTGCTCGTAACGTGGATGAATATTGGAAGTTGTTAGCGGAGGGCCGTTCAGCCATTGGGGCTGTGCCAAAGGAACGCTGGGGGTATGAAAATTCCTATCATGCAGGACTTCTGGACAACATAACTGCTTTTGATCCTGCTTACTTCCTGATTGCAAAAGAAGATGCCAAGGCCATGGACCCGCAAGCCTTATTGGTATTGGAGGAAAGTCTTCACCTATGGCATCAGGCAGGATACACATCGAACGACATCAAGGGAAGGGCGGTAGGCGTCTACATCGGAGCAAGAAGTAATCACCGCCCAAGTGAAGAGCGTCTTCATCAAACGCAAAATCCGATTATGACTGTGGGACAAAACTATTTGGCCACAAATATTTCCCAGTACTTCGATCTTAGAGGACCGAGTATGGTCATCGATACCGCATGCTCTTCGGCGCTGGTCGGGATGAATATGGCGATTCATTCCCTTCGCAGTGGAGAGATTGAGGCTGCTATCGTCGGCGGGGTAAACGTATTAAACGGTGATGAAGCGCATCGGATGTTCCACCAAAGAGGGATTTTAAGCGAAGAGCCAGTCTTCCATATTTTTGATAGGCGTGCGGGCGGCCTCGTATTGGGAGAAGGCGTAGGAATGGTTCTATTGAAGACCGTGGAGCAAGCACTGGCTGATGGTGATGAAATACATGCCGTCATCAAGGGAGTAGCGGTCAACAATGATGGACGAACGGCAGGTCCTGCCACCCCGAATTTGCAAGCCCAAAAAGAAGTTATGCAGTCGGCACTGGCGAAAGCTGGCGTGAATCCAGAACAAATCAGCTATATAGAAGCGAATGGTTCTGGTTCAGAGGTTACAGATTTACTTGAACTCAAAGCCATTCAGTCTGTCTATCGCTCATCTCGTATGGCCGCTTGCGGATTAGGATCGATCAAGCCAAACATCGGTCATCCATTATGTGCAGAAGGGATTGCCAGCTTGATAAAAGTCGTGCTGATGCTCAAACACCAACAATTGGTTCCGTTCTTGTCAGGGCAAGAGCCGATGACCCATTTCCATATGGAGTCAACGCCGTTTTATTTTCAACGACAGCTTTCTGAATGGAACGATTCACCCAGAATAGCAGCGATTAATTGTTTTGCGGATGGGGGAACGAACGCCAACGTCGTTTTACAATCCTGGGAGGAGGCAGTCTCACGTCCGAACAAACGACATTCGATTGCACCTCCGACGTTAAACCGATTTGACGTTTACCGTGAAGAGGCAGGGCGTCCAACAAAAACACTGACATATGTGAGTCAGAAACCCAACCATACGACCAGTATTTGGAAGCGACAAATAGTGGAGGGATAAACGTGCATGATCAGTTTCTCTTAACGATCAACCATCCAATCCTCAAAAATCATAAAGCGCACGGTCAGGAACTGTTGCCCGGATTAGCCCATATTGATCTGTTGTATCAAATGTTTCGGGAAAATGGTCATGATTACCGCGAGCTTGAGCTTCGCAATCTAACGATCTATCATCCGATCATGGTGGGACAAGATTATGATGTCATGCTGAGCATTCAGTGCACGCAAGGCAAAACAGGGCAGTGGCAGATTCGGATGGAGGGTCAGACACAGCGTAACGGCATTTTAGACTTGGAGAAAAAGCTGTATGTCACTGCTGAAATGCATCAAAGTGCCTCTGCGCAGTTCGATGAGACGCTGGATCTTCCCATGCTAGAGCAAGCGGCAAACAAAAAGATCAATCTTCATGACGTATATGAGCAATGCCGTCGTCAGGAATTGGTCCATACAGGTTTTATGAAGGCAGAAGGAACGATTTACGAAACAGATTCTACGGCGGTAATGGATATTTCACTCGGTAAACATGCCCTTCCCAGTGCGGAAGGGTTCATGTTTCACCCGACCTTGATCGATGGGTCTGCGATCGGCTCGATGGTATTGTTCACTTCGGTTATACAAGGAGAGCAACGGCTATTTTTGCCGCTTTTTTATGAATCTTTTCGTGCTTCCGCCCTATTGCAGCAGCATTGCTTTGCCAGAGTACAAACTTCATCCATCCAAAGAAAAAATGAACTGATGTATATGACGATGGAGTTCTTTGATCGTTCAGGCAAAAAAATTGCGCATTTGCAAAATTTTGCAGGCAAGCTCGTTCGTGATCCTGGCCTGATCCATTCCAATAAAAACGAAGTACCTCCGCTTCGAGCCGATTTCCAACCATCGAAGCAACCGGTGTCTCTTTCGAAAGGACCCGTTCATGAGGCGAATGAATCGCAATCTGTCGTCGTAAGTAAAGCACAAACTTTTTTACAACAACTGCTGGCAGAGCGATTACAAGTTCCGGCTGCGTTGATTGATACGCAGATTGGTTACTATGAAATGGGGTTGAACTCACCAGGCTTGTTGGAAGTGGTGAAGGCTGTCGAAGCGAAAGTAGGAGTGTCTTTGGCTCCTACTTTATTGTTTGAGTATACGAATATCGCTGAGTTGGCCGCCTATCTGGCCGAGAATCATGCTTCCGTATTCAGTGGGCTTGATTTGACGAAACAGGAAGGCAGGCAAGAGTTGCCGCAACCTGCAAAAGTTGGAGCTTCATCAGCAACCTCTGAGAATCACGCAGCGATTCCCAATGAAGAAATTGCGATCATCGGGATGGCAGGTCGCTATCCAGAGGCAAGAAATCTCCATGAATTCTGGATGAATTTAAAAGAAGGCAAAGACTGCATCAAAGAAGTCCCGAAATCTCGCTGGGATTGGCAGCAGTTTGGAGAACTCAAATCCCCTTCTGGGAAGCAAATGTCCAAATGGGGAGGGTTTATTGAAGACCCCGATTGCTTTGATTCTCCCTTTTTCAGAATATCGCCGCGGGAAGCAGAAACGATGGACCCCCAGGAGCGTTTGTTTTTGGAAACATGCTGGGAAGCGATGGAAGATGCAGGCTATACGCCGAAGACGATTGTTCCGCCTCGGGGGAGCAGTAACAGGCGGCAGGTTGGTGTCTTTGTTGGCGTGATGCACAAGGATTATTCCCTCATCGGAGCGGAAGCGATGTCGCGGGGCGAAATGTTCCCGTTGTCCTTGAACTATGCGCCGATTGCCAATCGCGTTTCTTATTTTTGTAATTTTCATGGTCCGAGTATGGCGATTGACACCGTTTGTTCCTCCTCGCTGACGGCTGTGCATTTGGCGCTGGAGAGCATCAAGCGAGGAGAATGTGAGGTAGCATTGGCGGGTGGGGTCAATTTATCCTTGCATCCCGGCAAATACTTGTCATACGGCATGATGGATATGCATTCGAGTGATGGTCATTGTCATACCTTTGGCAAGGATGGCGACGGGTATGTTTCTGGAGAAGGCGTCGGTACGGTCGTATTAAAGCCATTGCGCAAAGCGATTGAGGATGGCGATCATATTTATGCCGTGGTAAAAGGAAGCAGTGTAAACCACGTCGGTTCGGTGAGCGGGCCTTCTGTGCCAAGCCCTGTTGCTCAGGCAGAAGTCATTACAGCATGCCTGGAAAAGAGCGGTGTAGACGCGAGAACGATCAGTTATGTGGAAGCGCACGGGACCGGAACCTCTTTAGGCGATCCGATTGAAATTCAAGGATTGGTGAAAGCGTTTCGTCAATATACAGAGGATCAGCAGTTTTGTTCCATAGGCTCAGTGAAGTCAAATATCGGACACGCTGAATCTGCCGCAGGTATCAGCGGTTTGCAAAAAGCTGTTCTTCAGCTCTACCATAAAACGCTCGTTGCTTCCTTACATGCCAAGGAAGTGAATCCGTTTATTCATTTTGCGCAATCTCCTTTTTATGTACAGCAGCGGACAGAAGAATGGAAATCAGTGATCATGGAAAATGGTCAAGAAGTGTCCGTTCCGAGACGTGCAGGGGTAAGCTCGTTTGGCGCTTCGGGGTCCAATGCCCATCTAATTTTGGAAGAGTACATCCCAGTTGAAACAAAGCCGAAAGCGCAAGCCATTGCCCATAAAAATCACCCAGTGATGATTCCGCTATCTGCCAAGAATAAGGAACGATTGCTAGTCTATGCGCAAAAAGTAGCGGACTTTCTAAAAAGGGCATCATCTGGCAATCACCCTCAACCAAGTGAGGAAGAGAAGCAAAAACAGCTTCAAGAAATGCTGGAGAAGAAGCTTCGCAGAATGTTATCCACTATTATTCATGTGGCAGAAAGCAGCATTGAGTTCGAACAAGAGTGGCATGAATACGGAGTAGACCTCGTTCAAATCACACAGCTCAAGCAAAAACTGCAAGAGGAGCTGCATATTCAGCTTGATTTCAAGGAATTCGATCAAGGCAGCTCCATTGCTTCTGTCATCGCTTCTCTCATGGATAGCCATCGAGACGAGATAGAAGTGGAAATTCAGTCTTTTGCTGATCGAGAAACGCAAATCGATCTGGAAAATGTGGCGTATACCTTGCAAGTTGGACGAGAAGCGATGAAAGAACGAGTAGCCTTTGTCGTCGAGGATATACCCGAGCTGATCGGAAAATTGGAAGCTTTTTCGCGAGGCGAGAATACGATCGATCATTGTTGGATAGGGAGCTTGAAGTCGAACAACGACCAAGACTCTCAACAGCTTATCCAAAGCTGGATTGCAGAAGGCGACATCAGAAAAATAGCTGAATGTTGGGTGACAGGCAATGAAATGGACTGGGAACAGCTATACCAGAATAACAAACCAAGACGTGTGCCCTTACCGACGTACCCATTTGCAAAGAATCGTTATTGGATTCCAGAGAGCAAAAGTAAATCGGTGAGCCGCAAGACAGCAGCTCCATTTATGAGCGAAACTGCCATTCATCCACTTTTGCAGCGGAATACTTCTGATTTTTCTGAACAAAGGTTCAGTTCCACCTTTACAGGTCAGGAGTTTTTCTTATCAGATCATGTCGTGAAGAATCAGAGAATTTTGCCGGGAGTCGCCTATCTGGAAATGGCGAGAGCAGCAGCAGAGCAAGCAACGGCTGCCTTGACTGAAGAACCAGCCCAGATTCAACTCAAAAACGTGGTTTGGACACGGCCAATTGTTGTGGGTGACCAACCTGCACAGATACATATCGGTCTTGTTCCCGAAGAGAATGGTGAGATTACTTTTGAAATCTATAGCGAGTTGGAGGCGATGGATGCAGAACCCGTCGTACACAGTCAGGGCAGCGTCATGCTTCATGTTGTTGCTGAGAAACATGCGTTGAATTTGCCATCCTTACAAGCAGAGTGCAATCAACGAGCGTTTTCATCCGAACAATGCTACAGCATTTTTCATGCAATAGGGATGGATTATGGTTCGGCTCATCAAGGAATTGACGCCTTGTATGTAGGGGAGGGTCAAGTTTTAGCCAAGTTATCCTTGCCAGCCACCGTCTCCGAGATGGAAAACCCTTTTGTCCTGCATCCAAGCTTAATGGATTCGGCTTTGCAGGCATCGATCGGGCTCATGATGGTTGGGGAAGAGACCCCATCAGCGGATGGTCATTCGAGCCGAAAGCCGTCCTTGCCTTTTGCCATGGAGGAAGTGGAAATCTACGGCAAGTGCACATCCTCGATGTGGGCGTACGTTCGTTACAGTGCCATCAGCAGCGCAGACGACAAAGTGCAGAAGCTGGATATTGATTTATGCGATGAAAAAGGAACGGTTTGTGTACGAATAAAGGGATATTCCATGCGAGTGCTGGAGGACGGGAAGCAAGCGAGCCATGTTTCTTCGAAAAGCGCTTCTTCCGCAACTTCTCTGGAGCCTCCTGTGGGGAATCTCATGCTGTCTGCTGTGTGGGATGTGACTCCTGTTGAGAAGGGACAGCTTTTCCCCACTGCTGATGAGCAGGTTGTCATTGTGGGCGGAAATGAAGAGAATAGGATCGCCATTCAACAATACTATCCACGAGCAAAAGTATTGTCCATTCAGGCTGAGAATACGATGGAGGAAATCGTATACCGACTGGAAGAGCTTGGTTCCATCGATCATCTGGTGTGGATCGCTCCTTTTGATGCGATAGACTCCTTGGCGGATCATCGATTAATCGCGGGGCAAGATCAGGGAGTGATTCTATGCTTCCGAACGATTAAAGCCTTGCTTCACTTGGGATATGGAAGTAAGGAGTTGGGGTGGAGTGTCATCACGGTTCAAGCCCAGCCTATATGCCATACAGATGTTGTGAATCCTTGCCACGCCAGTATTCATGGATTAATTGGTTCGATGGCGAAGGAATATCCAAACTGGAAGATTCGACTCATGGATGTAGAGGCCGAATCTGAATGGCCGCTGGATGATATGTTGAGGCTGCCAAGAGATCGTCAGGGTCGTCCGTGGGTTTATCGTCAAGGTGAATGGTATCGTCAGCAGTTGCTCACCGTCGATCATCCTCCGATTGATCAGACACGATTGAAGCAGAGTGGTATTTATGTGGTGATTGGCGGTGCTGGTGGCATCGGCGAAGCATGGACCGAATATATGATACGTACCTATCAAGCTCAGATCATATGGATTGGTCGCCGTCAAAAAAATGAAGAGATTCAAGCCAAGATAGATAGACTTGCCGCTTTTGGACCAGCACCAGACTATATAGCAGCGGATGCAACGCAGCAGGACGCTTTGCAACAAGCTTATGAACAGATCAAGCAAACGTATCAACGGATTGACGGAGTTGTTCATTCTGCCATGGTCTTGGTGGAGGAAAGCTTGGAAAACATGCAAGAGGAAGGTTTCCGAGCAGTGCTTTCGTCTAAGGTGGATGTGAGTGTGAACATCGCTTTGGTGTTTGAGAAGGAGCCGTTGGATTTTGTCTTGTTCTTTTCATCACTCATGGCAGTTACGAAAGCTCCGAAGCAAAGCAACTACGCGGCTGGTTGTACCTTTAAAGATGCCTATGCTCATCAATTGACTCAAGCATGGCCATATGCGGTGAAACTGATCAATTGGGGATATTGGAGCAGTGGGCAAGTAGAAGATACTCATCAGGAGATGGTAGAAACCTATCGTCGTTTGGAGCAAATCGGCATTGGGCTGATTCAGCCGCAAGAAGCAATGCAAGCCATAGAGACACTTCTCGCAGGAGCCATGGATCAAATTGCTTTCATGAAGATCACGAAGCCTGTTGTCATTGAAGGGATGAAGGTAGAGGAATGGGTGGATGTTCACTCTGCAATATACCCGTCCACGCTACAGCTGTCTGCCCATGAAAATGAGGGGCTTGCTGATGTAGTGGCTGCCTTTATCAAGGAGAGAGTGAAGCATGACCAATCAGCGGGAATACGGATTCTCGAACTTGGAGCAGGTACAGAGTCTACGAGTTCCTTCCTTTCACAAAAATTACATGCCTATCAATCTTTTGTGAGCTTCGAAGCTTTTGATCCAGAAGCGGCGTTAAGTGAACAAGGATTGGATGCTGGTGAGTACGACCTGATTATCACAGCGAATAACCTGCACACCGCTCAACAAATTCGCCAAACCCTGCGTAACTGCAAGAATCTCTTAAAAAGGAATGGTCTGCTTCTAGTAAAAGAGATGATGGAGGAAAACGTACGTAAAGACCTCACAGAAGGTCTTACACTACCTCTGGAAGGTTGGCAGAAAGGATTGAGAGATGAGGGCTACCGAGTTGTCTCCTATCCACAGTTGATAATTGCGGAAAGTGACGGCGTTGTCCGCAAGTCCAAACAACAGCAGAAATCAATGGGGACCTCAGCCTCTTCTTTACCAACTCCTTCAAATGCAGACAGAGGAACAAGCACGGAGGCAATGCTTCGGGAGAAAAGCGTAGCCTATTTCAAGCAATTGGTCGGAGAAACACTGAAAATTCCATTTGACCAGATCGATTCTTCTGCCGCCCTGGAGGAGTATGGCATTGATTCGATTATGATTGTGCAAATGACAAATGTCCTACGGAAAAAAATGCATCAGATCAGCACGACCCTCTTTTTTGAATATCAAACGATTGATGCGCTGGTCGAGCATTTCATGACAACACAAGCGGATGATTTACTAGCATTAGTAGGAATGGAAGAACAAGAACCTGTTCAAATGCAACTAACCAACTCAGCAGCTTCTGGAAAGACAACCCAAGAGCAAGCTGGCTCGACATTTCGAAAGGCAAAGTCTCGCCGATTCCTGCATGTTCCTGATCCAGAAGCGGAAAAAACAACAGCGCCGTCCAGACAGGATGTGGCGATCATTGGTCTTGCAGGACGTTATCCGCAAGCGGGGGATGTCTGGGAGTTTTGGACTCGGCTGAAAGAAGGGAAGAATTGCATCACGGAAGTGCCGAAGGATCGTTGGAATTGGCAAGAATTTTTCAGCGAAGAAAAAGGGAAAAGAGGATACATGTACACCAAATGGGGCGGTTTCATCGAGGATATCGATAAATTCGACCCGCTCTTTTTCCAAATTTCGCCTAACGAAGCAGAGCAGATGGACCCGCAGGAGCGCCTATTTTTACAAACGGCATACGCCAGTATGGAAGATGCGGGCTACACTCCTGCCACTTTGGGAGAAAGCAGAAAAATTGGTGTGTTTGTTGGTGTCATGAATGGAAATTACCCAGCAGGAACGAGCTACTGGTCGATTGCGAATCGAGTTTCCTACCTGTTCAATTTCCAAGGACCGAGTCTAGCAGTGGATACGGCGTGCTCCTCTTCTTTGACGGCGATTCATTTGGCATTGGAAAGCTTGTACAGCGGTACAAGTGAATGTGCCATCGCTGGCGGGGTCAATTTAATTGTCGATCCGTTTCACTATATCCGACTGTCTGGAGCGACGATGCTATCTGCTGGTGACCGCTGCAAGTCGTTTGGCGATCAAGCGGACGGTTTTGTAGATGGAGAAGGTGTGGGAGCTATCGTATTGAAGCCTCTGCAAAAGGCGATTGCCGACGGAGACCACATATACGGCGTCATCAAGGGAAGCATGCTCAATGCAGGCGGCAAAACGAATGGATACACCGTTCCCAACCCCATCGCACAGTCGCAGGTAATCCACGAGGCATTACAGCGAGCGGGAGTGGATGCTCGTGCCGTCAGCTACATCGAAGCGCACGGTACAGGTACCGCTTTGGGCGACCCAATCGAGATTGCGGGACTGACTCGTGCATTCGGACAACACACGAAAGACAAGCAATTCTGCGCGATTGGCTCGGCCAAGTCAAACATCGGACATACGGAGAGTGCCGCAGGAATTGCGGGATTGACCAAAATATTGCTTCAAATGAAGTACGGTCAAATCGCACCATCCTTGCACGCTGAGGTCATGAATCCAAACATTGATTTCAGTGATACACCATTTGCGGTTCAGCAAAAGCTGGCAGAGTGGCAAAGACCAATCATTGAAATCAACGGAGTAACCAAGGAATATCCGAGAATCGCTGGGCTATCGTCGTTTGGGGCGGGAGGAGCCAATGTCCATATTGTCATCGAAGAGTATCGCGAAAAAGATAGACAGCCAGAGAATAGCTCGCAGCCACAGCATCCAAAAGTGATCGTGCTCTCTGCAAAAAACGAAGAGAGACTGTTGGCTCAAGTGAATCGATTATTGAAGGCCATCAAGGAAGAATCATTCACTGATGCCCATTTGGCTGATATCGCTTTTACGCTTCAGGTAGGACGGGAAGCGCTGGAGGAACGCTTGGCTGTCCTCGTCAGATCAGTTGATGAGCTTGCGGAAAAACTAACGCATTTTGCAGAAGGTGAAGAGAACATTGCCGAGCTGTATCGTGGGCGAGTGAAACGCAACCATGACACAGTAGCTCTTTTTGCTGATGAAGATATGAAACAAACAGTGGAGACATGGATTGCCAAAGGGAAATTTGCAAAACTGATGAACCTTTGGGTCAAGGGCGTCTCTTTTGATTGGAATAAGCTATATAGCGAAGATAAACCGCGGCGCGTCAGCTTGCCTACTTATCCTTTTGCCAGGGAGCGTTATTGGATAGACGTTGAGAAGCCAAAGGCAGCAGGTATGAACGAATCATCTTCGGTTAGAGGGGATATCCTCCATCCATTGCTTCACAAGAACACTTCTGACCTCTATGAGCTGAGATATAGTTCCATCTTCACAGGGCAGGAGCCGTTCTTGGCTGACCATCTTGGAAACGGGCAGCGCTTCTTTCCACTCACTGCTTATTTGGAAATGGCACGGGCGGCAGTGAAGCAGGCAGCGGGAGATAGAGAGGGGACTTTATCTGGAATCCGAATGTCTCATATTGTCACAGACCAACCGCTATTGGTGGGCGACGATTTGGTTCAGGTACACCTGGGGATCCATCCAGAGGATACTGGAGAGCTTTCCTATGAAATCTACAGCAAATCGAATGAAGATGATACCGAGTCTGTGGTACACAGCCAAGGTATGGTCGAATTCACTTCGTTCGTTGAAGCACCAATTTTGGATCTACCTGCCTTGCAAGCCGAGAGCAGTGAGATGCTTACTGCCAGACAATGCTGCGAGCTGTTAAAAGAACGTGGAATGGCTGATCATCTGAGTTTTGAAGGGATTGAAGAGGTATACAGGGCGCGGGAACAAGTTCTGGTAAAACTCTCCTTGCCCTCGATTGCCATGGAAACAGCAGGACAATTCGTTCTCCATCCTAGCCTGCTAGAGTCTCTGTTGCAGTCATCTCGTTATCTCATTACGGAGGCTGCATCATCTGACAGCATCAGCTTCATCCGACCTGATGGTTCTTTTGTCCTTGAAGAGCTGGAGATTTACGAGAATCATCCTGCTGTGCTGTATGCTCTGATTCGATACAGTGAAGATACCCAAGCGGAGAATAAGAAAATCGATATCGATCTATGTGATGAGGCAGGCAGAATAGGCGTGAGGATGAGAGGCTTTTCAATGGGGAGTGAAAAACGAGGTGCGACGGTGAGGGAGACTCAGGAAACCGTGACTCAGGAAACAGTGACTTCCGCTCCCGCACTGATGGGAACCACGATGCTCACTCCAGTATGGAACGCCGTGTCTGTAGAAAATGGGGAAGTCATTCCATCAATGAGTGATCAAGTAGTCATCGTTTGCGCCGAAGAAAAGGACAGAAGTCTCCTTCAACATCATTACCCTCAAGCTACTGTTTTACCGCTTCAGTCAGATGATTCTATTGAGGTCATCGCAAGTAAGCTGGAAGAGCAGGGTGTGGTCGATCACATCATGTGGGTTGCTCCCGATAGCTGTGTGAAATCCGTAAAAGAGGAGTCCGTGATGAACGAGCAGGAGCGGGGCGTTATTCAAGTTTTCCGCTTGATCAAGGCTTTGCTTGCGCTGGGGTATCAGACGAGAGACTTGGGCTGGACGATCATTACTGTCCAGGCACAGGCTATCTACCAAAAAGAGAAAGTCCATCCAACGCATGCCAGCATCCACGGATTGATCGGGTCGATGGCGAAGGAATATCCGAACTGGAAGGTAAGACTCGTCGATTTGGAGGCGCATGCCGAGTGGCCGCTCCGTGATATTTTTACTTTGCCTGCCGATGCTCATGGAAACGCTTGGGCATACCATGGACACACGTGGTATCGCCAACAGTTGATGCCGGTGCAGAGACCTTTCACGAAGCAAACCGTCTACCGGCAACATGGCGTCTATGTTGTGATTGGGGGCGCGGGCGGTATTGGACAGGCGTGGAGCGAATACATGATCCGAACCTATCAAGCCCAGGTGATTTGGATCGGTCGTCGCATGAAAGATGAGTCGATTCAGAACAAAATAAATCAACTTGCTGCCTTGGGACCTGCACCACTCTACATCGAAGCTGATGCTACGGATCGCGAGTCGCTGCAATCTGCTTATGAGGAGATCAAAAAGCAACATGGCAAGATTAACGGGGTGATTCATTCAGCCATTGTCCTCCTGGATAGAAGTCTGGCGAATATGGACGAGACGACCTTCCGAGCCGGACTGGTACCAAAAGTAGAGGTAAGTGTGCGGATGAGCCAAGTGTTTGGCGAGGATCCATTGGATTTCGTCCTGTTTTTCTCCTCGATTAACTCGTTTACGAAATCGCCTGGACAAAGCAATTATGCTGCCGGCTGCGCCTTCAAAGATGCTTTCGCTCATCAGCTTGCCAAGGAATGGACATGCGCGGTGAAAGTAATGAACTGGGGATACTGGGGCAGTGTTGGAATCGTTGCGTCCAAGGGCTATCAGGAACGAATGGAACAGATCGGCATTGGCTCGATTGAACCTTCAGAAGGGATGGAAGCATTGGAAGCCTTGCTAACAGGCCCCATGAATCAATTGGCGCTGATGAAAACGACCAAGCCACTCGAGATGGAAGGAATCAATACACAGGAATCGGTTGCAGTCGTTTCAACCAAAATTTCCTCCAGCATGGCAAGCATTAAAAACAAGTTAAAAGTAAAAGAGATGCCCAAAGCAGCCTATTTTGCATCAGAAGCAGGTACGGGCACGGACAGCTTGTTTGAGAACGTACAAGCAACGATCATTCAGCTCGCCTCTCAAATTCTGAAGGTAGAGAGCGAAGAAATCGATACGGATAGTGAACTAAAAGAATACGGATTCGACCCAATCAAGCTCACCGAGTTTTCTACCAAAATCAATCAGACGTACAAGCTTGAACTGACACCTGCTGCGATGATGGACTATCCAACGCTTAAACACATTACTGAATTTCTAGTCAATGCCACTCAGAAATCTCAACCAGCAAGAGAACAGGACAAACCGGTTCTATACGTGTAAGCCGAAGGAGTGCCTAGTATGAACAAAATGGACGAGCTTCTCTTAAAGTTACTGTGGGGTCAAATGCAGTCGCTTGGCTGCTTTGCAGAAAAGAATCAGACGCTCAGCGATCTCAAAAGAAAAAGCGGCCTGCTTGACTTATATGACATGTGGCTCGAAGAAACGGCTTCTGTTTTAGCCCGGAATGATTATCTCGTTTACGATAGCGAAACATCTACCGTGATCGATACTGCGCCCATTTCCAGTACGGCTGTTTGGCAGGAATGGGAACAAGAAAAAGGAGTCTGGCTAAAAAATTCGGATACGCATGCGCAAGTCAAGTTAGTCGAAGCAACCATGCGTGTTTTACCGCAAATTCTCACTGGAAAAGTGAGGGCTACAGAGGTCATCTTTCCCAATTCATCGATGGAATTAGTCGAAAAGGTATACAAAAATAACAAAGTTTCCGACTACTTCAATGAAGTGCTCGCGGATACAGTGGTTGCTTTTGTAGAGGAACGGCTCAACCAGGATTCTGCGGCCCGAATTCGCATTCTTGAGATTGGTGCAGGTACGGGAGGAACCAGTGCCGTCGTTTTCCAAAAGGTAAAGGCGTATGAAAAGCATATCCAGGAATATTGCTATACAGACCTCTCCAAAGCCTTTTTCATGCATGCAGAAAAAGAGTATGGCCCAAGCAATCCGTATTTGACCTATCAGATTTTTAACGTAGAAGACGCTGTGACTGGACAAGGAATTGATTTGGGCGGATATGATATCGTCATTGCCGCAAATGTCCTGCACGCCACCAAAAACATTCGCCAAACCGTGCGTAACGCGAAAGCCGTTCTAAAGAAGAACGGCTTGCTTTTGCTAAATGAAATGAGTAAAAACACCCTCTTCCTCCATCTTACCTTTGGTTTGCTGGAGGGCTGGTGGCTGTACGAAGACCCAGAGCTGCGCCTTTCAGGCTGCCCTGGGTTATCTTCGGCAACGTGGCAGAGAGTATTGGAGGAAGAAGGATTTCAGTCGGTCTTTTTCCCAACAGAAGAGGCGCACGCGATGGGACAGCAGATTATTGTGACCGAAAGTGACGGCGTGATCCGCCAACAGCAAATAAAACAACCGCCTAAACCTAAGACGAGCGTAAATGCTGAACAGCCAAAAGCCAAGAGAGTGGAAATACCTTTCGCTCCTGAAGGAAGGGCAAGCAAAGATGTCCTGCGCGAAAAAAGTACGGAATACATCAAACAGCTGATCGCTGAAACACTGAAGATGCCGAGTAACCGAATGGATGCTTCTGAGCCTTTAGAGGCGTACGGTATGGATTCCATTTTATCTGTTCAACTGATCAATCAATTTCGGAAAATTTTCGGCGAAACCATCAGCGGTACTTTGTTTTTTGAATATCAGACAGTAGATGACTTAGTCGAGCATTTACTCGAGACACAAAGAGAAGCACTGATTTCGCTCACAGAATTAGATGATTACAAGCAGGAGCCAAATCAAACGGAAGATCAGGTTGAGCTTGCCCCATTGCCGAAAACCGGAGAGAAACGAAACCCTAGAAAAACAAGATCCTTTGCGCCAGCTGTTCGTTCGCAAAGGACGGCGTCCAAGCCTGCGTCCTCCGGTAAAATAGCGATTATCGGCATGAGTGGGCGTTTTGCTCAAGCTAACAACCTGGAAGAGTTTTGGGAGAACTTAATTCAGGGTAAAAAGTCTATCTCAGAAATTCCAGCTAAGCGTTGGGATTGGACAGCGTATTATCATCCAAATCGGGAGGATGCCATTTCCCAAGGAAAAAGCTATAGCAAATGGGGTGCCTTCTTAGAGGAATTTGATCAGTTCGATCCGTTATTTTTTCATATGACTCCGCGAGAAGCAGAAAATATAGACCCCCAGGAGCGCCTTTATTTAGAAGAGTGTTGGAAGGCATTAGAAGATGCAGGCTATGCCTCGTCGAAGATGTCTGCGGAGCTGCGGAAGCGAACAGGGGTTTTTGGTGGCATTACGAAACAAGGATTTCATTTGTATAGCACGGAAACCACCCAGCACTTTCCGACAACCTCGTATTCGTCGATGGTAAATCGGGTTTCGTACTACCTAAACTTACAGGGGCCGAGTATGCCGATCGATACGATGTGTTCCTCAGCTCTCGTAGCGATTCATGAAGCATGTGAATACATCCGAAACGGGAAGGGAAGCATGGCGATTGCTGGTGGAGTGAATCTGTACACCCATCCGCTTACCTACTTCGGTCTGACTGTGGGACAGCTCATTTCGCATACTTCTGACAGTGCTGCCTTTGGGAAAGGTGGAATAGGTTTTGTGCCAGGCGAGGGAGTAGGTGCTGTTGTTCTCAAGGATTACGATCAGGCTGTGCGGGACCTGGACCATATTTATGCGGTGATACGCGGAACCGCTGTCAACCATAAGGGCAAAGCCAATAGCTATATGACACCAAGCCCCAATCCTATTGCAGATGTGATGGAAGAGGCGTTGGAAGAAAGCGGACTGGACCCTCGATCCATTAGTTATCTGGAAGCTTCCGCCTATGGATCAGACATAGTCGATGCCGTCGAAATGACAGCAGTGACGAAAGCTTATCACAACCGTCAAGGAGCAGAAGGGGACTATCGACTCGGTTCGGTCAAGCCGAATATCGGGCATTGTGAATCGGCTTCCGGCATGTCGCAGCTAATGAAAGTGATTTTGTCCTTGCAGCATCAGACGCTGGTTCCAACCCTGATTCCTGACGAATTGAATCCGAATATTCATTTTGATCAACTCCCCTTTCAATTGCAGCGAGAGGTATCAGAATGGAAGCAGATCACAGTAGATGGGCAAACAGTCCCCCGACGAGCAGGCATTACCAGCTTTGGCGGCGGTGGAGTGAATGCCCATCTTATCGTGGAGGAATACAACCGCACTCCATCATCAAGGAGAGTAAACGATTCAGAACCTGCGCTGTTTGTCTTTTCGGCCAAGAATAAAGAGAGATTGCAAGCTTACATTCATCGCTGGATTGCTTATTTACATAAGAACAGGCATATGGATGTTGCGAATACAGCCTATACTCTTCAAATCGGAAGAGAAGAAATGCCTTGCCGTTTGGCAGTTATCACCCATAATCAAACAGTGCTTTTAAAGCAACTGGAACGCTGGTTGGAACACCAAGAAGAGACGGAACATTGCTTTTTTGGCGATCTCAAGGAAAACAAAGAATTGATGGCAGACCGGGTTACGCTGGCAATCGAATCAAAAGATGTAGGGGAACTGGCAACATTATGGGTTCTAGGCAATCCCATCCCTTGGCAGAAGCTGCATGAAGGGAAGGCGTTATCCCGAGTAGCTAAGCTCCCAACCTATCCATTTAAGAGGAGAACGTGCTGGATAGAACGCAATCAAACGAATCGTACTAGGAGGGAGACGAGCATGACATCCGCTCATCCAGAATTCGAAAACAAAGCCGTTGAAATTTACACATATAGCGCCAACAGCAGCGAAGCGGAGTTTTCGGAGGATTACCTGACCGTATGTCCATTTGAAAGGAAGATTCCAGGCTTTTCAATGAGCCGTGTCATTTTGAACCCGGAAAAATACCCGTTGGAAAGAGAAATGGTGAGAGAGAAGCAAGTAGAGATGCGCCAGGTACTTTTTTGCAAAGAAAATTTCTCTCGTGTGAAAAAAGTATTGGACTTCGGATGCGGTCACGGGACAGATGTGATTCAAATAGCAGAGCTTTATCCACATATCGAAACCCACGGATTTACGATTACCAAGGCGCAAGCAGAGCTTGGCAATCAACGAATCGCGCAGAAGAATCTGGGGGCTCGTGCGAAAATTTTCAACAAAGACAGCTCCAAGGATGCCTTTCCCGACCTTTACGATATTATCGTCGGGATTGAAGTGAGCTTCCATATTCGAAATAAACAGGGACTATTTCACAATATCTCTTCTGCACTCAACGAAGAGGGAACCGTTCTGTTGATCGATTACATAGCCAATACGCGAGGACCGATCGTAGACCAGAACGTAGAAGTCAGCATTCCCACCGTGCAGGAATGGATTGAGCTTTTGGCGGAGCATCAGTTAGTGATCGATGAAATCATCGACGTATCACCGCAGATTGCTAACGCCTTGCATGATCCTGACGTGGAACAGTACATCAAGCATCTGCCTAAAGCCGTTCAAGATTTGTATATCAACACAGTAAATCAATCCATCTCTCTCGAACGAGGGTGGATCAGCTATTGTTTGTTTAAGCTGAAAAAGGCTCCGCATCTTGCGTACCCGAAGCGTTGTGAATGGAATGCCAGCAAAATATCGAAGAAAAGACCGTATCCAGAAGCATTAGCGGAAATGGTAAACAGCGGTTATATTCCTTATCCGAAACAGCAAACGAGAACTCTCCCGAATCCGAATCAGTATGATCACAGCTTTCCTTGGAATAGAGAAACCATCAAAGAATCCTTGGTGGAGGCTTTTGCCACCGTTTTAGGACTTCAATCTGAAGAATTGGATGAAGTAGTAACCTTGAAGGATATGGGAATTGGCTCTCTTAACGCCGTTGCCTTATCCGAAATGATTAATAGCAAATTTAATCTGAAATTACCGACCAGCGTTGTGTTTGAACACGATACATTAGATTCATTGGCAGGCTATATTGCTAGTCATTTACAGCAAGGCGAGCCTAGCCAGCTCCGTTCAAGTAAACCATTCGCGTCGGATGCTCAAAATCAATCAGATTCATCTGATTATTCTGAATCAAAACATAATTTGTCGGCAGATCAGTCTATTCCAGATCGGACAAAAATCAAGACGGGCCTGATTGAGGCTTTTTCTGCCGTTTTAGGCTTGAGACAAGAAGAGCTGGAAGAAGTGGAAACTCTAAAGGATTTGGGGATCGGCTCTCTCAATGCCGTTCAATTATCCGAAGCTATCAATAGCCAGTTTCATCTGAAACTACCGACCAGTGTTGTGTTTGAACATAATACCCTGGAAGCATTGGCGAGCTACATCGCGACGCATTTACCAGAGCACCAATCAGCGCAGACAATCAGACATTTTGAAGAGAAGCCTGTATATACAAAGAGAGTCCCAACCCGAAATATTGCCTTCGAGCCGGCTAAAGCAGCTTCCAATGATATTGCGATCATTGGGATTTCCTGCCGCACAGCAGGTGCTCAGGGGCAGGATGAATTCTGGGAGCTCGTCAGTCACGGCAAAGATTGCATCAAAGAAGTGACCAACCCAGACTGGCGCGCCTTTTTCAAAGAAAATGGGCTCGTTGATATTCCGATTAAATACGGGGCGATGGAGGATATTGAATATTTTGATCCGGCGTTTTTCAAAATTTCTCCTACCGAAGCCCAATCGATGGATGTCACGCAGCGCATCCTTTTGCAAGAAAGCTATAAAGCGTTAGAGGACGCAGGTTACACCCCGTCCATGCTGAGAGGACAACCCGTTGGAACTATCATTGGCGCGATGGCGGGAATGACAGTAGAACAAGATTTCTCTCATTTTGGCATGCTCGGATCGGATACGAGTATACTTGCTTCGCGCATCGCCTATTTCCTTGACCTGAAAGGACCAGCATTGGCTGTGAATACTGCTTGCTCATCCTCATTGGTTGCGATCGATATTGCTTGCCAAAAGCTAAAGACGGAAGAAGTCAATCTGGCTATCGCAGGGGGAATTACGATTTACTCCCACCCTGCTCCGTTTATCTCGATGAGTAACGCAAGAATGCTTTCTCCTACAGGGGAGTGCCGCCCGTTTGACAATGGTGCGAATGGGATTGTCGTTGGGGATGGCGTTGGCGTCGTGATCTTAAAAAGATTGCAAGATGCATTACGGGATAACGACAGCATCTATGGTGTCATCCGTGGCAGTGGAACCAATCAGGATGGACGGACATTGGGCATTACCGTACCTAGCTTCCAAGCACAAAGCGACCTGCAAAAATCCATTTACGCGAAAAAACAGATTGATGTGGAAGACATTCAATATATCGAGGCACACGGAACGGCGACAAAATTAGGGGACCCTGTAGAGATTCATGCACTGAGTGAATCATTCCGCCACTTCACGCCAAAGAAACGATTCTGCGCAATTGGTTCTTTGAAAGCCAATATCGGTCATACCACAGCGGCGGCTGGGGTGTTGAGTGTCATCAAGGTTTTACTCAGCATGAAAAACAGGAAGATGGCCCCTTCCATCCATTTTGTCAAAGAGAATGAACACATTGATTTTGAAAACAGCCCTGTTTATGTGAATACCAAGCTGCAAGACTGGCAGACCAATTCCAAAGGCTCTCGATTGGCTGCGGTCAGCTCTTTTGGCTTCAGCGGCACCAATGCTCATCTGGTAATTGAAGAGTTTGATCGATCAAAGGTAAGATCCGTTGCTCCTGTTGAAGGTCAAGAGATAGCGACGGGAGTCTTCGTGCTGTCAGCTGAATCACGTGAGCAATTAGTGGCCTATGCCAAGAAAACAAAGGTATTTGTAGAGAAGCATCCTGAGGTGAAACTGGCGGATTTCCTTTATACCTATCAGACTGCAAGGGAATCCATGGCACATCGAGTAGCAATCGTAGTTCACAGCAAAGATCAGCTCATTGCGCTGCTGGAGCAATTCATACAAGGGAATGGGACAAAAACGGCTGATCTGTTTATCGGAGAAATAAACAAAACGGGTGGAATCAAGATCGGCGATACAGAAGAGGGAAGGGATTTTATCCGCAATCTTGCTCTGAACAAGAAAATCAAAAAGCTGGCGGAGCTATGGGTTCATGGTAATGAAATAGAGTGGGAAGCGCTCTATCCAAAAGGAATGGTGAGCCGTCTATCAGGTCTTCCGAGCTATCCTTTTACCAAGGAACGCTATCGTTTACCCAAAGTTGTCGTAGGAAATCGAACCCATCAAGAAGCTGCTGCCACCTCCGAACTGACAGCAGAAAAACACGAACACAGAGCAGCAGACTTAGCCAACTCAACTGAGGTAACTCGTGTTCAAGCGGAAGAAGCTGATGGGAGGGAGGCAGAAATCCAAAACTCGGGTATCCATCATGATGTCATACATGCTGAAGATGACGATACACCACGTAACGAACTTGTGAGAAAAATTGCTGCAGCTTGGGAAGAGGTACTTGGCGTGAAAAAGGTTGACATCCACAAAAACTTCCAAGACCTCGGCGGCGATTCAATCATGGCCACTCAGATTATTTCCAGATTGAAAAATAGCTTCCCGGTAGATTTGAATCTGGACAATCTCTTTTCGGCGCCAACTGTTGCAGGAATGGCGGAGCTAATTGAAGAGGAACTGATTGCTGTTATTGATGAACTTCCAGAAGAGGCAATTTTGGAGCTATTAAGCTGATGAATTCATCTCGTAAGTACGGCAGCAGAATCAACAGGTAGGAAGGAGCAATCCGATGATTAATGATAAGGAATCAGCTAAATCAAGAGATGAGATACTTGCCGAGAGCAGGTCAAAGCTTTCCGAGAAGAAACTGGCCTTGCTGGAAAAGCTGAAAGGCTCAAAACTGGAGACGAAAAAGACGGGAATTCCGCGCCGTTCAAGAGAGGGCTTCGTGCCCCTCTCTTTTGCCCAGCAGAGACTATGGTTTTTAGACCAGTTGGTACCAAACAGTCCTGCCTATAATGTGGTTGCGGCCTTCCATCTGTCGGGTGAGCTTCACACAGACATCATGGAGCGGTGCGTTAATGAGATTGTGAAGCGCCATGAAGCACTGCGAACCACCTTTCAAGTCGCAAACGGAGAGCCGTATCAGCTCATTGCTCCTGCCTTGCAAATTCCTTTTCCCCTTGTCGATCTTACTGGATATCCCGAGGCGGAGAGAGAAGATGAGTTTCGCCGACTCGCGAAAGAGGAAAGCATGTATGTTTTCGATCTAACCAAAGGACCCTTGCTGCGTGTTACTTTATTCAAACTCGGCGAGGATTTGAATATCTTACTTTTGAACGTTCACCATATCATCATAGACGGATGGTCAGTCGGGGTTTTCTTCAGAGAGATGGTTTTGCTTTATCAGGCATATCTCGCGGGCAAGCCTTCCCCATTGCCTGAGCTTCCGATCCAGTATGCGGATTTTTCCATCTGGCAACGGGAGTGGCTTCAAGGAGAAGTGCTGGAGAAACAGCTTTCTTACTGGAGAGAAACCCTTGGAAAAGAAAGCAGCGCGTTAGAGCTGCCAGTAGACCGTACACGACCTCCCATCCAAACGTTTCAAGGAGGAAGCCTAAAACTACAGATTCCCTCTTCCCTTTCCCATGCCATAAAAGCGCTGAGCGAGCAAGAAAATGCCACGCTGTATATGGTCATGATCACCGCGTTAAAGATATTGTTGCACCGTTACAGCGGGCAAAATGATATCCGGGTGGGAGTGCCCGTAGCGAACCGTAACCGAGTGGAAATAGAGAATTTGGTCGGCTTTTTTGTAAATACGTTGGTTCTCAAAACGGATGTTTCCGGCAATCAAAGCTTTAGAGAACTGCTGTCACGTGTGAGAGATACGGCGAACAGCGCATACAGACATCAAGATGTACCGTTTGAACGATTGGTGGATGAATTACAGCCTGAGCGTAATATGAGTCAAAATCCACTATTTGAAGTCTGCTTTGTGTTGCAGAACTTTCCTATGCCGAAAAAATCGGACATGTCTGCATTAGGCTTTTCCTTGGTCAAATTTGAAGAGTTCCGTAACAACACTTCCAAGTTTGATCTCTGGATTCAAGTTGTAGAAAAAGGAGATATCCTTGACCTCGACGTTGAGTTCAATTCCGATATTTTTAATGAATCGACAATTAGTCGTCTACTGGAGAGCTTTACAATCGTACTGGCAGGTATTGTCGCGAATCCGAACCAGCCGATTGCTGATCTGCCGATTTTGACCGCGGCTGAAGAGCAAAAGTTGTTGGTTGAATGGAACGATACGAAGACGTACTACCCAGAGCAACATATGTGTCTTCATGAAATAATCGAAGCGCAGGCTGTCAAAACTCCAGATGCGCCAGCCGTTATTTTTGAAGAGGAGCAACTCACTTACCGTGAATTGGATCAACGGGCGAATCAACTGGCGAACTATCTCCAGAAACAGGGTGTACGAGCGGAAACGCTTGTGGGCATTTATATGGAGCGCTCCTTTGAAATGGTTATTGGGCTGTTAGGTATCCTCAAAGCAGGCGGTGCCTACGTTCCCCTAGATCCGAGCTATCCGCAAGATCGGGTGGCTTTTATGATCACGGATGCGAATCCTTCCTTCCTCTTGACCGCGGAAGGGCTGAAGAACACGCTGCCTGAATACGGTGGACAACTCATTTGCCTCGATTCAGATTGGGAGACAATCAACCTGGAGAACCATGTGGCGCCCGAAATCGAAGTCAACAGCGACAATTTGGCGTACATGATTTACACCTCAGGCTCTACAGGCAAGCCAAAAGGTGCGATGAACACTCATCGCGGTATCGTCAACCGACTTTTGTGGATGCAGGAACAATATCAGCTAAATGAAACCGACCGGGTCATGCAAAAGACGCCTTTCAGCTTTGATGTGTCGGTATGGGAATTTTTCTGGCCATTAATGACGGGCGCCTGCATGGTAGTAGCTCGTCCAGAAGGTCACAAAGATACGACCTACCTGGCACGACTGATCAAAAAAGAGAAAATTACCACCATGCACTTTGTCCCTTCGATGCTGCAAGTGTTCCTTGAGGAGTCGGAAATTAGCGGCTGCGATACGCTACGACGAGTCATTTGCAGTGGGGAAGCCTTATCTTATTCAACGCAGGAGCGCTTTTTCGAATGTCTCGATGCGGAGTTGCACAACCTGTATGGTCCTACAGAAGCGGCGATTGATGTCACGTACTGGGCGTGTCAAAAAGGAAGCAAGCTTAGATCAGTGCCGATTGGACGCCCTGTGGCAAACACCCAAATCTATCTGTTAGACGAGCACCTGAATCCTGTTCCCGTCGGTGTTGCCGGTGAGCTGCACATTGGTGGCGTGCAACTGGCTCGCGGATACTATAACCGCCCTGAGCTGACAGAAGAGAAATTCATCCCTGATCCGTTCAGCAAAATAGAGGGAGCGCGCCTTTATAAAACAGGTGACTTGGCCCGTTACATGCCGGATGGAACGATCGAGTATCTGGGGCGCATTGATTTTATGGTCAAACTAAGAGGGTTCCGTATCGAGCTGGGTGAGATTGAAGCTGTACTAGATGAACATCCACATGTACAAAAAGCGGCAGTGATCGTTCATGAATCCGAGCAGCGACCAGGGCATAAGCAGTTGGTATCTTATATCGTGCCAGATTCTCAGTCCAAGGAAAAATTGAAAGTGGCAACAGAAGAAGCACTTCCTGCGGAACAGGTATCTGAATGGCAGGATGTCTTTGATAAAGCCTATGATGATGAAAATAAATATGAAGCCGATTTCAACATTACCAGCTGGAACAGCAGTTATACGGGTCAACCCCTTTTAGCGGAAGAAATGCGTGAATGGGTCCATTCGACGGTGGATCGTATCCTTGCCTTGCAACCGAAAAAGGTACTCGAGATCGGGTGCGGTACAGGGCTGTTGCTATCTCGAATTGCGCCTCATTGTGAACAGTATTGGGGTACGGATTTTTCTTCGATGGCTTTGGATTATATTACTGCGAATCTGATCAACCAAAGAGAGGATTTATCCAATGTCACACTGCGTAAGAGCTATGCGGATGATTTTAGTGGACTAAAGGGACAGAAGTTCGATGTGATCGTGCTCAACTCTGTCGTGCAGTATTTCCCGGATGCGAACTACCTGTTGGATGTGCTGAAAAAGGCCATACATGCCATGAATGACAAAGGAGCAATCTTTGTCGGTGATGTTCGTAATCTTTCTTTACTGCAAACCTTCCTCACTGAGGTTGAGATGGAAAAGTCACCGGCGACATTGACCACCGATCAATTGAAACGCCGCGTACAAAAGCGAATGAGACAAGAGCAGGAGCTGGTTATCGATCCTGCCTTTTTCTATGCGCTTCAAGATCAGTTGCATCAAATCAGCCATGTAGAAATCAAGCTGAAGCGCGGAAGTCATCATAATGAATTAACTCGCTATCGCTATGATGTGATTCTTCATCTCGGCAAAAAAGTGCAGACAATCGAAGACTTTGCATGGCTGGATTGGCATGAGGAGGGATTCCGAAATATTGATGGACTTCGTCAAATCATGACCAAATATAAACCGCAAATCTTAGGACTTACGAAAATCCCGAATTCGCGGTTGGACAGGGCGAATCGATACCAGTCATTACTTGCTGACCCAGATGCTCTCAAAACGGTGGAAGAGCTGAGAACAGATCAGAACCATCCTAGCACTGGAATAGACCCGGAGGAGCTTTGGAGGTTGGGTGCTGAGCTTCGATACCGTGTAGATATCGCTTGGATGGGCGATTGCGGGGATGGCAGCTATGAAGCTGTGCTCCGACCTGAGCATTTACTAGAAAAAAGACAGCGTAACACAGTGGTCACCGCGTGGCATCGTCCAGCGAGAAACTACCAACCGATCGAAACGTATGCGAACGATCCTTTGACAGACAGAGTTGCTCGCCAGTTCATTCCAGAGCTGCGCAGTTATTTACGGGATAAGCTGCCAGATTACATGGTTCCGTCTATCTTTGAGTTTATCAAGGAAATGCCCGTGAACATGAATGGTAAATTGGACCGCAAAGCGCTTCCTGCGCCGCTTATGGAAGTGCCAGAAATGGAAGGGGATTTTGAACCGCCAACGACGGAGACGGAAAAAATTCTTGCCGATGTCTGGGCTGAAATATTGGGCTTGGATAAGGTTGGCATACATAATAACTTCTTCGGATTGGGCGGGGACTCCATTCATACCATTCGAGTGGTTGCGAGAGCAAAACAACTCGGTTTGGAAATGACTCCACAGCAGATTTTCCAATTCCAAACCATAGCCGAACTGGCAGAGGTTGTAGGTGGGGGTTCCACTCAAAGTGCGAAGCGAACGGCAACAGCAGTAGAGTTACCCACTCTTGATAAGCATCAGTTGGATCGGATAAAAGCAGACAACCCATACATGGAGGATGTTTATCCGCTGACGATCATGCAAGAAAATATGCTCTATCGATACAAGCATCATCCAGAACCCGGTTTGAATGTGGTTCATCATGCTTTTCGCATAGAGGGCGGCCCTTTCCATGTAGCTGCTTTTGAGCATGCATGGCAGCATCTCATCCAACAATTCCCTGCCTTGCGAACCTCCTTCATCTGGGAAGAGCTGGATGAACCGATGCAGATCGTTCATGAGAAAGTGGATATCCACATCAAGCAGGAAGATTGGCGGGACATTCCGGAAGAAAATCAACACGAAAAATTGCAATCCTATATTCAAAAGCTAAGACAAAAAGGATTTGAGATGGGCAAAGCACCACATGCGCATCTTGCTCTTATTCAAGTAGGAGAGGATGTCTACTACTTTATTTATGTCTTCAATCTGATGTTGCAGGATGGTTGGAGCTATACGTTGATCGTTAAAAGACTATTCGAATATTATCAAGCGTTTTCCCAAGGGAAGGCGATTGATATTGTGCCTGTATATCCGTATCGGGATTATGTTGCGCTACAAAAACAGCAGGACTTAACGGATGCGGAGCTGTTTTGGAAGAAGAATCTGAAAGGAATGACCAGCTCCACGCTTGAATGGGCACAAGCGAGTAAGAAGAATATGTCTGCTGAGGAGCCTCCCTATTCTCAAGAAAGGTTCATTGTATCGCCAGAAGTCTCCTCGGCGCTGTTATCCTTGTCCAAGAAGTATCATCTGACGCCATATACATTGGTACAGGGGGCTTGGGCATTGCTGCTCCATCATTACAGCGGCAAGGAAGACGTTGTATTTGGTACGATCTTCTCCGGTCGCAGCATAGCGATGATGGAGGTCGAACATTCTGTCGGACTTTTCTTCAATATTTTGCCCATTCGCGTGAGCGTTGAGCAAAACATGAGGTTCTTGTCTTGGCTACAAAACATGCAGTCGAAAGTGGTAGAGACGAGTCAATACGAGTACACTCCGCTGAAAAAAATATACGAGTGGTGCGATATTCCACGAGATCGGCTTTTATTTGACAGCTATCTGGTAAGCGAACAGCTTCCTGATTTCTCTTCTGTCTTTAGAGGATTTAATGATGTCCTCGGCGCTACCATCTATGATTCGGTTGCGCAGACGGAGCATCCATTACGAGTGGAAATCCTTTTCTATGAACAAGTTTTGGTTCTGCATATCAACTACTATCGACGTTTCTTCAACGATAAGGAAATTAGCAGGATGCTGCAGCACTTGAATGCTCTTTTAGAAGGATTGGTAGCAAACCCAGAGCAAAAGGTAAATGAGTTAGTCAATGCGATAACGCATCATCCCCAACACTAAATTTGCGAACAAGAGGAGAGGTTACTATGTGTGGAATTGTGGGATGGCTTGATTGGGATGACGATTTGACATCCCAGCATGCTATTTTGCACAAAATGGCTCAAGCGATCCAACATCGTGGGCCAGATGAAGAGGGGTATTGGTTGTCTCCTCGGGCAGCGATTGCGCATCGGCGCCTGATCGTGATCGACCCGGAAGGCGGCAAGCAACCCATGATCTACCGAGAAGGAGATCAGACGTGTGTCTTATCGTTTAATGGCGAAATCTATAATTACTTGGACCTGCGCCGCCAGTTAGAGCTGCTTGGGCACTCCTTTCAAACCAATTCTGACACGGAAGTATTACTGCACGCTTTTTTGGAATGGAGAGAGGAATGTGTCCGTCATCTCAATGGAATTTTTGCATTCGCCATTTGGGACGAAAAAAATCATCGCTTGTTTTTAGCACGTGATCACTTGGGTGTAAAACCATTATTTTATTGTCAACGAGGGAGCTCGTTCTTGTTCGGTTCTGAACTGAAAGCCTTGCTCGCCCATCCAAAAGTAAAGCCTGAGGTAGAAGCGGATGGGTTAGCGGATATTATCGGACTCGGTCCGGCGAGAACGCCTGGATTTGGCATTTTCCGCAATGTAAGGGAGGTGCGAGCTGGACATTGTGTAACAGTCACGAAGGATCAAATCAGAACAAGGCCATACTGGAAACTGGCGAGCAAGGTGCATACCGATGATATGGAGACAACGACAGAAACGATACGCGGTCTGTTACAAGACACGGTAAAACGTCAGTTAATCTCTGACCTGCCATTGGTTAGTATGCTGTCTGGGGGCTTGGACTCTAGTGGCTTGGTTGCTTTAGCCGCTGAGGAGCTCCGTAAAAAAGGGAAAACGTTGCAAACCTATTCGGTAGATTTTGTTGACAATGATCAGCATTTTGAAGAAGGTTTGCTTCACATTAGTTTGGACGCGCCATGGGCAAAATCAGTCTCAGAGCATGTACAAACCAAGCATCAAGAGATTACCTTCAACGCCCAAGATCTGATTACTCATTTTCATATGCCGTTGAGAGCGCGTGATCTCCCAGGATTAGGGGAGACGGATACCTCGCTCTATTTGTTCTGCCGGGAAATGAAGAAAAAAGCGACCGTCTCGCTATCAGGTGAATCGGCAGACGAAGTATTTAACGGGTACCCTTGGTTTCAGAAGGAGAAATTCTTGAACTCAGGGAAATTCCCTTGGATGGAGCATGACGGGTGGAGCTCATTTTTAAATGAAGAAGCCATCGAAAAGATTCGCCCACAAGAATATCTTCGCAGGCGGTACGAAGAAGGGATTGCAGAGGTACACCCTTTGGAAGGGGAGACAGCTTTGGAAGCTCAACAGCGCAAAATGTCGTACCTCTTTATCACGCGTTTTCTTCCGTTGCTATTGGATCGCAAGGATCGAATGAGCATGTATACGGGGTTTGAAGTACGTGTTCCCTATTGTGATTACCGTCTGGTTGAATATTTGTGGAATGTCCCATGGAAAGTAAAAAATATTGATCAAATCGAAAAAGGCTTGCTTCGCAGAGCGTACAAAGGATATTTGCCGCAGGAAGTATTGTATCGCAACAAAAGCGCATATCCGATGACCTATCATCCGGAGTATTACCATGCGATTCTGGACCATATGAAACAAATTCTAGCCAATCCTAATTCGCCTCTATTACCTTTAATTAATAAGTCTGTAATCCAATTTGTACTGGATGGAAAAGCACCTATGAATCTCGCTCAATCAACGAAGCTGATCGAATATCTCGTCCAGATAAACATGTGGTTAGAGGAATACAAGGTATCAATTCGATAGAATCTCTGGGATTTGCTGATAAAAAGGACAGTCAGGATATTTTTTCCTGACTGTTTTTCTTTCAAAAATTGTAGGTAAAGGGGTGTTTCGTAAATGAATGTCAGTGAGGTAAATCAGAACATGGCAATCCCAAACCGACTGCCTGCAAACGGAAGTGACAGGTTTAATTACATGGTCAGCTATCTTTCCGATTGCCAGCTTCAAATGGTGTTGGAAATGGACGGACAGGTGAATCAACAGCGATTGCTTCAAGCGATGGAGGCAAGCACCATTGCGGAACCTATCATTGGTTGCCGCTTTATAAAAGATTCAGTCCGCCCTTATTGGGAGCGACGCAGCGATTTGGCGTCAAGCGGTTGGTGTTCCTTGCAACTTCTCGGTGAGTCCGATTCCGCAGAGAAAGCCATACAGGAGTGGCTGTCGAGCCCAATAGACATCGATGCTGATGCGATGGTCAAAATTCGCATTCTGCGGACCTCGACCAAAGATATCGTTTGCATCAAACTGAATCATCTATGCAGTGATGGTGCAGGGTTGATCGAATATGTTCACTTGTTAGCTTCGCTTTATAGTGAGCTAGCCAAAGACCCGCGCTACGTTCCCAAGCCAAACCTTGAGGGGAGGGATCAGAGCCGTTTGTTCAAGGAAATGGGTATCCCAAATGGCGGGACGCCGCAAGCTCCCGAACCGCAGGGGCCAACACTTCCTTTTACGCCTGGAGAACCAGCGAAAAGGAGACAAGCCATTCGCAGAATACCGGGCGAAGAGTGGCTGGAGCTGGCGCAAGGATTTAAACAAAAAGGGTTCACGGTAAATGATGTGGTACTGGCTGCCTACATGCGAGCTTTATATCAACAGATGGAAAATGTTCCGGATGAGCAGGTCAAAGTCATGGTGACTGTAAATGTAAGAAAATTCTTACCCAAGGGCAAGGTAGACGCTATTTACAACTTGTCTGGAGTTGTTCATGCCACAATGAATCAAGCAACAGGGACATTTGCAGATAAGGTAGAAGAAGTGGCGGAATTCATGAAGAGTCAACGTGATAATAAAGACATTCTGCACGATGCGGTAAACACGTTTGCCTTTGTGGAAAATTTAGAGTTCCATCACACCTTGAAGATCATACAGGATGTAAGAAAACAACTTGTAGCAGATGGTAATAGTACACCAATACTATCAAATTTTGGTATGATTAGTATGAGTCAGCTATCATTCGATGATGTGAAAGTCGCAGGTGCATATATCGTATCACCAGCCTATTACGCACCAGGACTGATGCTTGGAGTCAGTACCTATCAAGATTGCATAACCCTCAATATTTCCTTCTTTGAATCGAACACAGACGTTGGGCTAATAGAAAAACTCCTCGATACCATGATAGAGGATATCAAATCATACAGACAGTAGCCAGCTTGCAGCACATACCCATCCATATAAATAAGGAGTGAATGAAATGAATAAAGTAGTATTCCCCAATGAAATATCAGGTGCGGAGAATCTGCAACAACAGTTTGAACCCTATGGCTGGTATGCAGAAATGAGAAAAAATAGCCCGGTACATTATGATGAAAAGCAACAGGTTTGGAACGTATTTCTGTATGCGGATGTCGAGCGCGTGCTGACCGATTATCACCTCTTTTCAAGCGATACAGGCAAACGAATTGCTGGTTCCCTCGCATTGAAAGAAAAGGGCATCACAGAGATGGACCCGCCTGATCATGGAAAAAGGAGAGCTCTCTATACAAAAGCCTTTTCAACCCGAACACTTCAGGAGTGGGAGCCGCGCATTCAAGAAATTTCACGTCATCTATTAGAGGAAGTAAAAGAAAAGCAAAGCATCAGAATTTTAGGTGATCTCGCAACCCCGATGCCAGTGATTGTCATTGCCGATTTGCTCGGTGTACCGTCTAGCGATTGGATGCTGTTCAAACAATGGTCAGATGTTCTCATCGCTTCCGGGACACGCGAAACGTATGAGGATATTAACCTCAAAAAGGAAGAAATCATGAAGGAAATGGCTGTTTATCTCTCTCCGATCATTCAAGAAAAAAGAGAGAACCCGACAAAAGATTTCCTTTCCGACTTAACGCAAACAGAATATAAAGGCCAAAAGCTATCTGACCCTGAGATTATTGATATTGCAATCAGTTTGCTGCTTGCCGGAAATGTAACGACAAGTACGCTCTTGTTCAGTGTTTTCTACTGCTTTTTACTGGATCGACCAGGCGTTTATCGTGAATTAAGGGAGAATCCGCAACTGGTAGATCAAGCGATCGAGGAAGTATTGCGCTTCCGTCCGCCAGCACAGGTTTTGATGCGCAAGGTTCAAGAAGACACGGATATGTTTGGAAGTCTGATGAAAAAAGGCGAGATCGTCATGGCATGGCTCGGTTCTGCCAATCGTGATGAACATACCTTTGCACAGGGAGATCAATTCGATATCCATCGACCTAATAGCAACAAGCACTTAACCTTCGGAAAAGGCTGCCATTTCTGCTTGGGAGCACCACTATCCAGACTGGAAGCAAAGGTGATGCTAACAGAAATGCTCAAGTGCTATTCTGACATCTCAATCGGTGGATTTGAGAACGATCTGATCCTCAATGTGACGAGAGCCTAATCATATTTTCTGATCAAGCAGTTGAGCAGGAAGGTTATTCCTGTTTGACTGCTTTTTTTATTTCGGGAAATGAGAGAGAGGTTATACGAAGACAAAATAAAAAAGGAAGGAAAAGAGAATTCCTTACTTTTCAAAACTTATCTTTCCGAATCACCAAATAAACGATCAACCCGATAATGGGAAAAAACAATAATGCAATCAGCACGATGATGGAGAACTCCTTGCTATTCCCACGTCTCCTCGCATCACGGTATGCCCAAATACTGATGACGATATTAATCACGTTTAAAAATAAGATGAGAAGGATCGGGAGGAACACAAAAAAGGTTGATGAAGCATCGCCTACTTGAATCAAAGGATCACCTGCTTTTGAATATTTACAAGACTTTCCCAATTATATATAAAGAAGTGGGAATTGTGTAATGGTTTGACTCACCATGTAAAAGTATTTGGAAAAGATGGCATGAAGTATTTCTATCATCTTTTTGATCCCTCTACATATCCAAGGACAAGATGGAGCAGAAGCTGTATGCAAGCGAGGAGAGAGTATTCGCTATGTTTTGGAAGGAAACTTTCCCCGAACCTCCTCCAGAAAAGCCTGCACAGCCGGGGCCAAATAACGATTTTTCAAGTACGCCAAATAAACCGTCCGCTCCAACGCAGGCGAATCAATCGTTTTCCGAACGAGTGAAGCATCTGTTGATCCAGACAAATAGTTCTCAGGAATAATCGTTACCCCCAAATTCTCCCTCACTAACGTCAATGCAGTTTCAAAGCGCTCAATCTCAAATTTGATTTGCGGGTCGACTTGTTCAAACGAAAAGGCCGTTAAAATATCCTCCCTTGTCTGAAATCCCTCTGTACTAATGATGAATGGCTCATTAGCCAAGTCTTTTAATCGAACGGATTCCTTTTCTGCCAGCGCATGATCCTTGTGCAGCACCAGCATTAAGCGCTCATCATACAGAGCAATGGATTCAATATCTTCTTCATTGATGAATTGGTTGGTTATGAGCAAATGCGTATGATACTTCCGCAGTGATTCCTTTACAGCTTTCCCGCTCAGAACCTCGATTAGCTTGATGTTAATCGAGGGAAAACGCCCCTGATATCCGCGAATGACTTTTGGAATCCAATGCTTTACGGACTCTATGATGCCGATGATAAGATCGCCGCTCCCGGTTAGCTTTACTTCTTCCATCTCTTTTTTTAGCATGTTCATTTGGGAAAGAAGCAGCAATGCTTTCTGGTACAAGATTTTACCAGCATCCGTCAATTCCATTTTTCTCGTGTTTCTCTCGAGCAGTGGAGAGCCGACTTCTTGCTCCAGATTTTTGATCGCGTTACTTAAGGAAGGCTGCGAAATATGCAGTTTTTGTGCGGCTTTGGAGTAGCTCAACTGATCACAAACTGTCACAAAATAGTGCAAATGTTTGATATCCAACTGGGGCACCTACCCTTATTTATAGCATAAAGCTATCAATTTATTTGAATTATATATTAGAAATAATAAGTTTGTCATTATATAATCAATAAACAAAAGGTTCAGAAAGGATGAATAGCTTGCCAAAGAATGTATCAGCAGATTTGTGGACCGGCCGGACTGACCATACGGAGAGAAGAAGCAGTTTTCGCTACCATCAGATTGTAGAAATAACGGACTTGGATACATTGCAAGCTGCCGAGGATCGCACAGTCGCTATCATTGGGTTTGAATGTGAAGAGGGAGTGAGGCGCAATCAAGGAAGATTAGGTGCAGCCAAGGCTCCAAACGCAATTCGGCAAGCGCTTGCAAGCCTTCCTTGGAAGGTGGAGGAAGGGAAACGTATTGTAGATGTGGGGAATGTTGTTTGTCCAAACGAAGAGCTGGAAGCAGCTCAGGAAGAATTGGGGAACGCCGTCTCTGCAATCTTTTCCAAAGCCATGACGCCCATTATTTTAGGCGGAGGCCATGAGACATTGTATGGACATTACGCCGGTGTCCGCAAGCATATTGGAAAAGAGGCTTCCCTGGGCATTATCAATATTGACGCTCATTTCGATTTGCGTTCCTATGAAGTTCAGCCTTCATCTGGGACGATGTTTCGGCAAATACTAGAGCATGACAAAAATAGCAGCTATTTTGTGTTGGGGATTCAGCGCTATGGCAATACGCAAGAGCTATTTGATAAAGCAGATGAGCTCGGTGTGAGCTATGTGTATGAAGAAGAGATGACAGACGCGCGAATGGATGAAATTAGTTTATCTGTAAGCGAATTCATTGAAAAACACGATCATGTCATGCTGACGCTATGTACAGATGTTTTAAACGCAGCCTTTGCACCGGGAGTAAGTGCGCCATCTCCTTTCGGCTTAACACCAATGGTTGTTCGCACTTTGATCCGTGCCGTTGCCACTCATAAGAAAACGCTTTCTTTTGATATTTGTGAAGTGAATCCGGTTTTAGATGAAAACGGAAGAACCGTAAAGCTAGGTGCTTACTTGACGAATGAAGCCATCATGGGATTACTAGAGAACAACTAAGGGGAGACAACTATGACGTTAGCACTTAATCAAGTAACGACGATTTTTCTCGCAGTAGCACTTCTCGTATTAGGTACTTTCCTCGTAAAAAAGGCTAGTTTCTTGCAAAAGTTTTGCATCCCGGCACCAGTGGTTGGGGGCTTGTTGTTCGCTATTATTGCAACAGCTTTGAAAGCGACCGGAATTTTACAAATTACATTGGATACTTCCTTGCAAAGCTTGTTCATGCTTACGTTTTTTACTACTGTTGGATTGGGAGCGAGCTTTAAGCTGATCAAGCTTGGCGGGAAGCTGCTCGTTATTTACTGGATCGCCTGTGGATTTCTGGCTCTGGCACAAAACGTAATCGGTGTGTCACTAGCTTCCGTGTTCGGTATTCATCCATTGATCGGGATGATGGCAGGAGCTGTCTCCATGGAAGGTGGACATGGAGCAGCTGGTGCTTTTGGACAAACGCTTGAGGACATGGGCATTCAATCTGCGTTGGCGATTGGGATCGCAGCAGCTACCTTTGGTCTCGTAGCAGGGGGCTTGGTTGGCGGACCGACTGTGAAATATTTAATTGCCAAATACGATCTGAAGCCGACGGAAACGGAAGAAGTAGTAGAGACAGTAGAAGAAAAAGGACAACCGATTCACTCGAATACCTTCTTCATCCAAGTCCTGCTGATTACATTCTGTATGGCATTGGGAACGTATTTGGGAGAGCTGTTCTCGACTGCAACCGGATTTGTTCTGCCGGGTTATGTGGGAGCGATGTTTGTAGCGGTGATTGTCCGTAACATCGTAGATAAGCTCAATCCAAAAGCAATCGACATGAAGAGCATCAACCTGATCAGTGATGTGACGCTCGGAATCTTCCTGTCCATGGCACTGATGAGCATCAAGCTGTGGGAAGTTGCCGACCTAGCGCTTCCAATGCTCGTGATCGTATTTGTTCAAGTAGTATTCATCGTTTTGTTCGGGATTTTCGTCCTGTTCCGTTTGCTTGGCAAAAACTACGATGCCGCAGTTATGGTCGCAGGCTTTACAGGCCATGGTCTGGGCGCTACTCCAAACGCAATGGCGAATATGGCGGCCGTAACGGGAAGATTTGGTCCTTCGCGAAAAGCATACTTGGTCGTTCCGATCGTTGGTGCCTTCCTGATTGATGTGTTCGCGATGCCGATCATTATTACCACGATTAATTTGTTTAAATAAAGACGATTTAAAATCCCTTCATGCTGAGATAGTCACGCTGAAGGGATTTTTTGTGCTTATCTTCACTTTGCGGTGCTTTCTGTCGCTTGTATTTTTACAAAAAATAGAAAGAAAAGGGAGTAATTTCTTGACTGTTCGCATCCTGTTCGTATATATTTGTATAAGAACACACGTTCTTGTTTTTGCTTAGACGATTCCACTTCAATACACAAGTTTGGCGTGGAGATGGGGAATTCAGGCTTGGTAAGAGACAGCTGGAAGGGGATGAAAAGGGTCATCACTCTGAGGGGAAATTAGGGGCATAGATCCAGAAACAAAGTTTGCACAAGTAGAAGCTGATAAAAAATATTTAGTGTTTTTTGCGAAAATTGTAACGTATTGTCATTTTTTGCGTATTAACTGACAGAAACAACCAAAAATCAGAAAATGTGGAGGGAAGTAGAATGAGAGAACTTCATGCTGATGTGGTGATTATTGGGGGAGGCACTGGTGGCTGCGCAGCAGCACTGGCAGCAGCGAAATCAGGAAAATCAGTCATTATGACGGAGGAAACCGATTGGATTGGCGGTCAATTTACGAGTCAGGCGGTACCTCCAGATGAGCATCCATGGATCGAACAGTTTGGTTGCACGCGCAGCTATCGCACATTCCGTGACAGCGTGCGTGACTATTATCGCAACCATTACCCAATGACGGCAGAAGCACGCGTCATTCCGAATCTTGACCCTGGTAACGGTTCCGTAAGTCGCCTTTGCCACGAACCAAAAGTAGCACTGGCTGTTTTTTATCAGATGCTTGCTCCGTACATTAACAGTGGTAGACTTACTATTCTGACTAATCATAAGCTGCATGCCGTTCGCATGGATGGCGATAATGTCTTGTCGATCACGGTCGAAGATAAGAAGCATCATGATTTTCATGAATTGGTAGCACCTTATTTCTTGGACGCGACAGAATGTGGAGATGTTCTCCCGCAAGCCGGCGTCGAATATGTGCTTGGCGCTGAATCAGTTGATCAAACGGGAGAGCCAAATGCTGTTGTCGGACCGCCGCAGCCAAATGATATTCAGGCGTTTACGTATGTCTTTGCCATGGACTATTTGGAGGGAGAAGATCATACAATTGCCAAACCGGAAACGTATGACTTCTGGAGAAACTACAAAGCAGATTTTTGGCCGGACAAGCTGCTCAGCTGGACAGGTTCCAACCCGCGAAATACTGCTGAATCTGTAAGATATGAGCTGTTCCCGGGTACTAAATATTTTCCGCTCTTTACGTATCGTCAGGTTGCTGATCCGAAAAACTTCCAAACCGGTTTGTACAAGAGTGGTGTATCGCTCGTTAACTGGCCGCAAAATGATTACTGGTTGGGCTCGATCATCGATGTGCCAGAGGAAGAGCGTCAGCGTCACCTTTACGGTGGTAAACAGCTGAGTCTCTCCCTTCTGTATTGGATGCAAACAGAGGCTCCTCGCCCAGATGGTGGACAAGGGTATCCAGGCCTGCGACTGCGCAAGGATGTAGTAGGAACAGAGGATGGGCTGGCGATGTATCCGTATATTCGTGAATCCCGCCGGATCAAAGCCGAATTCACCGTATTGGAGCAGCATGTGAGTGCATTTGTCCGCAAAACAGGCAAAGCAGAGGCTTTCGAAGATTCCGTTGGAGTCGGTAGTTACCGAATCGATCTACATCCGAGTACAGCGAACCGCAATTACGTCGATGTGTCTACCTATCCGTTCCAAATTCCGTTGGGCAGCTTAATCCCTGTGCGTGTAAATAACCTGCTGCCAGCGGGCAAAAATCTTGGGGTTACGCATATTACAAATGGATGCTTCCGTCTCCACCCAGTAGAGTGGAACGTTGGTGAAGTAGCTGGTTATTTGACAGCTTATTGCTTGCAATATGGCTTGACTCCTCGCGCTGTTCGAAACACTCCTGATGAGCTGAAAAAGTTCCAAGCGTTCTTGTACGCGGAAGGCGTAGAGTACTTCTGGCCAACGATGTACGCAGTGTAAGAAGTTAGACGATTTGGTTGCCTGAGTTCGGCATGTCACTGAACTCAGGCTTTTTCATGGAGAGTAAGATTTCCTCCACCGTTTCCTGAGGTGCCTGCTCGGAAGAATCGATCCACATGCCGAGCTTTGGTGTCTCGGTTTGCAAGATTTTATTGAGGTGGGAAATCGTCCAAGCACCATACCCTGTTTTGGAACGGGAAGCTTCTCTCTCTTCAATTGCTTTTTCGCTTGGCGAGAGTACTACAACATACAACGGACGGTTCCGAATCATTTCAACAAATTCGCCCAAAAAGGGGCCGATCACAACATCCTGTACAACGACATTAAATCCTGCTTCAAAAAAAGTGTCTGCTGTAGAGGCTGCTATTTTGTAGCGCAACCGCAACTGTCGAATGGCTTCTTCTGACGGTTCAGGCATGTACTCCTCTCTGCCATTTACAATCATTCGTCGGAACGAATCACCACGCAGATGGACGCCTCGATTCAGCTTTTCAGCAAGTAACTGAGCTACCGTTGATTTTCCAGAAGCCATAACCCCGGTAACGAGAAAGATACATCTGTCTGGAACATGAAGATTGGCATTCTCTTGCAACATCTTTATCCCACCTTACTTTATCAGGATAGATCCTATTTTTTTGCACGGAAAGTAATGATAAGCAGCGTTGACAACGAAATGATGATATCTGCATGGTGTTCTTTTTTTACCAAAACATAACATATTTGTCTTAGAAGAACAATGACACATGGAGGTGCCAAGGTATGGTGAACCTGATCAAAATCAGGGCGAGTGTATTTATCCCCCTGTCATGGACGGAACCAAGAACTGATTCGCAAACAGGAAAAATCATTCAATTCGAAGGCGATTCGCGTGAATTTACCCCGCATGCAGTTAACGCCATGCGTTCCAGAGTGGAGCAAGAGGTTGTCGTAGACTTTATGAAAAAAGAAATTTTCACCTATCAGAACACGGGAATCACAACAGAGAAGATCACGAATCCTGATGGCTCGATTCAGCTGAGAAAGGGAAAAGCGAGTACGGACGGCATTTTGTGCAGGAATATGATATGGAAATCGGATGATGAAGTGAGCTTTGAAATGAGCGCAAGTGCGAGCAATCCCCTGAATGAGCATGCGCCTCCGGTTGACTACTTATTATCAGTTACGGCGAAAAGGGATGGTCTTGTACAGATCGAAGGAGCGCATGATGGCTTCCCTTGTTTTGAGTTTTATAAGCAAGCGGATTTTGGACCGTTTGAAACGATTCATACCCATGATTTCCGCGAAACAGGTGATACTCCGGCAGCCATGGCTGGAGAGATGGAATATCACTTTCGCAAGATGCTGTAGTACGAACGCATTATCACTCTGCTATCCTCCACGAGTAGAACAGAGTTGTCACGACAACTATATGAATCAAGGCATCGTCAACAAGAGCAACGCACAAGCAGATTCAGCAATTCGAGACATTGCTTCTTTCTATCATAAACTATATCATGAACTAGATTATGGAAGGGAATGAGGCAA
This sequence comes from Brevibacillus brevis, assembly GCF_022026395.1. NCBI lineage: Bacteria > Bacillati > Bacillota > Bacilli > Caryophanales > Paenibacillaceae > Brevibacillus > Brevibacillus brevis. The sequence continues at coordinate 4,012,147 of NZ_CP041767.1, read as the reverse complement.
CCAAAATGTCCCGTCCTACGTTTGTGAGGAGGTTCTTATCGTGAGTAGCTCGACGATGTTCGATCAATTCCCTGTCATCGAAACAGACAGATTGATCCTGCGACAACCTGATCAACAAGACATAGAAGATATTTTTGAAGTGTTGTCACATGAAGATGTGGCGAGATATGTAGGAATAGCGAGATTTCAATCGATTGCAGATGCTGAAAATGAACTTCGATGGTACCGAGACTTATTTGAACAAAAACAGGGACTCAGGTGGGCGGTCACGGATCGTTTCACTGGAAAATTTCTTGGTAGCTGCGGCTATAAACATTATCATGCTGGACATAACAAAGCGGAGATTGGGTATGATCTGAATTTTTCGTGGTGGAATAAGGGGATCATGTCGGAAGCACTGCGGCCCATTATCGCGTACGGGTTTACGCATATGCATCTAAACAGAATAGAAGCAGATGCAGATACACGAAATACGGCATCTATCCATTTGCTCCAAAAATTTGGCTTTCAGGTGGAAGGAATCCATCGAGAAACGGAATTTGAAAATGGGATGTACATTGATCTTGTGAAGCTGGCGCTGCTTCGAAAAGAATATGAGTGGAATTCGTAAAAGAATCATAATCGACAAACGGCGGGGAATGTACGGAATCTTTTATCGTACAGAACCCCGCTTATTTTCTGCCCACCTCTACAGCCACGCGCACAGCAGACTCAATCGCCCCCTGAATCCAGCCGTGATATTCATTCGAGATATGCTCCCCCGCAAAATAAATTTTTCCTTCAGGCGCACCAATGTGGGAAGCAAATTCCGTCTCCTGCAACGGTTTGAACAAGGCAAAGGCACCAGCAGCATGGGGCTGCAATGCCCAATTATGTGCGACCCCCGTAACGAATGTATTGTACACCTGCTCTCCATGAATATCAGCCAGATGCTTTACTGCTTGCATCACTTGAACTTCTTTCGGCATGCTGAGCCAAGGAAGGTCGTCATCTTCCCATGTGTAACTGACCAATACGACACCCCCGGGCCGATCAAATCCGTGATTGGGGAAGTAGGAGAGGCGAATAGGTGAATCCGTTACTGTTTGTCCGCTCCTTATTCCTTGTGCTTCCCAGAAGCGCTGAGAAAACTGAACGCCTATTTTGGATGAAGAAACATAGTGGAGTTGACGAATGGCTTTCCATTTTTGATAGGAAAACAGGTCGTACGGTTCGACCTGAACAAACTGCAAGACAGTAAAAGGGATGGTAATAATCGCGATATCGCCGGTCATCTGAAACATTTCGTCTGTGTCGGTACGAACGCCAGAAATGGTCATTTGATTCCCCGTCTTGACGATTCGCGTCATTTTATGCCGGAGATATATATTGTCTTGTAATTGTGGGAGAAATGCCTGTGGTAGCTGATCAAATCCCCCTGCTATTTCGTAAAAGCGTGTAGAAGGATCGAACAGGATGAAGTCTCGTAAAATTTCGGGAAAGGCGAGCTCAGGGAAACCCTCGAAGCCAGTCATGACCTTGATCATATCGATAGCGGGGGAGGATAAGGAAGGACCAACAGGATTGAAGCGCAAGAACTGGTCCATGGAAAATCGATCGTATTTTTTGACGATGATGGGCCAGTTCGTTGCTGGATTGAGATTGATGAAGTCGATGACAGGCTTAATGGCTTGCCCGGCTAATTCATTGAAAGTACGGCCTTTTTCATGTGGGGCTACAGGGAACCGGAGGATGTCAGGATTGCGTTCATAGATCCAGCGTCTTGTTTTGATGCCATTTACGGAGAGGATATCGTTGGGAGAGTTGTTGATAAACGGATGAAGGGGCAGAGCGAATTTCGTCACGTATGCCAGGGTAAGTTCGTGCGTGTGAGGAATACGCATGGCCCCGGCATCCAGATAATGGCCATGGGTAAATGGAGAGCGCAATGTGTACACTCTGCCCCCTATCCGGTTTGCTGCTTCCAAAATCGTTACGTTGTGTCCCGCTGCTTTTAGCAACGAGGCAGAAACAAGACCAGCCATCCCAGCCCCGACGATGATGATATGGAGGGGGGAGTGGGTTTTGGGGAGACCATTGCGAATAATGGACAGCATGTCAGGTTGTGTTAAGGAGAGGGAGGGATTATCCATCGATTGTCTCCTTTCCATTATTTTCCGGTACTATGATCCTATTCCATAGATGACTCAGGTATGCGTTGTGCAAGCCGGTTATACAGGACTCTACCATTTTCATCCAAGAAATGATAGGATGAGAAAAGGGGAACAAATGATCGGAGGGGTTCGCATGTTACCAACGAATGTTATCTAGAAACCAACCACAGGTGTAGGATATGAGCATTTGAGCATACGGGAGGGCTCGAACAGAATCCACGTAAATAGCATGGTGATCGGAAGGCTGGATGACGCTAGTATAACCAGAATCCAATATGAAATGGTCCTGGATTCAAATTGGGTCACACGTGAGGTTTCACTGGCAATCATGGGCGAAGAAGGAGCTTTGCATCTCTCATCGGATGGCAAGGGAAACTGGACGAATGAGGTGGGTGAGCCCATTCCTGAGCTCTTTGGCTGTATCGATATCGATATTTCTTGTACACCTTTCACAAATACACTGCCAATCCGCCGTTTATCGTATTCTCCATGGGAACCACAGTCTATTCAAGTAGTCTATTTCTTGGCCCATGAGCTGACGTATAGACAAGTGCAGCAGCAATATACGCTGTTAGAAAGCAATGGGGACTCTTCTGTCTATCGATACCAGGCTGGAACATTCGTGGAGAACATCACTGTTGATACAAATGGGTTGGTCCTGAACTATCCAGACCTGTTTATTCGTGAGCAGGAAGAAGGAGTGATTGTTCTGCATGGCTGAAAGGTTTATGGCGGGTATAGTGGCGAGTTTTTTATTTACATTTGCAACTGCCCTTCTGTATTTTCAGGATCGATTCTCGGTTCTTCCCGTCGCGATGCTTACGTTCCCGACGGTGTTTATGTTAGGGATTCCGCAATCTATCATCATTGATTGGGTCATGAAGCGAATGCCATTGAACAAGAGAAGGCACCTTCTCATACTGGAAGCAATGCTGTACGTCGTAGCTGGAATCATCGCAACGATGATGCTTTTTTTCATCGTTATGCATACCTTAACGCTGCTTCTCAAGTTTTATGTCCTGGGCGTAGCGGCATCTGTGCTTTATTTTGTTTGTCTGCGCTTCTTTAGGCGTAAAAAGAAAGTCCTGCATGAAGCGTAAGGAAAAGGAGTGAGTGCCATGAATGAATGGGTACAAGTCGTGTCAGGAAATATTTTGGAAGCTACAGAAAATATCATCGTGCAGCAGGTCAACTGCATGGGTGTGATGGGGGCAGGTCTTGCCAAGCAAATTAGGGCCAACTATCCAAGTGTTTATACGGAGTACAAGCGTCATTGCGAGCAGTATGCAGATGCACGAGGCGACCTCCTTGGACAAGTGCTACTTTGCCAGGTCGGGGAAGGGAAGTACATTGCCAACCTTTTTGCACAGCTCGGTTATGGAAAAAAAGGAATCTACACGAAATATGACATGCTGCAAAAAGGGTTGGAAGAAGTTCTCTCCCTCGCGAAAAAAGAAAATCTGACCATCGCCATTCCATACGGGATCGGCTGCGGATTAGCAGGCGGGGATTGGGATGTGGTGAGGAAACAGCTTGACGATATTTTTACTGGTTATGGTGTGAAGCTGTACAAATTCGAAGCGGATTGACGGCAGAGGATCACATGCGCTATAGTGAAAGGAACCATATCTAGGGAGAGATGTTGATGTCGGCGGTCGTTCTTAACTAAAGCAATTCCATACAAAAGGTCTTGATTCACCATTCGAAATTTTGCCCTGTAGCAAAGTTTCTTTGTGCTGGGTGATAATCGGCCTTGGAATTAGTTAAGAACAACGGATATCATACAATGCCTTAGGTGAAAACCCTATCATTGCGCCCAAAATCCGTGCTGTGTTCAGCGCGGTTTTTTATTTGGTTGCGTTTTGTTTAGGTATACCAAAAAAAGGGCGGAGAATGACATTTGTTCATTCTTCGCCCTTTTTTATTTTTCATAAAAAGGAGAAATCAGTCATGAATGAAAAAGCATTACAGCGTCTCGAATACGACAAGATCAAAGAAAAGGTAATGGAATACGCCTTATCGTACGCAGGGAAAAAGCATGTAGAACAAATGATGCCAATGGACTCTGTCAAAGTAGTGCGTAGTAAGCTGGACGAAACAGCTGAAGCCAAGAACATCCTGCAAAATGGAGCTAGTGTACCAATTCCCGCGCTGGAAGGGATGGAGAAGATCCTTTCTCTTCTAGGGACGGGATATGTATTTGGCGTAAACGATTTTACGAATCTGTACTTGTTCCTAACGAGTTGCTCACAACTCATGAAGTACATGGCAACAAAAGCACAATTGGCGCCACGCGTAAGCACCTATGCAGCATCGATGTACGACGCTACAAAATTGAGGAACGAAATCGAACAGTGCATCCGTCATGGGCAAGTTGTCGATTCCGCCAGCAAAGACTTGTTGAAGGTGCGCAAACGAATTGTCGTATTTGAAGATCGCCTGAAAAGGCAATTGGATTCGATCATGAACAAATATCGTTCGATCATGCAAGAAAATGTGATTAGTACACGCAATGGACGCTATGTCATCCCTATCAAAAAAGAACATCGCAAGCAAGTGGCAGGCAGTGTCTTAGATGAGTCGGCGAGCGGTCAAACCGTCTATATGGAACCGACGGAGATCAGCGCCGTACAGTTTGAGCTGACAGCACTCAAGGCAGAGGAAGAACGCGAGGTAACAAAAGTACTGATGCAATTATCCGCGTTCGCAGAAGAATATACCCATGAACTCACCGCGAATGTCGAGATCGTTGGAATGTATGACTTCCTTTTCGCAAAAGCGAAGTACGCATTGGCAATCGGAGGCGCGAACGTCGAGCTAAACGAAAAAGGAATCCTCGATGTCAAGGAAGCACGGCATCCGCTACTCGGTCCGAAAATGGTGCCACTGCATTTGAAAATTGGCCGAGAGTACAAATCGCTTATTATTACAGGTCCCAATACAGGCGGGAAAACATTGACCCTAAAAACCATTGGGCTGTTAACCATGATGGTTCAGTCAGGTTTGCTAGTACCAGTACAGGAAGGCAGTCGTTTCTCCATTTTCCGCAACATCGCTGTAGATATTGGGGATGGGCAGAGTATCGAGCAAGCGTTAAGCACGTTTTCGGCGCATATTCATAATGTCTTGGAAATCTTGAAGATTACCGACGCCTCGACCCTTGTTCTAATTGATGAGATGGCTACGGGTACAGATCCAGGAGAAGGGGTCGCTTTATCGATTGCGATTTTGGAGGAGCTGCACCGAAGAGGCGCGACAGTAATCGTGAATACACATTTTAACGAAATCAAAAATTTTGCCTCCGCAACTGCCGGTTTCCAAAATGCACGAATGGAATTTGACGAGGAGACCTTGCAGCCACTGTATCGCTTGCGAATCGGAGAAGCTGGCCAGAGCTACGCATTCCTGATCGCACTGAAGCTGGGTATCCCGTCTGAGATGATTCAGCGTTCTCGGGAAATTACTCGGAATGGATTCATGACTACGACTGCCGCTAATGAGAGGCTGGAACAATACCAAGACGTCGAGCAGGAAGAGTATGAGGCTCCAGGCTATGTGGAGTCACGGATAATAGAAAAGCCGGAAGAAGTGGTAGTGGCAGTAGAAGAGGAAACGCGTGAGCAACTTTCCCAGGAGATTTCCGAAAAAGCAGCAGATACCCCAGCCACGCCAAAGCGTGACAAACCATTTGCTGTTGGCGATAGTGTATTCATCTCCTATTTGGGGAGAACCGGCATCGTGTTTGCTGCGGAGGACTCCAAAGGTATCGTTGGCGTCATGATTCAAAATCAGAAATATAAAATCAACAAAAAGCGCCTCGTCTTGCATATTGAGGGCAAAGAGCTGTATCCGGCCGATTATGACATGGACATCGTTTTTGAGACAAAAGAGAACCGAAAGAAACGTAAAATGATGAGTCGCAAGCATGTCGAAGGATTATCGATCGAGACGAAGCGGGAGGAGTGACGAGTACAGGCAAAAAGCCGATTTCTCTATGAGAGAATCGGCTTTTTGGTGTTGAAGTTGCTGAAAAGAGCGAATCGGCTATTTGGTTGTATGGCTGGCCGTCATTTGTTTACTAACAAGCACCATCATGATTGCCAATAGCAAGAAGTAGATTGGCATGGTGACCAGCGAGCCGTTATGAAAATAGCTCATGCCACTCGTGATGAGACTGACGATGAGGTAGTAAATCAAACCAAAAATAGCGCCAGCAGTTCCGAGCACATCGCTGTAGTGGACAAGAGCTAAACTCAGGCAGTTTGGAATCATGATCCCAATCCCTAGCAAAAGGGTAAAGATAGAGATTACCATGATCGCCATCGAAACAACGGACGGGCTCACTCCATACAAAGTGAAACTTGTGAGGCATACTGCTCCTAACGTTGTCACCAGTGAGCCGATCAGGATAATGTTCTCAGCGGGGTATTTGGTTAGTTGTTTTTTCGAGAGCATGGCCCCGATCACAGAAGCCAAAGCTACGAAAATCCCCAAGAACCCAAACACACCAGGCGTCATGCCGAAAAACGCAATGAAAATAAATGGCGCTTCGGCATAGTAACTGAACAACATGCCATTTGTCGCCCCAATTAAGAAGCCAAAAGCCCAAATCCTTTTGTCCGTAAAAAGGCGTTTGGCTACAGCCAGCGTGTTTATCTTTGAAGCGGTAAATGTTTTGGTCTCAGGCAACGATACAAACGCGTAAGCAAAAATCGCTACGCTCATCGCAATTAGCGTGAAGAAAACAGCCTGGTATCCAAACGATTGATCCACCCAACCACCGATTAAGGGGCCAATTGCAGGCGTAAAAGCGAGAGCAGCTGAAATCTGAGCAAAAACAGCATGACGCTTGGTGGTATCGGTACTCTCTCGTAAGATGGTTTGGGTTACCACCGATCCTGCACTCGCACCGAAAGCTTGAATGAACCGGCTCCATAACAACCAGTCAGCTGAAACGGAGAGGTAGCAACCCAAGCTGCCCAGACCGTAAACGAAAATTCCCCAGAGCATGGCAGGGCGTCGGCCGATAGCGTCAGAGAGTCTTCCCCAACAAAACACGCCAAAGGCAAAACCGAGGAAGTAAATACTGAGTGTCAGCTGGATCGTATTGTTACTGGCATGAAGACTATTGGCGATATCAGGTAACGAAGGTGTGTAGATCGTTTCACTAATTTGCGGAAAACCCACCAGAATGATCAACAGTAGCAAAGATGGTGTTGAGATTTTTGTATTCACTTGTACATTCCCCCTACATTCCGAAAATCTCAAACAGCGCAGGAGGGAGATTACGGGATTGGGGGTTTACATTTGATTAGTCTGGAAAATGAAAGCATATTGTCACCTTACATAAGTAATAGGGGGAAATTTTTCACTAGAATAGCATTCGTTTGCAATCGGTGACAAGTCATTTTCGTCTGGTGATTTATTCACACTTTTCTCTTTGTCCTCGATGTAGGGCTGTACGGAAGCTGCTTCCACAGCCGCAGGTTGCAATCGCATTCGGGTTTTGGATCGTAAACCCACCCATCATTCCTGTCTCTTTATAATCGATTTCGACGCCATCGACATACGGATAACTTTCCGGATTGACGACCAACTTCACGCCATCCATTTCGATTGTGGAGTCGCCCTCTTGATAAGTATCATCAAAACCGAGCCCGTAGGTCATTCCGGAACACCCGCCGTCCTTCACGCCAAAACGAATGAAGAGAGAAGAGCTTTCTTGTACAAGCATATTTTGAATGCGAGTGACAGCAGCTTGGCTGATTTGAATCATCGTGAGACCTCCCTTTTTTATGTTTACAGTTCACCTACGATTACAACTTCAGGAACAAGCTGAATGCCAGATTGGCTGTGAACTTTTTCCTGAATCTGTCTCATGAGTGTCCATACATCAAATGCAGTGGCATTGCCGGTATTCATAATAAAATTGGCGTGTTTGCTCGATACTTCCGCGCCTCCGTACCGCATACCTTTTAGGCCAGCATCTTCGATGAGCTTTGCCGCAAAATGGCCCGGTGGATTTCTGAATACACTGCCCGCACAGTCGAACGGCAGAGGCTGTGTTTTTAAACGTTTTTCTTTATATTGGTTCCATTGGAGCTTGATGCTTTCGCTATCGCGCAAAGTCAGTTCAAAAATCGCTTCCGTGATGATTACATTAGCATCTTGCAAGGAAGAGTGGCGATAAGAAAAATCCAAATCTACAGCACGCAAGGAGCGAATGGCTCCGGTTTGTGTGATCACTTCAGCTGAATGGAAAATGTCTGATATATCCGATCCGTTGGCGCCTGCATTCATATACACAGCTCCGCCGACAGACCCGGGTATTCCACCTGCGAACTCCAAGCCACTGAGTCTGTGCTTGTTTGCCAATGCTGCAAGCTTGATTAAGGAGTAGCCGGCCCCTGCGTAAATCTGATTGCCCACGATTCGGGCATAGTCCAAGGCCTTGTTTAATTTAATGACCGCGCCACGATACCCCTTGTCTGTGATCAAAAGGTTGGAGCCCTTTCCCATCACCATCCATGGGACATGATGTTCATTCAGTATTTGTAGGACCATGATCAGTTGAGATTTACTGCTCGGTATAATCAGTAAATCCGCAGGTCCGCCAATTTTCCAGGTAGTATGTGCCGCTAAAGGCTCCTGATAAGTCACTTCGACCTGTCGTTCACGGAGAAGGGAGAATACAGCTTTCATCCTTTTCACCTATCCTTCTTGGAAAAAAACACCGTGCACTACAATCATAGTATAGGCACTAATTTATATATATTCAACTAAAATGTTTAATAAATTGCAGTTGCGTAACCTTTGTGATGAACAAAGAGGGTCACTTTATAAACATGTTTGTTGAATTAGTTATACAAAGGACATATACTGTGAGCGTATCGTTCTTTTCCAATAAAGGGGCGAAGAGAAAATGGAGAGATATAAACACCTGTCAACACGTGAATACATTCTATTGTTGCTGAAAAGGGAAGGGGAACTCAGCACAAAGGATTTACAAAACAGGCTGGAACTCACAAAGGTAGCTGTCAGCAGGCAAATGATCTACTTGGAAAAAGACGGTTTTGTTGTGTGCAGAGTAGGTCGTCAAAAAGCAGGCAGACCGATGCATTACTACTCGTTGACACAGCAAGGCAACGAACAATTTCCGAATGATTACGGGCAATTGGCCGTGGATTTGATGGAGCATATCGTGCTGGCAGACGGGGAAGACCGAGTGGATCAATTTTTCGCAAGACAACAAGAAAAGATGATCCAGAAATACGAGGGACAGATGGAAGGAAAAGCGCTATCTGAAAAGGTGGCAGAGATGGCGCGCATCCAAGATGACAATGGATTTATGGCGAGATGGGAGCAGGTCAGTGATGAGGAATATGTGATCACGCAGCACAATTGTCCTTATTTTAAAGTAGCAGATCGGTATCAGATGATTTGTGCAAGAGAGCTTAATTGTTACCGAGCGTTACTGCAGACGAGCGTAGAACGGACGGAATGCGTGGCAATCGGCGGAAAGAGATGTGTCTATCAGATCCGATCTACGTAATCGTAGCTGTAAGCACCCATCACGGCAGATGAAAGGACAAATGGGAGGGGACGAAAATCATGACCAACTCGAATCCATGGGATGCTGACTGGGACGTATCCGAACCATTGGCACGTGCACTCATTTTCCGTCAGTTTCCGCGGCTATCTTCCATGCCCATTAAGCTGATTGGCTGTGGGTGGGATAACGTGGTCTTTCGAGTGGGGGACGAATATGTCTTCCGTTTTCCGAGGCGGAATGTCGCTGTTGCGTTGATCAAGAAGGAAGGGGTGCTGCTGCCAATGCTTGCGGCATTCCTGACGATCCCGTATCCGAAGCCGGTTTTTTATGGGGAACCAACCAACGACTATCCATTCCCTTTCTTGGGGTACACGTATGTGCCTGGAACGTTTCCAAAAGGCTTGACCGACGAGCAGCGTGCTTCATCAGCAGTGGCACTTGCAACGTTTTTAAAACGCTTGCATGCATTTCCGTCCCAGTGTGCCCGGGAGAACGGCATCGAGCATGATCACAGGAACCTCCTGGACATTGCACAGAGAAAAGAAAAGATGCAGACGTTTTTGTCTACCTTAGCTGTACATATTCCTGCAGAGGATCGGGATGTGATCGCGAATTATTTAGGACAAGTCGTGATCGACCGATTAAGTCCACGTGAAGTGCTGCTGCACGGAGACTTGCATGTTAAAAATATGCTGGTAGATGAAGCCGGGCAGATATCAGGCATCATTGACTGGGGTGATCTCAATGTAGGTCACCCAGGAGCGGATGTAAATGTGGCGTACAGTTTTTTACCGCCACAAGCCCGTCAATCGTTTTTCCATACGTATGGAGAAGTGGATGAAGAGACAAAAATATTGGCGAGAATGATGGCGGTGTACATTCCGATGCTGCTCTGGATGCAAGCCATTGATCACAATGATGAGATAGTAGCAGAGGAAGCAAGAATGACGATACGGCGAGCACTCGCTGGCGAATAGGGTATCTGTAAAATGATTCGGGGGACAAGCTGCTAAGGATCATCCCCCGAATTTCTTATCCGATTCCTAACTCTTCCATTTTTCGATAAAGGGTGCTTCGCGCAATACCTAGCTTTTTGGCAGCGGCGCTGATGGACGGAGCTTGTGTGATGGCTTGCTGGATCGTCTGTCGCTCTAATTCGCGCAATAATGGCAAAGGTTCCCCGGATGCTTCTTGCAGCCCATACTGCTGCTGCCATTCGCTCGGGAGATGGTGAGAGGTGACCCACGAATCACCAAACGCATGTAAAAATGCCCGTTCCACGATATTGCGCAGCTCACGAATATTTCCGGGCCATGAATGCTGCTTTAAGATCGCCAGGGCAGATTCACAGATATCGGTCGGACCGCCAGCATATTGGGTATGTAGCTGCTGGAGGAACTCGTGAGCCAAGGTTGCAATGTCTTCCTTGCGTTCGCGCAGAGGAGGGATGCGTATTTGCAGGACATTGAGCCTGTAGTAAAGGTCTGCGCGAAACTGCCCATTTTGTACCTGTTCTTCTATAGAACGATTGGTGGCTGCGATAATCCGAATGTCCAATGGCTTTTCTTCATGAGAGCCCAATCTCGTCACTTTGCGCTCTTCGAGGACGCGTAGCAAAAGCACTTGAAGCTCCAAACTCATTTCCCCGATTTCATCGAGAAATAGCGTTCCTCCATTTGCTGCTTCGAATTTTCCTGGTTGTCCTCCTTTTTTTGCTCCCGTAAAAGCTCCTTCTGTATATCCAAATAGCTCACTGGCGATCAGTTCGCGTGGAAGTGCTGCGATATTGACCGCAAGAAAAGGGCCGTCTTTTCTCGAACTGGAGGAGTGGATGGCACGTGCCAGGACTTCTTTGCCACAGCCTGTTTCTCCGAGCAATAACGTATTCGATAGCGATTTTGCAGCAATACGTGCTGTATGTAGTTGAGCTTGATAGAGGGGGCTATTCGTATGAATCTCTGAAAAAGAATCGCTGCTAGTAGTCTTTGAAAAGGTTGACATACTTGGGCGAATAAGAAAAAGGCGATACCACGTCTTCTCACCCAGATCGAGTTCTTCTAAATACCAATTGGTTAAGCGTTCTTGTTCCCATTCCGCCTCGAGCACAAGGCCTTCAACTAACGAAAATCGTTCTTGTGCCCGCTTGTTAGCAAAAAGTACGATGCGCTCGTCACTGAGTGCGATGAGGTATTCTTGGCTGTTTTCCGCCCATGCGAAAAGAAGACTCTTCCAATTGGGAACAGAATGAGAGGGATGCCTGAGTGCTGGAATCACATGATTCGTTTGAAGGGCAGAAGAATGTCGCGTAGTGGAATGAGATAGCGGAAAAAGCGGCAAAGAGCCATTTTGTAGCAAATGGATTAGCGCATCCCTAATCAGAGAAAATTCATAGGATGAAAGATTCGCGGAGGCCTGTAATTGCTGATAGAGAGAGTGAAAGACAGCATGAGGGATCGCGCGATGATGGGAACGCTCGGTTACGGAGGAAGAATCGAAAGACGAGAGTAGCATGCCGGCTTCAAAAATCGTTCTCGCACCCTTTCTTGTTATAGTTTGTTTGTTCGATCGTGGGACAGGTGTCCGACAAGGAAGCAGGGAAACAAACGACACACAATGACGAAAGCGATACAAGAGAGGTGGGACATTTCCGGGTCAAGGGCAGATCAACTGCATGACCTGTTTTGCGACAAGCACTTTCTATTAAGTATACAGGAGAAAGTAGCCAAAAGAATCGGTATTATCAAATTTTTATTAGGTCCAGCAAGCATTGGCATGTCATTTGCTTCTTTTTGTGAATGTAGGGCATACGCATTTTGAACAAGTGAGGGGGAAGCAGCATGCCAGAAGTTTTATTTCGAGTTGATTTGAACAAACCGATGGAGGAGCAGGATACACCTGGTCACAACAGATGGCATCCAGACATTCCAGCAACCGTTTCCGTGAATCCAGGAGCTGTTTTCCGCATGGAATGTAAGGACTGGACGGACGGGCAGATCGCGAATAACGATGACCCTTCCGACATTCGGGATGTCAATCTCAATCGCGTCCATGTGCTCAGTGGACCTGTCTGGGTGAATGGAGCAGAGCCAGGCGACCTCTTGGTTGTCGATATTCTCGATATCGGGGCACTCCCTCAATCGGAATGGGGTTTTAACGGGATTTTCGCCAAAGAAAACGGCGGGAGCTTCCTCGTCGATCATTATTCGCAAGCAGCCAAGTCGATCTGGGACTTCCACGGCATTTACACCACTTCTCGTCATTTGCCAGGAGTCAAATTTGCTGGGATTCTTCATCCAGGCTTGATTGGTACCGCACCTTCCCACCAACTGTTGGATCGCTGGAACCGAAGAGAGAGCGACCTCGTAGCGACAAATCCTGAACGAATGCCGCCACTCGCGAATTTGCCGACCCCGCACAGTGCCGTGTTGGGAAGTCTAAAGGGAGCCGAGTTTGATCGGATTGCCAGAGAAGCGGCCCGGACTGTCCCCCCTCGCGAGCACGGAGGAAACTGCGATATTAAAAACTTGTCCAAAGGCACTCGCATTTACTTTCCGGTTTATGTAAATGGAGCGAAGCTGTCCATGGGCGATTTGCATTTTTCACAAGGAGACGGAGAAGTGACCTTCTGCGGCGGTATTGAAATGGCTGGTTGGCTGGATCTTCATGTGGACGTCATCAAGGGCGGGATGGCCAAGTATAACATCGTGAACAACCCTGTATTCAAACCGGGTCCAGTAGAGCCTCGCTATACCGAATACCTCGTTTTCGAAGGAATTTCAGTCCACGAGACGACAGGGCAGCAGCTGTACATGGATGCGCATGTTGCCTACCGCAATGCATGCCTGAATGCCATCGAATATTTGAAAACAGCGATGGGTTTCACAGGGGAGCAGGCGTACATGCTGCTGGGAACGGCACCGGTGGAAGGAAGAATTGCGGGAATCGTCGATATTCCGAACGCATGCTGCACCTTGTCTATCCCGACAAGCATTTTTGATCGAGATATCTTGCCGAAGTAGCCAAGAAAAAGAACGCGAAAGAGGGAGCCAAATACGATGCCGAGATATGATTACATGTGCGAGGAATGTGGTCCATTTGTACAATGGCTGAAGATGAGCGAGCTTACAGATAGCATTGCGTGCCCCAATTGCCGGCTACCGTCAAAGCGTTTGTATGCCGCACCAGGATTGATCATGACACCGCAAGCGCTGCGACAACGTGTTGAGCGTGGCGTGGAACCAAAAGTGGTACGGAAGCATTCGCATTCCCATGAAGGAGGAGGGTGCAGCCATAACCACGGTAGCCAGACACAGCGGGGACATTCTCACAGTCGTGGGGGCAAACGCCCTTGGATGGTAGGGCACTAAACGCCCCTTTGCCATGCTATTACCGCAGATATCCACCGTTGTTGATGTCAAAAGTCGCTCCGGTGTAGTGTTTGGACTTCTCCGATAACAGGAAAACGACGGTATCTGCTACGTCCGCTGGCATTACAGGGCTGTCGATGAGGCCGTGAGCGAGATATTCTGCCCGACGCCATTCTGGAATGGTGTCCATCATCGGTGTAGCAACCATAGTGGGTGCTACCGCATTGACCCGGATGTAGGGAGCGAAGTTCATTGCACAGCTTTTCGTCAAGCCGAGAATTGCCGCCTTCGAGGTTCCGTAGACTGCATCCGAGCTGCCCTCAATTCCGGATACAGAGGACAGGTTGACGATCGTTCCTCGTTTTTGGGCAGGAAAAAGGAGTTTTCCGAACATCTGTGAGAAATAAATGCAACCTTTTACATTAATCGCGAGCACTTTTTCAATTGTGTCGAGGTCGTAGTCCAGAATGTTTTTCGCCAGGTAAATGCCTGCGTTATTGACGAGACTGGTACAATCCGCATGCTCTGCCTCGATATGCGCAAAAAAAGCCGCGACCTCTTCATATTTGCTAACATCCACACAATACGTATGTAGTCTTTCTGCTCGATCCATCTCTTCTTCCAGTGCCAGCAAAGCTTCCTGATTGAGGTCACACGCGATGACAGCGGCCCCTTCTTGCAAGCAGTGCATCACTACGGCTTTCCCGATCCCAGAAGCTGCTCCTGTTACGATTACTTTTTGATTGCTCAGCATACCTGTACCTCTTTCTGTTAGTTTTTTAGTAGAAACATAGGTAGAAAATATGAGATGCTTTGTTAAAATATACGATCATTTAGAAATAGTTGTCTACAAAGAGTGTCATGAGAATAACTTAAGTGGAAAGAGAAAACGTCGAGTGGTCATCTTGATGATCGCTTGGCGTTTTTTTGCTTTTTCTCACTCGAGTGCAATTGCGGTTTTGCCAAGTCTCTCGTACAATTGGTGAGAATTGTTATCATTTGATGCATCATGATTCAAGAGGAGTTATTTATGGGAAAAACAGACATATTTAGTGATCCGAATGTCATCACTGTAAATGATGTGCACGTTTTGTCCATTTCAAAAGAATGGAAGCTTGTAGAAGCGAGAGAGAGAAGCGAACAAATCATCATTTTGGTAATAGAGGGCAGGGCATCGTTTCGGTTGGATAAGACAGGAGGGATGCTTAACCAGGGAGATTGCATGTTCATATCTCCAGAGGATATGAAGGAAGGGCTCGCCCTCTTGCCCATTACGGAGAACCTCTATGTTTGTTACGTGGCGCTTTTTGCTGCTCATGCCAGAAAAGAAAGGGATGGGTGGCTCATAAACGAAGTGATGCTACCGATTCAGGGGAAGCACCATATCGAAACTATATCCTTAATTCACCATCACATCGAACAATTGCATCTGGCATGGCGAAAAGATCGCTTCGATCAGGCAACCATGCAGATTCTTTTTCTGAAGCTATGGCAAGCTATTATGGCTGGAATCACGCTGCAAGAGAAAAAAACAGATCGTCAACAACTTCTTCAAGGGATCGCTGAGCATATGGAGCAGCATTGTGAGGAGACTTTTCAGATCGAGGAGATGGCTCGCTACTCAGGAATGACGCCGACCCTTTTCTACCAGCAGTTTAAGGAGTACACCTCGCTCACTCCCTTGCAATTCATCAATCGGAAACGAATGGAGAAGGCTTGTCAGCTTCTGGTGACGCAGGACGTGCTGATTCCTGAGGTAGCTAGTGAAGTGGGCTATCGGGATGTGTACTATTTCAGTCGGATGTTTAAAAAGATCGTTGGCGTGCCCCCTTATCGCTTCAAGAAATCGTTACAAAAGAAAATCGCCGTACTCCATCCAGCAATCATCGGTGATCTGCTCGCATTGGGGATTTCGATCCAACATCTGATCCCTGTTTGGGAAAAGCATCGGCAAAAGAGGCCGTACTCCCAGATGGAAGCAGCCACACTGGAATTTGACTTGTACCGTCTGCATCAGATGGAGCCAGATTTGATTGTCGGAACAGATCAGGTTGCCCCTTGGCTTGAACAATTGGAAACCATTGCACCGACCTGGCTCATTCCCTTTAAAACAACGACTTGGCGAGATCATTTGCAGCAGGTAGCTGCCATGCTAGGAATTACAGAGGTGGCGACCAGTTGGCTCTATTATTATGATCTGAAAGCAGCTGCGGCTCGCGAGCGTATCCGCAAAAAAATTGGAAATGAATCCGTTATGGCAGTGAGGGCGTGGGATGGTGGAGCCCGTATATTTGGTGCGAAAAGGCGGAAAATTTCCGATATTTTATACGGTGACCTACAGGTAAGACCTCCAGTGGGAACAGATTATTTTGCCTTTCTGGATATCGCGAGCCTGGATGAGCTTCAAGATTTTCAGGCTGATCATATTCTGCTTTTCGACGAAAGGAAAATTCGAACGGATGTACGCAAGCATCGATTAAAAGGAAATGTACATCGAGCTGGGGTATATCCTTGGCTGCATTATTCCGCCCTCGGCCATGAGCAATCCATATCAGAGGCGCTCACGCATCTTGCAGAGTCACAGGAATGTACAAAAAAGGAATCAGGTTCTTCAATTTTCTTGCGCCCACAAGTTTGTGATAATGATTGAGAATGAGTATCACTATTGTTGGAGGGAACGAGATGGAGCCATCAATGTATCCGATTGCACAAGCGATCCGAGACCGCAGAACCATAAAGAAATTCAAGCCAGACCTGATTCCACTGGAATTGATTCGTGAGTTGCTGGATGTAGCTGTCTGGGCGCCTAACCACGGACTACGTGAGCCTTGGCGATTCGTCCTTTATATGGAGGAAGGGAAGCGGGTAGTTGTCGATGCCATTCTTCAAAACGCCATGAAAAAAAGAGATCCGGAATTGCTTTTACGCGTCCCGGCCTATCTTTTGGTTA
This sequence comes from Brevibacillus brevis, assembly GCF_022026395.1. Lineage (NCBI taxonomy): Bacteria > Bacillati > Bacillota > Bacilli > Caryophanales > Paenibacillaceae > Brevibacillus > Brevibacillus brevis. The sequence goes on along the minus strand of NZ_CP041767.1, from coordinate 3,995,125 downwards.
TCGTAAATGAAGACTCTCGGCAAAGAGAACGGGAAGAGGATTATGCGGCAGCCTGCACGTTGATTCAAAACTTTCAGCTCGCGGCGTGGGAGCGGGGCTTGGGCGTCGTTTGGAAAACGGAACCGTTCACGTATCAAGCAGGATTTTTGCAAGCGGTAGGGGTACGTGCGGAGGAAAAACTCGTAGGAATGCTTCAGCTTGGCTTTCCGGAGGTCATCCCGGAAGCACGAGCGAGAACGGCTGCAAATGACAAGCTGACCGTGATTCATTCGAACGTTGCTCTGGAGGATAAGAAGGGAAATGTCACTGTCACAGCCGATCACTAAAAATGCTTCGTTTCGAACCAGGCCGTGGATGGCCACGGTGTTGATTGTTGCAGGGATTTGCGCCATTCTTTTCGGACTAGGTTCATCCATTATCACTGGAGTGGCGAATATCTCTTTTGCTACCGTTTGGAATTCGATTTTTCATTATGATTCTAGCAACGAGCACCATGTTATTATTCAAACACTGCGAATGCCGCGTGCCTTGGCAGGAGCGCTGGTGGGAGCCGCTTTTGCCGTAGCGGGAGCCATCATGCAAGGGGTTACGAAAAATCCGATTGCGGATACGGGCTTGATGGGCATTAATGCAGGGGCTGGATTCGTACTTGTACTCGTTTTTGCTTTTGCCCCAGGACTCCCTTTTGAGTCTATTATTCTCTTTTCTTTTATCGGAGCGGGTCTGGGGGTAGGGCTTGTTTATGGTCTGGCCTATTTTTCCAAAAACGGTTTGACCCCCTTGCGGCTCGCGTTGGCAGGGGCAGTCGTCAGCTCAATCATATCAGGGATTAGTCAGGCGATTTCTCTCCTCTTTCAGATCAACTACGATCTGGCATTCTGGTCAGCAGGGGGGATCTCTACAGCGGAGTGGTTTCAAGTATCCGTCATGATGCCGTGGATTGTCGGAGGAATCGTTGTGGCCATGATCCTATCTCGCTCCATTACTATTTTAAGTTTGGGAGAAGAGATCGCAGCGGGACTCGGACAAAAGACAAGGCTGGTGAAGGGGGTGTCGGCGGCTGTCGTCATGGTGCTGGCGGGTGCTTCTGTCTCGACAGTTGGTGGTGTTGGGTTTGTCGGTCTTGTTGTCCCACATATCGTCCGTTTTCTGGTCGGGGTTGATTACCGCTGGATTATTCCATGCTCTGCAGTCTTGGGAGCTGTTTTGGTTGTTTTTGCAGACATCGGAGCCAAAATGATAGCGATGCCCTACGAGACACCGCTTGGCGCCATTATCGCTGTTATCGGGGTCCCCTTCTTCCTGTACCTGGCACGTAAGGAAAGGAGGGAGTGGTAGTGGACATCGATCAATTTTCCCAAAAAAGAAAATGCCGTAGTGTCCGACTGATCCTTCTTTTCGCAGTGCTTTTGCTTGTCGGTTTTGTCCTGAGCTTGAACACGGGACCGTACAGTATTGGGCCCTTCGAGGTGTTGCAAACGTTGCTGGGGGAGGGTTCGAAAAAGCAGAGTCTCGTGTTGTTTGAGCTGAGGCTTCCTCGGATGGTGATTGCGGTCATGATTGGAGCGGGGCTTGCTATATCGGGAGCGATCCTGCAAGGAATCTCTCGCAATGGCCTGTCTGACCCTGGCATTCTTGGAATCAGTTCTGGTGCTGGACTGGCCGTATTGTTGTTCGTCTCTTTATATCCCGCAACGAATATGGCCCCGCCTTTTTTGATGCCGTTTCTCGCACTCATCGGTGCCACCGCCACAGCAGCCATAATCTATACGCTGGCATACAAGAAAGGGCACGGCATATCTCCTACCCGTCTCTTGCTTACAGGGATTGCAGTAGGGGCGGGACTTAGCGCCATCAGCATTATTTTGACACTTCAGTTGAATCCGCGAAACCTCGAGTTTGTCGTCACTTGGCAGATGGGATCGTTGTGGGGTTCCAATTGGAAGTTCGTGCTGGCGCTTATGCCGTGGATGGTGATCCTGCTGCCGTACGTGTATCGGAAGGCAAATGTACTGAACCTGCTCAGTATGAATGAACAAATTGCAGCAAGCCTGGGCGTATCTCTTCAACGGGAGCGACTGGCCTTGATGGCGGGTGCGGTTGGATTGGCTGCGTCGAGTGTAGCGACAGGTGGAGGCATAGGCTTTATCGGTTTGCTTGGCCCGCATATCGCGCGCAGATTGGTCGGACCCCAGCATCAATACATGCTGCCCATTACAGCGCTCGTCGGTTCCTTGCTCGTGTTGACCGGAGATACGATAGGGCGAAGCATTATGCCGGTTACAGAAGTACCGGCGGGTATTGTCATTTCCCTCATTGGGGGGCCTTATTTTCTGTATTTGTTGATCCGAACAAAAGGGTAAATCATGTTTGAAATCAGGAGATGAATAAAAGGAGTTCAATTGATATGAAAAAGAAATTATCAGGCATTTTGTCTGTAATCTTAGCCACAGCCGTCGTGGCGGGGTGCGGAGCAGGACAGGCGACTACAGACACAAACACTGCCAATAAAGCGCAAACGGTTGAGGCAGGAGCATCACAACCCGATACAAAAGGGGCTGGGGCTGGGGCTGGGGAGCCTGTATATCCTCGAACCATCAAGCATACGATGGGGGAAGTCACATTGGAGAAAAAGCCGGAGCGTGTCGCTTCTGTCGATATCATGGGAACAGATTACTTCCTCGTGCTAGATTTTGCTCCGATTGTATCGGAAGGCTTTGAGTCGACGAAAAGCAAGTCACCCATTTTTGCGAAGTATGCGGAAGGTAAAACGGTAAAGGATCTGGGTGGAAAAACGAATTTGGAGACTTTGCTGGAGATGGACCCAGAGGTTATTGTCATGACTAGCACCGGAAAAGGCTCCAGATTTGAGGAATTCAACAAAATGGCTAATTCCATTGTCATTGATTTCTCAGTGGATGTCCCCACTCGCCTCATGAAAATCGCTGAAGTAATTGGTAAAGAAGAAAAGGCGAAGCAAGTTTTGTCCGATTTTAATAAGCTGAAAAGCGAAGCAAAAGCAGCAGCAGACAAACATAAAGGAGAAACGGCGCTATTCCTCGTTTCTAATGGTAAGGATTTTACGGTAATGCATCCCAAAAACTTCCCGATTTATTATAAGGAAGTGGGATTAACACCGATAACCGGATTGCCAGAGGACGGCAAGATTGGAGGGCGTATCGGAATCGAGGCGTTGAGTGAGCTTGCTCCCGATCATATCTTTATTGCGGAGAACCGCCGTTCAGCAAAAGCAGAGGAGCCAGAAGGGTTGATTCATATCTGGAAGGATCATCCTGTCTGGAAAAACCTCAAAGCAGTGAAAAACAACCAGGTCTACACGATGGATACACTCGCAGGCGATACGTTCTTCCTGGGAGAAATCGCTGGATTGGAAGCCATTAAGAACAATCTCGGAAAATAGAAATTTACTGCTGCTCATTCTGAGAATATTTCCATACAAGCGCTTTTTGTTCCAGAGCTTTTGCAAGTGAATCTTTCCCTTTTACATAACCGCCAGAATCATAGGGGAATCACCGAAAATCCTTTGCAACAACAGCGCCTCGTCTCTAAACAATTTGGCCCAATTTGCTTCGTAAGGACGTACTTCCATTTTTCGCATCCTGCTGTCACTCCTTTTTTACATGAATGTTGGTTTAGCGTAAACATACAAGAAGCACTCTACAAGATTAGTAGAGTGCCTTTTTTCATTTCCGATTGCCTGATTCCGTATTGGCAGAGGAGATAGCTTGTGTTGCTTGTGATGCCAATTGAATACGTGCTGGGTTTTTCACTTCCAAAGTCATAACGGACATGACAACCGTATGCAAAGTGACGAAAAAATAGATTCAAAAAAAGAAGTTTTTCAAAAGTGGTGATTCCACGGAAAAATCGTTTCTCCTTCTCATGTAAGAAAAAATAGAAAGTAATTAGAAACGATATGTATTACACTGCCATTCACGCTCTCTTTCGTATGTCATCGAGTCGACTGTTGTCCTCTCGATTGCTTTCATTATACGGAAAAAAGCGGAAAGCACGCAAAAGCGCGAATGGTTCATTTGCGTCGATTTAAAGCCAGTATGGTTCGTTTTTGCCAGTAGAAAACACGCGCTCTTTTTGCTAATCGCTGTGGCTCCCTGGCAATTATGAATGCTGTGAGAGGTCTCTTCTATTTTCTCATCAAATTCTAATCTCTCTCTTTTTTTTCCTTCATCTGTCCTTTTTATGATAAAGGAGATCAAACAAACCCAGTCGAAAAAAGGAGCGAGATCATATGAAAAAAGTAGTCATGACCATGGTAGGAGCACTGATTGTAGGGAGCCTTGGCGTAACAGCCTTTGCACATAGCAACCAATCCTACAGTGTACCGCAAAAGAACACTTCTGCCGTGTACCTGCAAATCGACGATGATGTGAAACACAACTGGGCGAAGCTCGTGCGCATCACGCCTGAAAAAGCACTGAAAAAAGTTCGGGATGTACAGCCTGGTACCATTATCGAATGGACGCTGGACGAAGAGGACGGTTTCCTCGTATACAAAGCAGAGATCAGAAATAAGCAGCAAGAGATTGATGTGTACGTCGACGCGATGACTGGCGATGTGTGGCAAACAGTTGACCACGATGACGACGATGATCATGACGACGACAACGACGATCAGTGGGAAAAACAACCGGTGAAAATCAGTGTAGAACAAGCGAAAAAAATCGCGCTGGCTAAAGTGAACGGCACCATCAAATCCATGAAGCTGGATGATGATGATAACCACTATGTGTATGAAGTAGAAGTGAAAACGGCTAAAGGACAGGAAGTCGATTTGGAGATTTCCGCTACAACAGGCGCTGTATTGGATGTAGACTGGGACGATTAATCTAGGCAGCTATCCTTCTCAACCGACCCTCAATAAACAGAGGGCCGGTTTTTTTGTGCAAGTGCCTCTAAAAATTCCATTGCTTCTTGAGCCGTAGGTATCTTTCGGACATTCTCTTCGGCAAACTTCTGAGCTTGTGGATAGTTCGTGGAAGCGATTTGTTTTGCAGCAGCCTCTACGTCATAGGGTGTAAAGCGATGCTCGTAGCTGTCACCATCAAGAAGTAACCAATATGCCCCTGGTTTGTTGGCAAACGGCATGCCCACACTTCCTGCATTGAGGATAAGCAGATCGCCAAGGCGATGTTCAAATTGGACATGCGTATGACCGCAGATGACGATTCGTTGCAGCGTCCGCTCAAAGTAAGTGGCCACAACTGTATCAGGAGTGAGTGGGGTGAAAATATCTTCATCATTGGTGGGAATGGCATGGCAGAAAAGTACGTCCTCATAATTCTCGCGTGTTAACGTGTAGGTAAGAGGGAGCTGCGACAGAAAGTCACGATGAGAGCGGCTCAATTGCTCCGCAACCCATGACGTGATTTCCCGCACAGAATCGGACATTTCCAAGGCCTGAGCCTCACCGTCAAAAGTGAGGAGTACTTCACGATCGCCATTACCACGAATGAATTGCACAGGTGTCTCCAATTGGAAGAGTATTTCAAGTGTTTGGACGGGCATTGGGCCTGAGATGGTGTCTCCCCCGATGACAATAAGATCAGGCTTCACAACTTCGAGTTCTGCCAATGTTGCATGTAGGGCAGGTACATTCCCGTGAATGTCATATAAAGCTGCCACTCTCATTTTATTTCGCCTCCCATTCATTACGGATTGTTCTTCAAAACCTTATTTCCAACGACCGAGTTTGAACCTATAATGTATCTTGGGCATATCCGCTAAGATGTGGTATAATTTGGAAGCCAAATTACGATTAAGGAGTATGGATGATGGAAAAAAAACTAATCTTCGGTCATAAAAATCCAGACACAGATTCCATTTGTTCAGCACTTGTGTATGCTGACTTGAAAACAAAACTGGGCGCAAATGTAGAGCCTGTACGCCTGGGTGTAATCAGCAGCGAAACGGCATTTGTGTTGAATTACTTCCAAGTAAAAGAACCGCGTCTCGTAGAGACAGTGGCGAATGAAGTTAATGAAGTGATCCTTGTAGACCACAACGAGCGCCAACAAAGCGCGAATGACATTGAGCAAGTGCAAGTGGTAGAAGTCATTGACCATCACCGTATTGCGAACTTTGAGACGAGCAATCCTCTCTACTTCCGTGCCGAGCCGGTTGGATGCACGACTACCATTTTGAAGAAAATGTACAAAGAAAACGGCGTAGACATTCCAAAAGAGATGGCGGGCTTGATGCTTTCTGCTATCATTTCGGATACGTTGCTGTTGAAATCCCCAACGTGCACGGAGCAAGATGTAGCGGCTGCTCATGAGCTGGCTGAAATCGCGGGTGTCAATCTGGAAGCATACGGCCTGGAAATGCTCAAAGCGGGGGCAGACCTGAGCGACAAAACAATCGCACAATTGCTCACATTGGATGCAAAAGAGTTCCAAATGGGCAATGCGAAAGTAGAAATCGCACAAGTTAATGCAGTGGATGTCAATGATGTACTTGCACGCCAAAGCGAACTGGAAGCAGCTATGAACGCAAACATCGCTGAAAAAGGTTTGGACCTGTTCGTGTTTGTTGTAACGGATATCTTGAATAACGATTCTGTTGCAATTGCACTCGGCAGTGCAACACAAGCAGTAGAAAAAGCATATCAAGTAACATTGGTGGACAACAAAGCTGTTCTGAAGGGCGTTGTCTCCCGCAAGAAGCAAATCGTACCGGTATTGACTGATACATTCCAAGCTCTGTAAAAAAGAAAAGTGGCTGCCATGCACACGATGCGGGCAGCCATTTTTTATCTTTACATGCCTTGGGTAGGGTTGTTATGCATCTGGAACAAGGTTTGCTGGGCATAAGCATCATCAGTGTAATGGGTGATGGCATGTTTATCTCTCGCTTTAAGACTGAGCAGCCCTGTTAATCCCCATCCGGCACCGACTATAGCTACAATGAAGCCGATGATATAGAGCATCGAAGTCCCCCCTTGTATGGCTTTACCTATATTTTAGCAAATAATGAAAATGAAGTAACGCCAATTTTTGTGAAAATGTATTTGACATTGACGGTCCGTAAATGTGTACGATCAATTTGTCAGGAGGAATGAACATGGAATATACGGTGCAAAAGCTAGGACTCCTGGCGGGTGTCAGCACCCGGACGCTCCGATACTATGATGAAATTGACCTTCTCAAGCCGGCGAGAATCAATTCGTCAGGGTATCGCATTTACGGACAGCAAGAGGTTGATCGATTGCAGCAAATCCTTTTTTACCGCGAGCTGGGGGTGAGCTTGGAGGAAATCAAGGAGATCCTGGATTCACCAACCTTTGATGCTGACCGGGCACTGCTGGAGCACCGCGAGAAGCTCCTGGAAAGGCGAGCGCAATTGGATGCGTTAATCGCCAATGTCGATTTGACATTAGCACAAAGAGAGGGGACTAAAACGATGAGTGACAAACAAAAATTTGAAGGCTTCAAGCAAAAGTTGATTGACGACAACGAGGCGCAATACGGAGAAGAAATTCGTGCAAAATATGGAAGTGACCGAATCGAAAAATCGAATCAGAAGGTCAAAGGCATGACAGAAGAACAATATGCCGCGCTGGAGAAATTGAACGCAGAGCTGCACGAGACGTTGGCGCAGGCATTTTCGACAGGTGATCCTGCTCATGAATTAGCGCAAAAAGCAGCAGATCTTCACCGTCAATGGCTGAGTTTTTATTGGGACACCTACAGTAAGGAAGCCCACGCAGGTGTGGCCCAGATGTATGTAGATGACCCGCGTTTTACCGCTTACTATGACAAGGAGCAGCCAGGTGTAGCCGAGTTTCTCCGCGATGCAGTGGCGATTTATACGAGCAAGTAAAGAGGTTTCCAAAAAAGAAGCTGCGAGAAAGGCAGCTTCTTTGTGTTTTACGCTTCGTTATCTCCACCTACTGCGGGGAAAAGTTTTTGTCCCAAGGGTGTTGGCAAGCCATCCATGCTGACTACGTTGTTTTCCTTTTGATAAGCAAGCAGCTCCTGCTCGTCTTTAGCCAAAGTCCATTTCTGAAGGGTTTCGCGTTCTTTTGAATAGGAATAGAAGGGGATAGCCCAGCCGCAAGAAGTCTTTACTTCCTGTATGTTTACGGTAATGATTTGACGAGCACCAGGCAGAAGCGGGAAGTCATTTACGAGCTCATCCCACCGAGGTGTATCTGGGAGAATAACCGTTCCTTTGCCGAATAGGCGCATGATGAGAGGTGGGCCTTCAAATGCACAGAACATGATCGTAATCCTGCCATTTTCCTGTAGATGTGCACTGGTCTCGTTTCCACTTCCAGTCAGGTCCAAATAGGCGACCTCATTAGGGGATATTATGCGAAAAGAATCGTACCCTTTCGGTGAAAGATTCACGTGACCATCTGTGTCCATTGGAGCAGAGGCAACAAAGAACATTCGTTGCTTCTTGATAAACGTCTCATGCTCAGGTCGTAACTCAGAAAAAAGCTGACCCATTTTTGCACCCCTCCAAGTAATGGAATTTTTTTACTGCCCTTATATTACGATAAAAATATGAAGATTTTGTGTTGTTTTTCACCAGCGCCTCCCAAATAGGTGATAAAGTGTAAATATTCTCGCAACAAAATGATTTTTGAAAAGGAGGAGCATTTACATGCAATCATCACAGCCTATTTACTTAGGGGAGCGCATTCATTTGATAGACGGTTTCGATATGGGCTGGCCAGAGCGTACGGGGACTTATGTCATCGCTGAAGAAGAACTGACTTTGGTCGAAACAGGACCAAGCCCCTCCGTCCCATACATCAAGGCCGGTCTTGCCAAGCTCGGTTATACGCCGGAACAAGTAAAATACATCATTGTGACACATATTCATTTGGATCATGCAGGAGGAGTAGGACTGTTTTTGAAGGATTGTCCAAACGCAAAGGTCGTCGTCCACCCGAAAGGTGCACGTCATCTCGTAGATCCGAGCCGACTGATCGCAGGGGCGAGAGCGGTTTATCACGATGATTTTGATCGATTGTTCGATCCGATCGTGGCAGTTTCTGAGGAGAGGCTTTTGATTCGCGGCGACGGGGATACACTGAAGATCGGAGAAAATTGCGTGTTAGAGTTTGTGGATTCGCCGGGACATGCCAATCATCATTTCAGCATCTACGATCCCGTAAGCCGCGGCATGTTCACAGGGGATACGGCAGGTGTACTTTATCCACAGCTTCAAAAGGATGGCATACACCTCGTGCTGCCATCTACTTCGCCGAATCAGTTTGACCCAGATGCCATGCTAGCGTCTCTAAGCCGTTTTGAAGCACGCAAGCTAAATCGCATTTACTTTGGTCATTATGGGATGTCTGAGCAGGTGGATGATGTGTACCGTCAAATACGTGAGTGGCTCCCCGTGTTTGTGGAGGAAGGAGAGTCAGCGATTGCTGCTGGACAAACCTATGAAGAATTGTCTCGTACGCTGTTTGAACGAATCTCGGATCATCTACAGTCACAAGGCATCAGTGGTGACCACGACGTTTTCGAAGTACTCAAGCTCGATTTGCAAGTATGCTCCATGGGCATTCTGGATTATTTGCACAAACGAGAGTAGCCTGCGAAAAGCTTTACATTTGCCTGAACCTTTTGTTCAGGCGTTTTTCATTTTTAGTTAGGCAAGAAAGTATTGGCTTACGTGTTTGTCATTCTTTTTTCATCCAAGGAATGCTATGATGTAGGATGAATCATGGACTGTGACAATTTCAAACGTAACAGCAAATAGGTGCCTCGTCTTTTCTTAAAAAGATCGGGTGAAAAGGGAAGTCGGTGAAAATCCGACGCGGTCCCGCCACTGTAAATCGGCTCGTTCCTCAGCCGTAAGCCAGGAGACCTGCCTGTTTGTTTTCGTGCCTGTTGCCTTCGCGGAAAGGATCGGCCTATTTGAGGAAGCAGACCATCCTGTCTGTTTGCCCTGAGGTGCCGACCCTTTGATTTCCGAATGGAAGCAAGGGTCGCTTTTTTTATTGGAAGGTACAGTCAATCAGACATGAAGAAAGGAAGTTCTACATATGAAACGTTCATTGCGATTCATGATCCCACTACTGGTAGCGGCGAGCCTCGCGGGTTGTGCGGGTAATGATAACAGCCAGCCAGCACCAGGTGGACAAACAGGTGCACCGCAGACAACACCGCAAGAGAGCGCGGCCGAGCAGCCTGCAAAACAAACAACGTATCCATTGACAGTCACGGATGCGACTGGAAAAGAAGTAACCTTTGCAAAAGCTCCTGAGCGAATCGTCTCAACATCACCTGCCGAGACAGAGATATTGTTCGCATTAGGCTTGGAAGATCGGATCGTAGCTGTCTCAGACTATGACGATTATCCAGAAGCGGCGAAGGCAAAGCCGAAAATTGGCGGCGTCGTCAAACCGAATGAAGAAGCCATTCTCGCTCAAACGCCGGATATGGTCGTCGGTGGGATTTCGATGGAGAAGCCAGTGGCTGACAAGCTAAAATCTCTCGGAATGCCCGTCTACATTACTCATCCGACAAAGATGGATGACATCCTTAACAATGTTTTAACAATGGGAGTTATCACGAATACACAGGAACAAGCCGAAAAAGTCGTCGCGCAAATGAAGAAAGACATCGCGTACGTTGAAGATGCAGTGAAAAATGTAAAACCGGAACAGAAGAAAAAGGTATACCTGGAATTCTCCCCAGGCTGGACAGTCGGAAAAGGCGAGTTCATGGACGAACTCATCACACTGGCTGGAGCGACAAATATTGCTTCTGACACCCAAGGCTGGAATCCGATCAGTGAAGAAAAGATTTTGCAAAACGACCCAGACGTCATTTTGTATGCGAGCGGAATTACCGATGAAAAGACCGGCGTCAAGCTGGAGGATATGATCGCGAATCGCAATGGTTGGGATAAAATGAAGGCGATTCGTGAAAAACAAATCTTTGGCATGGACCAAAATATTTTGTCCCGCCCTGGTCCGCGCATTACACAAGGCTTGATCGAAGTAGCCAAGGCGATTTACCCTGACTTGGTGAAATAAAATGAAGAAACGATTGTTCATATGGGGAGGAGTCAGTTGTCTCGTCCTGCTGGCATCAATAGTCATCAGCATCTCGATGGGGGCGGCACAACTTCCGATCTCACAAGTATGGCTCATCCTGCTCCAGCAGATCCCGGGCTTCTCTGACTGGATTGCCGTAACGTGGCCGGAGTCATCTGAGCAAATTGTCATGAAGGTTCGTTTTCCACGCGTTGTATTGGCTGTCTTGATTGGGGCTTGCTTGTCGCTTGCGGGAGCGGGCTTTCAGGGAGTTTTGCGCAATCCGCTCGCCGATCCGTTTACGATGGGCGTGGCATCAGGTTCTGCTGTCGGAGCGGCCTTTTTAATCCTGTTTGGCTTGCAAATCAGCTTTTTGGGTGCATGGAGCACGCCTGTCGTCGCATTTCTTACAGGACTGCTCAGTCTATGGATCGTACTCGGACTCGCAAACACGCAAGGAAAGCTCCAAACAGAGACCCTGATTTTGTCTGGAGTTGTGGTGCAGGCTTTTCTCGGCTCACTCGTTTCCTTTATGGTTTCGCTATCCGATCAGACGGTCAATGAGATCGTGTTCTGGCTGATGGGCAGCCTGTCATTTCGGGGCTGGGCCTTTACGTACGTCTTGATTCCGTACTTGGTCATCGGTGGAATGGTGCTGGTGAGCTATGCGCGTTCCTTGAACCTTTTTGCATTGGGCGAGCGGCAGGCTGCGCATCTCGGCGTCCATGTGGATCGAACAAAGATGGTGGTTCTGGTCGTCTCGACTCTTCTGACGGCAGCAGCGGTTTCTATCGCGGGAATTATCGGGTTCGTTGGCCTGGTGGTACCGCACCTCGTCCGTATGCTGGTTGGTCCTGACCACCGTATTTTGCTGCCGATGGCTGCGATCTGCGGTGGCATCTATGTGCTGTGGGCCGACACTCTCGCCAGAATGCTGCTAAGTCCCACAGAAATCCCGCTCGGTGTCGTGACAGCATTTCTGGGAGCACCGTTTTTCGCTTATTTATTGAAGCAAAATAAACGCTTTAGGAAGAGGTAACGTAAGCTTATGATCAATGTGCGCAGCTTGCAGAAATCGTATCAGGATACGCCAGTTTTGCACGGAATCGATTTTTGCGTGGACAAGGGAGAATTTTTTGGCATCATCGGGCCCAATGGAAGCGGTAAATCCACCTTGCTGAAAATGATTTCAGGAGTCATCAAGGCGGATGCCGGAGACATTTTGCTTCAGGAGAAAAAGCTTCTTTCCTATCCACGCAAAGAGCTTGCCAAAATACTGGCTGTTTTGGAGCAAGAGGGTCTGCCGCCAGTCGGCTTTCGTGTCCGAGAGGTGTTGGAGATGGGACGCTTTCCTTACCAAAATTGGCTGGGCGAAGAAAAGCAGGATGTCGCATCGCTCATTGATGAAATCGTACAGCTGCTGGGTCTTGAACATTTGGAAGAGCGCACACTGGATCAGTTGAGCGGTGGGGAAAAGCAGCGCGTGGCTTTGGGGAAGGCATTGATCCAGCGACCACAGGTGCTATTGCTGGATGAACCCACGACTTACCTCGATATCGGGTATCAGATTCAACTGATGGACATCGTGCGAAAATGGCAAAAGACGACGCGGGTGACGGTCATTGCTGTGCTGCACGATTTGAATCTGGCCTCCTTATACTGCGATCGTATCCTAATGCTGCATAAAGGAAAGCAGATAAGCGTTGGCACACCAAAAGACATCTTGCAAAGTGACAGAATAGAGGCTGTATACGGAACCAGACCGATTGTCATGGAGCATCCTGTTCATCATTTGCCGCAAATTATTTTGCAATCGCAAGTGTAAGGAGACAGAAGCATGATTGTACTGATTACAGGTGGAGCACGCAGCGGAAAAAGCACGTTTGCCGAAAAATACGCAGCTCATTTGGGCTCCTCGGGTGTTTACATCGCGACTGCACAAATCACTGATGAGGAAATGGAAGAGCGGATCTTGTACCATCGCGACCGCCGTTTGCAATCCAACTTTCCTTGGCAAACGATTGAGGAGCCGTACGCATTGACAGAATGGCTTGCAAAGTTGGGAGCACAAAAGGACATACAAGAACAGCAGACGGTGATTTTGGTTGATTGCTTGATCCTTTGGCTGTCCAATTGGCTGTTGTATAAAGGAGAGGAACAGCCATTTGAGAAAGTGCTCCAGCAGGTTGATGTGCTGGTAAACCAGCTAAAAGACTACCCCGGTACCGTTTTGCTGGTGACAAATGAAGTAGGCGACGGGCTCGTCCCGCAACATCCGTTGGGCCGTATGTTTCGTGACTTGGCAGGGTTGATGAATCAACGTGTGGCAACTGTTGCCGATCAAGTTTTTCTTGTCACAGCAGGGATTCCGGTGGAACTAAAAGGACAAGCTTTCCAATTTTAGCTCGGTGAAAAGACGGTTTCGAGTCGTCTTTTCACCTTTTTTGTGATATAATACAAGAAAAGCCATGGAAGGGATCAGGATACCATGCGTCCCCATAGGACGATCTGGAAACGTTTTGACCTCTCCTACATCTAGCTTCGTAGTAGTCGCTCGTCACTGAAGACGACCAATCTACTACGAAAGCGGGGCCCTTTGTATGAGTAGCGACTTATACTTGCGATGTTCCTCGGTAGTCGGTTGGTCGTCTGTGCCTAAACCGACAAAAATGCGAGGAAACCATGATGAGGAGAGCGCTGCAGTTATCTAAGCGTTATAGTATGATTTTGTTTGGAGCTTGTTTACTTGCTTTTGCGTATTATCACATTAACTTTCAGAACCATCTGTCTGAAGGTGGGTTTGTTGGCTTAGGGTTACTGGCGAAATACGCCTTTGACTTGTCGCCAGCGATGGTGATGCTTTTGCTGGATATTCCACTGTTTTTGGTTGCCTGGTTAGTAAGAGGCCGCCAGTTCATTTGGGACACCATTTTTGCATCACTTGCTTTTACCGTGTTTTACGATTTGTTTGAACGATTTTCACCGATTGTCATGGATATGAGCAGAATGATGCCGCTGGCGTCTGTCTTGGCCGGTGTTTTGACCGGGTTGGGTACCGGATTGGTTCTGCGCTATGGAGCTGCGACAGGTGGAGACGATATTTTCTCCCTGTTGATCAGTAAGTACACGGGATTGTCCATTGGTACGGTCTTTCTTTTACTGGACGTTATTGTGCTTTGCATGTCGTTCTGGTTCGTACCGATGAAAGAGATGATGTATACCATTTTGGCCGTTGTCATTTCCAGCCAAGTCATCACCTGGACCGTCAATCATGGTGCAGGAGTGGAGGTCATGGAAGAGGAACACGGGCATGGAAGTGTCTCGATGACCCACCGGTAATGAGTAGATATTCAGTTGAAAAACATGCCTATACAAAAGCAAGCAAAAGGCCAAGTCGGTTTTCATGTCGACTTGGCCTTTTGAACGTTTATGACCGTTTTTGTACATAATATCCTGCTTTCCTAGTGGATACTAACCAACACAGATACTCTCGAAGGAAAGGACCTGCCATGAGCGATCCGTTTTTTAGCAACTACAAAGCATTCGTCGTCATACCAGCGGATGAGAAGCAAATGGGACCGGAGCCTTTTAACCCGAAGGATTACGCCAGCCATTTCATCCTGACCTTTTCATTGTACGATGCGGTTATTTCCTCTTGGAGGGAAGCGACAAAGTATAAAGTGCAAGCAAAAAAGGGTCTGTTAAATGTGATCGATGGTTTCAATGCCAAACGCCGTGGTACAGCCCGTCTGCATTTGCTGGAAATGGAAGAAGACCAGGCGTATTTCGTCCTGGCCTTGTCGTTGAAAATTCAAAAAGACAATGAGAAAGCGGTCATGGAGACGATCACCAATCTGCTGGACAAGGATTTTGCAACCGACTTGTTGATCGGAGAGACCTGGTATCAGATCATTGGCCCCAAAGGGAAATTCGAGCGGAAGCTGTTCTCCTACAGCGTCCAGCCTTACGATTATCGACCGAAGTAATCCGCTAGAGCTTCCGTAATCGCCTGCGCAGCTTTGTCTTGATAGGACGACGTACGGACGATTCCTTCATCCTTTGGATTCGATAAGAACCCAAGCTCAATTAAGACGGATGGATCATCGTTTTCGCGCAGAACGTGATAGTTGCCGAATGAAATGCCATTGCTTCTTAAACCGATGCCACCTGCCAAGCGAGACTCAATCGCTCGAGCTAATGGCTCATCTTTGCCTTGCGAATAATAAAACGTGAGGGTACCGCTATTTGGCTTCACAGAAGAGTTGTAGTGAATGCTAATGAAGGCATCCGCTCCCTTTGATTCACTAAAAGCGACACGCTGCGCTAGCGAAGGCTTTTCTGTGTCACTTGTCCTCGTCATGAAGACTTGCGCTCCCCGTTGTCGCAGTTTACTGGCGAGCAGCATGGACGTTTTGTAATTCAACGTTTTTTCCATGCTATTCCACTTCGTTCCCTGTGTCCCGACATCGGAACCACCATGTCCCGGGTCGATGACGATGACTTTTCCTTTTAAGCCTGGCGATTTGGTGCTTTTGGACACCGGGGCGTTGGCTTTGGCATCGCCAATATATGTCGCAGACACCCAGCCTGTCTGTCCATTGGAAGTTCTCGCCTGGATCCAGTCTCCTTGCTTTTTCAAAATATCTACACGGGTTCCTCTGGGCAACGAAAGGACAATCTCATGGCTCGTGCTTGGCCCTTTGCGCATTCGAAGCGAATCGGCCAAAACCGTGCCTTGCTGGCTTTTGGTAGTCGCCGTATTGGCTGGTGAAGAAGCTGACCTCGCACTCGTTACTGCTCCTTTTTGCAAGTAATACCCCGCTACCCAGCCTACCTTTTGATTATATTTAATTTTTGCCCAACCATATGCTTCATCCGTAATGGTCACGACGGCTCCTTGCGGCACGGTAGCGACAACGGAAGCATTGAGGGCTGGTTCACTGCGAACGTTCAGAGAGGTTGCGACCACCTTTGCCTGGATGACACTTGCTGCTTGCGCCGGCTCCGTAAGAAACGGCCACGACAGACTAAGCCATAGCCCACATATGAGAGACGCTTTTTTACATGTTGTTTTCATCATTTCTACCTCTGACTTGGATTAGCTACTATCTCACCTGAATTATCATAAGGGAAATGCAGGAAATCGAATAGGGTATGATTTCCTGATTTTTTGGGACAATCAATGTGGAGTTTCGGTATATCTTGCCAAGGCGTTCGTTGCCGACTCTGCCATTCGCTTTTTGAGTTGATCGTTTTCTACTACTTTTACACGCAGGCCGAGAAAACGAATGCGCGATAAAATAAACTCCTGCTCGTCAGATAGAAAGTGCAGGGTGATTGTATACACCTGTGATTCTGGGTCAAAAGCGACCGCTTTGTCAAAGCAGGAAAAGGCGTACAATATGCGCTGGAGCTCAGTGTTGTAACGAGGGATGATCACGATTTTTGCCATCTGCTTGCGCTGTTGGATCTGTTCCGAGATAGTCGGCAAAAAACTGTCATACCATCCATCTTCTATGTAAAGCTCATCGACGGAGCGAATGAGATGCAGCGGAGTCGTGATCAGTCGATTGGAAGACATGTTCAACCAGATCAGGTACCAGGCCTTCTTGGCAAGTGAATATTCCAGCTTGTAGGGAACCCCACGTTGATTGCGAAAAACCGGGCCTTTGTTCGTGGCTGCGGTTATTTTTATGTGATTCTTGCTGAGAATGATTCGCCGCAGGGTACGCACGAGTGGGCTCCAGAGCTGCTTGGCCTGAGTTTGCGCTTTTTCCACGAACCGTTCTTGTTCGGTCCATTTATTATCAGGCAGATGTGTCAAATGGTGAAGCTTTTCGAGTGTAGCGGGCTCGAAAATTTCTTCCGCAGATGGATTCTCCAGCATCAGGGCGAGCCACGCTTTTTCGTGTGAGGTTATCGGATAAACACCCGCTTCATCCAGCCGTGTCACCAGTTGGTAATTATGTATCTTATCAAACAGATTCATAGTAGGCGAGCAGCTCCTCCCATTCTTTTTGGAATTGCTTGCGAAGAAACAGCGGTTCAAGAACTTCGACGCTTGAACCGAAGCTGCGAATCCACGGTGTAATTTCCATCGTGCTGTTCACGTTTATCTCGTACACAAAGCTCTCCCGTGATTCTTCTGTCACAATCCCCCATTGCCCCTGTGCCTCCACTCGCTCTTGGATAAAGGAATGAGGCGTGTCGCGAGGCTGAAAAAAGCGCAGGCGTACGGTTACGAGTTTTCCTGTATCAATTAGCCAACTGTTGGCAATACGCTCATCCGCACTAGCTTGCAAGGAAGAGAAGATTTCCGGCGTAACGGATTTGCCTGTTACGAGCTTGGTCATACCTTCCACGCGGTATTTGCGCAGCGGACCATTGCCGCATCCTTGGGCCAACAAGTACCATCTGCCGTATTGATGATCAAAAATAACCCGGAGTGGAATGACTTTTTGATGTCGCCCGGATGTGTCTCGTTGGAAAGCCGGATTCGTATTTTGGGAATCGTAAAACTTCCGGCGTTTGGGTGTGTAGTAGTGAAATTCAACGATTTTTCGCTGACGAATGGCTTCCGTGAGAAGCAAAGCTTGATATTCATCGAGAACACGTGAGACAAAATGATATTTGTACAAAAACGTAGATGCATCGGTTAGCTTCAAGCGATGTTTGAGATAACGCTTCACTTTTTCTTGCAGAAGATAACCAGGGACGGCCGGAAGTTGTGTATTGGCCATGAAGTCGATGAAATCATACAGATCCAACAACTCGTCGTCCGTCAGCGAGTCCAGTAGCTCACCGTCGAATTGATAGATGTAGGGCCTGACCTCACTCACATTTTTTATCACGCCAATTTCTTCGAGGTATTTCATGTCCTGACGAATCGTTTTTTCATCGGGCTCTGTATCCACAAACGTATCCAGCAAATCTTTAATGGAAAGAGGCTGTTGCTTGAGCTTTTCCAAGATGTGCGACAGTCGTTCTACTTCCGAATCCTTCAATGATTTCGCATGGTACAAAAACATCAAGAAATTGTCCGTCACCTCAAAATAGTTGTAACGAAGCTGTGCATAATACTCTTTTTTCTCCTCATCCCCGACATGCTGATAAAAGGTCGATTGGATGTCCTTCAGCTTTTTTAGCGTTTTATCAAGCGTATGTACGGAAATCCCGAGCCGCTCGGCTAACTGTTGCCGATTGTAGGCACCAGCGGTCAAAAACAGGAGACGGAGCAATTGCAGCTCTTTGTCAAAGCTTTCGCGTGCCATTACATTCATCCTTATTCATTCGTCATTTATTTCCAAATTAGTCCTCATATTACGAAGAGGCTGAAGAGAAGTCAATGAGAAAAAGAGATTCGTAATACTTTTACCATGTTCAAACCAGATGCGCGGATGGAAAATAAGGGTATGAAAAACAGCGCACGCTGTGAGAGACAGGAGAATTGGATAATGAAAACAATTTTGCATGGAAACAACCATCGTGAAGTGAAGCTGGAGCATGGAGATGTGCACGTTTTTGCGAATGACGAAGTCTTTTCGAGCTTCGGTGAACGCGTATATCAAATGGCAGACAATAATTTGCGGATTCCGCGAAATGTTTATTTTTCGTATACCCCCGATGCGCATGTAGGCGTTGGGACCTGCATTGGGACGACAGCCGTTTGGAATCTTGCCGATGGATTTGTCTCGCCTTCCATCGTCGGATCAGACATTGGATGTGGAATGCGTGTACATCTGACTCCGTTGCATCGAGATGACCTCAAAGACAAGAGCCTAAAACGTGCATTGATCGAAGCGATCGAAGCGTACGTCCCGACAAACGAGCGGGGTCATACGCATTTTACGGATATTCGCTTGGAGGAAGTGGTGAAGCATGGTTTAAAAGGGCTGCCGAGCAACTATATTCCGGATACAGAAGCAGCACCCGACACTTTAAGCCGTTCTTTCTCGCATGTGGAAAAGTACACATTTGAATTCGACCATTCCTTCCTGGAGCAAATACCGCAAAAATCTTGGAGTCGTGCGTGGGGCCAGTTGGGGACATTGGGGGGCGGTAACCACTTTATTGAAATCCAGCATATCGAGATCGCGGAGGAGAACAGGGAGATTGCCAAAGCGTGGGGACTGTTCGACGGCCAGGTCGTCATCATGATTCATTCCGGTTCGCGTGCGTGGGGGGCTATGCTCGGGCGGGATTATACCAAAAGCTTCAAGGAAGCCATGTACAAATGGGGGATTCATAATCCTGAGCCGAGCCTGGTATATGCTCCGATCCAAAGCGAGGAAGGGCAACAGTATTTGAATTTGATGTACTCCGCGCTGAACTTTGCAGTAACGAATCGGCATATGATCGGATTTTCAGTAGAGCAGGCGTTTCGGGATGTTTTTGGTAGTGAGATGCGTACACCTGTCCTGTATGATCTGATGCATAATTACGCCTTGAAAGAATTCCATCGCAACACACCGATGCTCGTCCACCGCAAAGGAGCGACGAAGGCGTTGCCAGCAGGCCATTTCCAAAATCCGAAGGCTTATCGCGAAACCGGACATCCAGCTTTGATCCCCGGTTCTATGGGAACATCGTCCTATATCATGGTTGGATCGGAGGCCGGTGCGAAAAACTTTTATTCGATCTGTCATGGTGCTGGGCGTGTTCGTTCCCGCAAAGCAACCAAGGAGCTCGTGACCATCGATCAATTTGAGCAGGCAATGCGCGTGGGACAGGAAGACGAGATCATGGTGAATCACCGTTCGCTTGCTTCCATCCTTGATGAATGCCCGCAAGCCTATAAAGATGTGGATCAAATCATCGATTCGGTTGTGGGAGCAAATCTTGCATCTGTCGTAGCAAAATGTAACCCTCTTATTGCCATAAAAGGAGTATAATGAAGAGTGGCTTCCTGAAAATTTTGAGGGAGCCACCTTTTGCAATTTAACTTACACTAAATTACAGAAGTTAAATTGTGAACAAATTGCTGAGAAGTTTCAAAAAATAGGTTCGAATGTAACATAAATTGCATCGCTTCCTCAACCGATACCAAAAGAGAGACAAAATAGGGGAGATAGGGGAACAGATATGCCTACATACTATTACTTCACCTGCCTAAAATGCCGAACCCGGGGGGGAGTTTTCGGCGAACAGGCCTGGGGCTGGGGAAACTTTGACATGATCGAGTCCTTCAAATACCTGGCTCACCACATCCGTACATGCGGAGAAGATTCGATTCGCGTGATTTCTGAGGATGTAGATGATTATGTAGATCAGCTACACGGAGAGTACAACACCTTCCTTGAGCAAACGAAGCATATATTTCCGCATTCCAAAGATTGGGAGTTCCTTGATCGATGGAAAACACTAAAGGTAGAAGAAATGAAGCTAAAATGGGTCGAGGAAAACCGAATCATGCATCCAGATGATCGGATGAAAATATGCGGAGTCCTTGATGCCGTGGATATCTTGAAAGAAGGGGCGGGAAGAGTCTCCTTCAGTGCCAGCGTGACGGATGAGGATGGGAAAGTGTGGAAAATTGTAGCTAACATGCACGAATTACCCATCTTACAGCAAGCGTATATCATTATTGGCGTCATGCAAGAGCATTCTATATTAGGAGAAGTCATCGAGGTATACAAGATGATTCCACGATTCGCTGTTCAAGAGGAAAGGGGTAACGATCATGATTCTGGAGACAATCGGGCAATTACTAATTAAAGTGCGCGAGGAAAATCCACTCGTTCATAACATAACGAACGTAGTTGTCACGAACTTTACAGCGAACGGTTTGTTAGCTCTTGGTGCGTCACCTGTCATGGCGTACGCCAAACAAGAGGTGGCAGACATGGCAAGGATAGCCGGAGCTCTTGTATTGAATATAGGGACGTTGAATGAGCATGAGATCGAAGCGATGTTGATCGCAGGAAAATCCGCGAACCAGCATGGCGTGCCTGTTTTGTTTGATCCGGTGGGAGCGGGAGCAACATCGTATCGAACCGAGACAAGTCAACGTCTTGCGCAGGAACTCAACCTAGCCTTCATTAGAGGAAATGCTGCCGAGATTGCCAATGTCGTAGGTGAGCGCTGGGAGATTAAAGGTGTAGATGCGAAGGAAGCAGGCGGAGATGTCGAGAACCTAGCGAGAGCAGCAGCGAAAAAGCTAGGAACAATCGTAGCGATTACGGGCAAGGTCGACGTGATTTCGGACGGAGAAACGACTTATTCGATCCATAATGGTCATCCCATCTTAACGAAGGTGACCGGAACAGGCTGTTTGTTAACGTCTGTTATGGGAGCGTTTGCAGCCATTGCAAATGACAAGCTGATCGGAGGAGCTGCGGCATTGGTATGCTACGGTGTTGCTGCTCAGTTGGCAGCCGAGAAAGCAGCAGTAGTAGGGCCAGGAAGTTTCCAAATCGAATTTTTGAATGCCTTGTATAACTTGACCACAGACGATGTTCGCCGTTTTGGATATATCGAAAAAAGGGAATAAAAATTCCCCTTTAAAAAAGGGGAGGAAAATGACCGTAGAACGATTAAGCTAGATATGTTAGACAGTAGCTGTAATTTCGCAGTGAATAAGACAGCAGCTTCTTCTGGTGCTCTGAAAGTGCTAGGAATATAAATTCAACGTGATCATCATCGTATGGACGGACATAAAAACGGGAAATACCATGACAAATAATTTCTCTCTTTAACGTCAGCGCCACACTGGCGTCTGTTCGTATGTGCAATTCCACGCTGTGTACCCTCCTTGGACATTCAATAGAGTACCAAAAAAATACAAGGAAAAACAAGGGAATTATGTCTGATTCATGTCCAAGTTGTTACCGTTTTTTGGATGAAAACTGACAAGGAGAACGATTCAGAAAAAACTAGCGTGGATTGCTGGGAAAGCACCCTGTTCGAGAGAAAAAATTCGAGATGAGTCCGGCCATTCTCCCTTTTTCCGTTGAGGTATTTACTTTATTTCGAAGGCACCGTACGAGCTCCTGATCACAGTGACAAGAAAAATAGCCGTGCTTTTGATAGCAATAATCATGCCTCTTGCAGCATCTGTCGACATCATCAATCGGCGCAGCCGGCCCGGAGCATCCAGGCCCGCACCAGTTTCCGTACAAACAGGGGAAGCCTACTGAACGGCGCTTTCTTTTTGACAACTGACATCACTCCGTCTTGTAAAGGAATACTACTTGTATCATATTGAACCGGAAGTGAAGTTGCTTTAGGCAATCTCCCTTTTTTCGTAAACTTTCAAAATATCACTTGAAATCATGTTGTGAATATGATAGATTAATTCTTGCCGAAGCGAACGCTTGCAGGCTCGATGGATGGATGTCCGAGCGGCCGAAGGAGCACGATTGGAAATCGTGTAGGCGGTGTCGAACCGTCTCGTGGGTTCAAATCCCACTCCATCCGCCATGATACTTGGCCCGTTGGTGAAGCGGTTTAACACAGCAGCCTTTCACGCTGTCATACAGGGGTTCGAATCCCCTACGGGTCACCTAGCAAAACGCCCCCAATGAAATAGCGGGGGATTGTGGAGGCTTAGCTCAGCTGGGAGAGCATCTGCCTTACAAGCAGAGGGTCGGCGGTTCGATCCCGTCAGCCTCCACCATTTTTATATGCGGTCGTGGCGGAATTGGCAGACGCGCTAGATTCAGGTTCTAGTGGTGGCAACACCGTGGAGGTTCAAGTCCTCTCGACCGCACCAAGCAAACCCTATATATGGCGGTCGTGGCGAAGGGGTTAACGCACCGGATTGTGGCTCCGGCACTCGTGGGTTCAAGTCCCATCGATCGCCCCATCTATTTATGTTCAAAATGTAAAATGAAATAGCCCAGCGGTGGCTCCTGTAAAGGAACTGTCGCTGGGCTTTCTTTGTATTTGTTTACGAGTGATCGACAGGCTGATAAAAGTGAAGGCGATTGCCAAAAGGATCGGTCACGCTCACTTCACGCGTTTCCCACGGCGTCTCCTCTAAATCAGGACAAGCGTACTTGTATCCTTGACGCAACAGGGACTGATGGAAAAGCTCAATGTTTTCCACCTGTACGCGAATCGCTGAGCCAGGACAAGCATCTCCGTGATGCTCGGATAGATGAATCGTGCACGATGGAGAGGAAATTTGCATGTATAAAGGAAAATGATCCTCGTAACGATGCTCCCAATCAATCTGAAATCCTAGAAAATCCACATAAAACTCTCTTGCCTTCTCAACGTCAAACATGCGAAAAATTGGCGTTATAGTCTGAGTCATTTGCCTAGAAACCTCCGGATTGTATTGAGGGAGGCGAGGTGCATCCCTTCGTGAAAAATCGTTCGTACTAGCACTTGCGCAATCGTATGCATGCCGGATTCTGTTGCGGGAAACTCTTCGTCTAATCGATCCTTGTAAGCAGCCTGTATCTTCTGAGGTTGTTCTTGTAATAAGGAAACGAGCGTTTCGAGATTCGGCGGCGGTGTTTTCCAGTCAGCAGGCTTGGTCCCGAAGTTAAACCATTCCTTGAAGCCAGGGGGGAGCGGGATCGTTTCTTTTGTAAGGTGCGCGCATAAATACTGATCGAGATAAATGTGCCCCAGATTCCACAAGATATTGTTGGAGAAACCATCAGGAATGATGTTCGCATCTTCATTTGTCAAACCATCGATTGCTTTTAACGTCTCCTGTCGATAATCCTCTAGTTGCTGGAATAACACCGAATGCCGCTTTTCCATACCTTTCCCCCTTTGAGTGGCAGTCTTCGCAAATAAATTCGAGGCAGAGAATCTACCTTCCTTCTATATGAAGGGGGTGTACCAAAAAAAGCGTGCAGAACAGCTCGTCTGCACGCTTTTTGTATGCGGTTTATAGAAAACGGCGCTACATTCTTTCCTGCTCGAGGGTGTGAGAAGGGGAGAATAGTTTCCGCCACTTTACTTGCGGTACACAAATGGCAGCCAGGATCATGAATACGCCACCCCATTGAGGGAGAGAGACAGTCTCTTGAAGCACGAAGCTCGACAAGAGCACGACTGTGGGCAGCTCGACTGCACTTAAAATGGTAGCCAGTCCATTGCCGATCCGCGGCACACCGACAGCCAAACAGAAGATCGGGATGACCGAACCGAAGATCGCAACCAAAAGACCGAGCGGCAGTAAACCTTGCAGAAGCTGACCATTTACCAAGAAAGTCGGCGGATAAACGATCGAGAGCATCAGGGCTGCCATACTAATCGAAATCGCGCTTCGCAAGTATGGATCCATTCCAGGGAGAATTCGCCCGCTGAAGAAAATAACCAGGGCAAAGGTCGCGCCAGACATCAGACCGAAGATCAAACCAACCATGTCTACGCTCTGAATACCGCTTTCGCCTAGTCCGCTTGCAAGAACAGTCCCTGCTCCAAGCATAACCAGAGACACCCATTTTTCAGCGGTCGGCCATTTTCGATCTACAATCGCCTCTAGCAAGACACCGATCCAGGTAAACTGAAAGAGGAGAACAATTGCGAGTGAAGCAGAAACCCGGCTAACAGCCTGATGGTAAAAAAGACTGGTTGAGGCCATCATCAGGCTGGCTGGTGCCAAAAGCAACAAATACGTAAACGAAAAGCGCTGCTTCGAGAAAAGGATGGCCATGACCGTCATAATCAAGCCGCCAAAAATCAATTGACTCCCACTCATTTCAAATGGCGTAAAGCCGAGGTGAAAGGCATGCTTCATGAAGATCGAGAGGACACCGTAGCTGCACGCACCGAGTAAAACTAAAAAGATAGATCGCCAGTATGTCATAAGTAAAAGTTCCTTTCGTATGACTAAACTCGGAAGAATAATGACTATTGTACTACAGGTATAAAAGTGGTACAATAAAATTTTTGTGCATGCTTTACTATGCTACTGAGGTAACTAGCTAGCTACGTGCATTGGTAATATGGTAACGGATGAAAGTGTAAAGAACGCGCTATTCTACGTGAGAATACATAGCTGTTTTTTCGTATTTCCGTTACACTATTTCATAGATAATAAGTTCAAAAGTTGTCTATAGAGAAAGAGAAGGCGAAACACATGGAGGAGCTAGGATGAGACAGGGGATTATTTATGCAATTGTGGCGTATTTGGCTTGGGGTTTACTCCCGCTCTATTGGAAGCTGTTTCAGGCAATGGGGGCATGGGAGATACTCGCTCATCGAATCGTCTGGTCGATTATTTTTGTTGCAATCATTATCCAGGTAACGAAACGCTGGCGCAGTATGTGGAGAGCGGTTACTGGTTTTAAAATGCTCGGAGCATTAGCGATATGTTCACTGCTAATCAGCGCAAACTGGCTCATTTTTATCTGGGCAGTGAATAACGATCAAGTCATGCAAACGAGTCTTGGTTACTACATGAATCCTCTCATCACCGTACTGCTTGGAGTCCTTTTCTTAAAAGAAAAAATGCATGCTGGGCAATGGCTCGCGCTTATGCTCGCGGCTTTCGGAGTCATGTTCATCACCTTCGAGTACGGTGAGATTCCATGGGTCTCTCTATCACTTGCTCTGACCTTTGCTTTTTACAGCTTGGCGAAGAAGCTCGTCCGAATGGAGGCGATGATCGGACTGGCATGGGAGACGCTGTTTGTGGCCCCTATTGCTTTCGGTTATCTGTTGATGCTACAGGTCAATGGGACGGAGACGATGACTTCCTTAGCGTGGTGGCAACTTTTATTGCTGACGCTTGCGGGGGTAGCTACTGCCATGCCGCTCTACTGGTTCGCCCAAGCAACGACTAGGCTCCCACTTTCCGTTGTGGGCTTCATCCAATACTTGGCACCTACGATATCGCTCTTATCAGCTGTATTTTTATTCGGTGAGCCTTTCACCCAAACACATCTCATTAGCTTTGGACTCATCTGGTCTGCGCTTATTGTATTTACGGTGTCTTCCGTACGCATGAAACGAAGAGCTGCCCCAATCAATCCCGAGGTCGCTATCAAAAAACAAGCGTAATCATAAGAAAACTCCTGACCCGCCGAGAAAGACTCGGATTTGGTCAGGAGTTTTTGTTTACTTAGAAGTAATTAGCAAATCGCTTCGCCGTGCTTTTTCATGCGGTACGCACCGTGATTAGTAGGTCCCACATATTTATTGAGTGCAAACGAGTGGCGAATCGCTTCGGTAATAAATTCTTTGGCAACAGCTACTGCGTTGTGCACAGAGCTTCCTTTTGCCAATTCCGCACAGATTGCAGCGGAGAACGTGCAGCCGGCACCATGAGTAAAGCTCGTCTCAAAGCGCTCTGATTCCATTACCTCAATCGTTTTCCCGTCATAGAAAACATCTACGGCATTTCCGCTTTGAAGCTTGCTGCCACCTTTTACAACGACATAAGAGGTGCCGAAGTCGTGGATGCGCTTCGCCGCTTCCTTCATGTCATCGACACTTTTCAATGCGCCCATTTGGCTGAGAATACCTGCTTCGAACAGGTTAGGAGTAGCAACTGTCGCGTGCGGGAGCAAGACTTCACGCAGGCTGACTGCAATTTCTGGATGGAGTGCTTCATCTGCACCCTTACAGATCATCACAGGGTCCACGACAACATTTTTCAAATCGTATTCTTTTATTTTACGGGTAGCGAGGTCAACCAGTTCAGTGGTTCCGAGCATCCCTGTTTTTACAGCATCTACGCCAATTCCTGCGAGTACGGTTTCGATTTGTTTTTCCAGAATCGCAACATCGATCGGAAACACTTCGTGGAACCATTCGTTATGTGGATCTTGGGCTACGATAACGGTGAGGGCGGTCATCCCGAAAACACCAAGCTCCTGAAACGTTTTGAGGTCTGCTTGCTGACCAGCTCCGCCGCTGGTGTCGGAACCTGCAATGGTGAGTGCTTTCTTCATGGTCATTGTGATTATCTCCCTTTGTATACCGCTGCACAATCGAAGCGGATCTGTACTGTCATGCACTGTAATGCCTCTCTCTATATTAAAGAGGAAGAAATCGGTGCTGTCAATAATATCCCCAAAATATAAAAACCGCCTCCCGTAGCGGGCAAGCGGTTTATGTATGTGTGCATTTATGCTTGAGAAGCAGCGTGGTGAAAAGAGAAGCTGATGGTAGTGGACATGGACTTGGAACGCTTGGTTGCAAGCTGTTTGGCTTGCTTTGCTGCCTCAAACATACTGGGTGCCTTGATGATTTCAACCCATCTGCGTGTTGCTGTTTCAAATAAAAAGCGATAGATAGTCATCTTCTTCGACCCTCCATGGTTTGTTGACATCTACATTGTAATACGTAGCCGGCTGCAAAAGGTTACATAGCTGTTACATATTTTTGAAGAAAGTATGGTTGTTTACGTAAATCGTAAAATGTTTCCGAAAGAAGCGTTACGTTTTGCGAAATGTTACGTCTTTAGTATGTGATGTTTACGAAAGTTTCCATTTTGAAAGAACGAATGAGGTGCGACAAACGATGGTCAATTCAACAGGAGAGCTGACGGTGACAGGGGTCAATCACAGCTACGGAACGGGAAAAATCAAAGTGCCCGTGCTGTATGATATCAACCTTCATATCAACAAGGGAGAATTCGTGGCCCTGTGTGGCTCATCGGGTTCTGGCAAATCTACGCTCTTGAATTTGCTTGCAGGTTTGACCAAGCCGGAGGAAGGGAGTGTCATGGTTAGCGGAGCAGAGATTTCCAGCTACAGCGAAAACGAACTATGCCTGTTTCGCCGTAAAAATATGGGTTTTATCTTTCAGTCATACAATCTGCTTCCGAATCTGACAGCGTTGGAAAACGTAGAGCTTCCACTGATTTTTGCAGGCGAAAGCAAGAAAAAACGTCGGGAGAAAGCAACAGAAATCTTACACCGCGTGGGGCTGGAAGGTCGTATCGACCACAGACCCAATGAGCTTAGTGGTGGACAGCAGCAGCGTGTCAGTATTGCCAGAGCACTCGTCAATCAGCCTGGCATTATCTTGGCGGATGAGCCGACGGGGAACCTGGATTCGAAGACAGAACAAGAGATTCTCCTATTAATGAGAGAAATGAACAAGGAAAATGGGACTACGTTCATCATCGTTACCCATGAACAGGAAGTAGCGGAACAGTCCGACCGCGTCATTTATCTCCAGGACGGACGGGTTGTACAAAAAAGGACAAGACCAGCGTAGGCGAGGGTATGAGGTGAACAAACAGTGAAGGTAATGGATTCTTTTCGCATTGTCTGGAGGAATCTGTGGCGAATGAAGCTGCGGACAGCCCTCACATCGGTTGGTGTCATGATCGGGACGGCTGCAATCGTCGCAATGATGGCGCTTAGTTTAGGGCTTAAGGAAAGTGCGGTAAAAAGCTTGGAGAACTTCGGGAACTTGACAGAGATGGACGTCGAGCCATTGCGTTGGTACGAGGAAAATGGTGAATGGATCGATGTTCCAGAGGATAAGGTCAAGAAGCTGAATATGCAAGCGGTGCAGGAATTAAAAAAGATTCCTGGCATTCAGGCGGTTATGCCGATAAAAGAATTACGAGAGCAAGCGAAGCTTAAGGTAGGTAGACGAGAAGGCTACGTTCAGCTTATTGGGGTGGATGTGAATGAGTCGGCAGCCTATCGCAAAAATGACATTGAAAAAGGAACCTATCTGACAGGGGCGCCACAAGAGATAGTGGTCGCTTTCGATGTATCCAGAGAATTGCGCGACGTAGAAAAGGAAAAGCGCGAGGAACGGCGAAGAAAGGCCGGAGCTGGACGGCATGAAATGTCTCAGATGCCACCTCCTGATATAGGGGGCGGAGAAGCACTGACCTTCAATCTCGTAGACAGAGCAGGGACTCTCATCTTGTCGCGCGAATATCGCATCGACGATGAACCAAAATACGAGAAAAAAGAATTGCGTGTAAAGGTTGTCGGTCAATTAAAGAAATCGGAAGAACGTAACTCGTCAGCCGCGGTTTATGTACCGATTAATGTAGTGAAAGAGCTAAATGAGTGGGTCACGCGCAGTCGAGGTGACGAAGTCGAAGAGGGAGCATCTCGCCGTTCACGCGATAAAGCCAAAAAGGAAACCTTTGAATTTGACAGAATTACTGTCAAGGTAGAATCTCGTGAAAAGGTCGAGGGTGTAGTCAAAGCGTTGAAGGAAAAGGGCTTTGAAGTATGGTCGCCTGCACGTGAGCTGGAAACCATCAATAACTTCTTCTTCGTGATTCAGATGGTCCTCGGAGGAATTGCTGCAATCTCCTTGCTCGTCGCAACCATTGGAATCGTCAATACGATGATCATGTCGATTTTAGAGCGAACCAAAGAGATTGGTATCATGAAAGTAATCGGGGCCACTGTGTTGAATATTCGTTGGCTGTTCTTAATGGAGTCAGGCTTTATTGGCTTAATTGGTGGACTGGCTGGTCTCGGAATGGCGTGGGGAGCGGTTGAGCTCGTGAATTACTTTGGAGCGTCTGGCGGTCTCTTGGATAGTCTCAACATGGGCTACGGCGGCGGTGGTGATCCAGAGGCTGAGCCAACAAAATTGGCAGTGATTCCGGGTTGGCTGGCACTCTTTGCGATTGGCTTCTCCTTTATTATTGGGGTGTTGGCGGGAATCTTCCCGGCGATCCGCGCGTCTCGTTTAAGTGCGCTGCAAGCGATTCGATCTGAATAAGTGATGAAATGTGAGGAACGTAAGATGAACAAGAAAAAATGGATCATTATCGCCACGGTCGTGGCCGTTCTTGGAGGAGGCAGCTATTACGGCTACTCATACTTCAAGGGCGAAGAGGTTACAGAAGAAAAGCCGGAAGAAAAACCGAACTTCCCGACAGCGGTCGTGGAACGAGGTGACGTCAAGAAGACAATCAACTCAGCAGGTACAGTGGAAGCGAAGGCCCGTGAGGAAGTCAAGCCAGAGCTCAGCGGCAAGGTGCAACGTGTGCTAGTGAAAGAAGGGCAGTCCGTAAAAAAAGGCGATGTTTTGTTCACGATAGACAGCTCGGATGCACAACTGGAAATTCAAAAGCTGGAGCTGGACATTTTAAAGGCGAAAAAAGAGCTAAATGAAATTAAGCAAAAGAAAGACAAGATCACGGCTACAAAAGAAGGAAAAGTGGTTGAGGTCCTTGTAGAAGAAGGACAAGATGTAAGACCGGAACAGGTGGTAGTCAAGCTGGCTAATACCGACTATTTGAAAATTATTGGGCAATTTACCTCCTATGAGTCTGAACGATTCAGTGTAGGACAAAAAGTGAAGGTATTCATTCCGACTTCCATGTATTTTGTGGATGGTGTTGTCACAGAAGTGGATAGAATAGGTGAAAAAGTAGAAGGTGCTGGCGGAATTCACAATGTCGAGGTATTGGTCAAGAAGCCTGGGGCCATTTACGTCGGAGACAAGGGTGAGGTACAGTACACGGATGATAAGGGCCTCTTATACGTAAGCCGAAATCAGAAAGAATTCCAGCTGCCGGATGAAATAGAAATCTTGGCTGGTACGTACGGGAAAATCGGCAAGATCGACGTCAAAAAGGACGATGTAGTCAAAGTAGGGCAACAACTGTTCAAGATGGATATGGAAGCGTCCGGTATGGAGCTGATGGAAAAAGAACTGGCGCTAAAAAGTTCCTTATTGAACATGGAGCAGAAAAAGCGTGAAATTGCGAAGAACCAAGTAACGGCGCCAATTAGCGGTGTAATCACCAAGCTGGGCGTAAAAGAAGGCGAAGCGCCAGGATCAGAGCCTGCAGCCATTATTATGGACACGTCTTCTGTTTACTTTATGGCAGCCGTTGGAGAGCTTGATATCCCCGCGATTAAAATCGGACAAAATGTCGATGTTTATGTGTATGCATTCGGTACCGAGCCGTTTAAAGGCAAAGTCGTAGAGCTCCCGAAAGAAGGGAAAAAAGAAGACAAGGAAGTTCGTTTCGCGGTAAAAGTGGAATTGCTAGACAAGGCTGATTTTAAGCATGGAATGACGGGAGACAACGATATTATCGTCGCCCAAGCACAGAATGTCCTGCGCTTGCCAAGCAATGCAGTTGAAATTCTGGGACCAGGTCAGGGAACGGTAATGGTGAAAGATCCGAGCACCGGAGATCCAATGCCGAAAGACGTAGAAATCGGGATTGAAGGATATGATTTTATTGAAATCAAAGGCGGCTTGAATGAGGGAGAAGAGGTTCTGGTGACCAACTCCGAAGGCATGTAAAAGCCAATTGAATTCGTGTTTATGCGACAGCCCCGTTGCCACTGGCCATTAGACCTAAGCAAACGGGGCTGTTTTTTACACGCATTCCCTTTTCAACGGCTTGAACGCAATTGTAACGCTACGGACATTAGCGACGTCAAACTATGTAAAGGATGGGAAATTGTACAGTCATTTTCCTTTGCAAATTGATCAGCAACAGGGGCCATGGAGAGCTGTGCCACTGCAATAGGTTGGTCTGGAAACGTTTGGCGGAGCTGATACAGGGCGTCTTTTATGGCTTCTCTGTAAGCTTCTTGCTTGTTTTCCATGAGCAGGGCAAAAGCATTTTCGACGAGAGACACTTGTATCTCTGGATGAAGGTTCTGAGAATGGGCGTGTTTCACGAGACGCTCCATCGTAGGTTGAACAGTAGCGGGATTGGAGAACAGCAGAACTTGTAGCTCAGTATGCCGTGCAAGCTCATGAAAAAAAGGTCCATCGATTGTGAAGAGTGGAACAGTGGCAGTTGCTTCATCTTCTGGTGTTACCAGTGCGGCATACTGCGTGCATGTGATCACGATTGCATCGACCCCGCAGTTTCGCATCCAGTTTAGTTGCTCACGTAATTTGGCATGCGATTGTTCCTTGGTATGGACAGAGGTTCCTTCATTCTGCAGGAGTAAACCTGGATCAACAAAATGAATGAGCTCTACGTCAAAGGCTGCGAACGCATCTGATAAGAGGGAAATATTCGAATAATGTCCATGGAGACAGCCAATACGGGTCATTGTGCAGTTCCCCCATGTAGAGTATCCTTCTCTGATTTCTTATGGGCAATGAGGCGAATACGCTTGTAATCGAGCACCCAGTGTCCCTCTTGAAACAGAGCAGGACGCAGTAAGTCAGTGACTTCGCTACATACTTGCTGAATTTCATTTGAGGACAGTCCCGCGAAAAAAGGACTGCAAAAAGAATTCAGCCAATGTGACAGCCCCAGGTCTCCATCAGCCATGACTGTCGGGCGATCAAAATGGGAGGCAAGTACGACGTGGAATCCTTGCTTTTCCAAAAGAGTCGTGTACTCTCCTATGCTGGGAAAATACCAAGGCGAGCGCTCGTCGGCAGATATTCCTCTTCGTGCTAAAACAGTCCGTAATGCCTTGGTGATTTGTCCGCAATTTCCCTGCCCTCCAAATTCAGCGACAAAGCGTCCACCGGGAGCTAGAGCCAACCAAATGGTTTCAATGACTTCAGCAGGACGTTTCATCCAGTGGAGTGCGGCATTAGAAAAGACAGCGTCGTAGCTGACATCTGTACGATACGTATGTGCATCGGCTACTTCAAAGGCAAACTGCGGATATTTTTGACGAGCAGCCTCAATCATGGCGGCAGAAAAGTCGATTCCTGTCACATTAACTCCTGCAAGAGATAGTTGAGCACACAGGTCACCTGTTCCACAGCCTAAGTCAAGAATGTTTTCTCCAGAAGCCGGCTGTAGCCAGTCCACTAAACCTTTGCCGTATTCAGAAACGAAATTCATTTTGGCGTCGTATAGCCCGGCATTCCATTGATTGGTTTGAACCATCCGAATCCCTCCCTTTCATCCATTTTTACCAACTGGGGGGGATATAAGTCAAATCTATATAAATTATAAACTGAATAGTTTTTAACTATACCGATGGCGCAAAAAGCTCTGTGATTGTAAAGGATATTTCGCTGTTTTTGTCGAATGATCACAGTTGAAAAATTGAAAGGAAGAAATAGGAGGACAATTCGTGAAAAAATGGGTTGTAAAAGCACTTCTAGTGTGTTTGGCAACGGGCACCTTTTTGTCAGGTGTGTCAGTACTGCCAGCCATGGGGGCCGGGGCAACAGCATCCATGAAAAAAAACAGCCAAGTATCTAAGTCACTCCGGCAGCAGCCTGTTCACGATATGGTTATCTTTAACGATTATCAGGTTGCAGGATTGGATTCAAATGGTTGGAACTGGGTGAAGAATGATGAGTTTATTCTTCCTCCCGAGACACCACTTGATATTGACGTGATACAGACCACTTATGGAACTGGCACTAACCTCAATCGGAAGCAAGTTTTATTGGATGGCGTAGAGTTATCGGAGTATCAAGCCGAAACTACCTCCCCACAGACCTCTTTCAAATGGCAAGTGCCTCGGTTTACCATTCCAGCACAAAAGCTATCTGCCGGCTCGCATACCTTGACCTTTATTGTGACGGATGCCAAAGGGAAGAGCAGCACGTTGCATGTGCGATTTCTGGTAGAGGCCCAAAATTACCCGAGCATATTTAATGGGGAAAAGGCTGAGGGAGAACCAGTACCAAGCGGCGGACAAACGGCGATTTTTGGAATGATGGGTTCACACGACTTTACTAGTTCTGTACCGGGCACTTGGAAATTAACAAATAAGTCCACGAATACAGAAATGAGGTCTGTTCAAGAAACCATATTTTCGACGGGGACATTGTTGACGGGGCAGTACGAGCTCCTCTTTGTTCCTGATGATACTACCATGTCACCTTGGATGACGATGATTCAAGTAGGCGTTGCAGAGCTGTACATGGGGACAGATGCAAGTGGTCAAAAGCTCACGCAAGATCAGAAAATAACAGCTCCAGCAGCACCAGGGAAGGTTCCATTGTATTCGCCAATCCCAGGAAGATGGTCGGTGAACGGAACCGGACAAACCTTGACAGACGCGCAGCACTTTGAGGTGGACATTCCTGAGAGACTGGCCGGAATCACAATCGCTGTTACCTTTGAGCCTGTTTCGGGGCAAAAAGAGACATCGTCTATGTGGGGCGATACTTCGGCGACAACGGTTCAAATACAAATACCAGGTGCACCTAATGCCTGCGGCCCTGCTAATGGAAATGTCACGATGGATGTGTTGATGCAGCAGAACGAACAATCAACACCGACGGTAGAAAAGATGAACCTGTATTCCTCTGATAATACAATCAAGCTGTATCAGAATCCTGTTCATGTGATCTGGCTGGCAACTGCTGCCGAACACATCAAATATGGAAGTGAAGCGGATGATGATGAAGGGCCGGGTGTATGGGCGATCGATAATGTCATTGCCGACGAGAGCAAATTGAGCTGGGATCACACGGCATTGCTGTTGTCCGGTTACAAACCAGGTCGCTACAAAGTCAACTACTATAGCAAAAGAGACCCGTCGCAGGTATGGTGCGGCTACGTTCAAGTGATAGAAGATTCGCCTCCAATCAAGTCGTATCCGTCATGTGAGCCGGATGATACAGGTGTAACTCCGCCAAGTTCGCCACTTCTTCTTCGAAGCGAGAGCGGAAAGGAATACCGGGACGGACAAAAGATTACCGTGAATGCAGGCGATAATCTCGAAGAATGGGAAGACTTAAGACTGATCGCTACTCATGCTGAGCTTGTCGGCTCCAAAAAGATCAGGGATAAGAGCGAAAAGAAGTCCTACTATATGCCGAAATTTGAATGGAAACATGGAGAAATTGGTATTGGTGCCAATCGGAAGCACAGTAACGGTACCATTTCCTCAGAAAATCGGATCGAGATCTTTTTCGGGGAAGAAGAAATCGCCAGCATCAAGCCAAGCAAAGGTGATGGCGACGATGGTGAGGGACTTGAATCACTGAATTTGAAAAGGTATATCGATACGGATAAGCCTGGGGAATACAAGATCAAGGTAACGAATACGCTCACCAATAAAACCTGCACAGTTATCAACTCCAAAAGAAAGCACACCAAGAAAACCGATGAAAATGAGCGTAATGAAACATTGACGATGACAATTGAAGTAAAGTAGGTAGGAAGACCCCCTTGCAATTTGGCATGGGGGTTTTCGACTACAAGGGGAGGAAGTCCTGTGACAAATGAGCAGAAGGCAATCCTAGAAAAGTTCGGCTTTCGGATCGAAGGAGAGCAAGTGAAACATTTGAAGCTGGGGATCGTAAGACATAAAAGAGAGTTCGTCTGTCACGCCACGTCAGAAGAGTTGCGGGACTATATCAAGTCCGTCTTGCGCAACCAATGTCAGTGGAAGCGAGGAGAATCTGAGTGAGCAGCCAGGGAGGTTATTGGTGTTGAAGGAGTCTAGGGAGACATTGGTTACGGCATTACACGAAGTGGAGGCTTGGGAGAAGGACCAGAACGACTTGTGGTTCTGGGAAAAGCTTGGCAGACTTCCTTTTGTTTTGTTGGATCGGATTACGCCTGCATTCGTTCAGGAGAAGCTGGGAAAAGCCGTAGATGAAATGGCAGCCTTTCTTGAAACAGGTGGAACTTATTTGGTGCAGGATGAACCGATATACAAGCGGTTTGGCAAACGATTAGAGGGACAGGGCACTTCTGTTATTGGCAAGGAGGAGATAGCCGCTGTTCCGCTTACGATCATGAATGAAGTCGCCATGGAGTTGAAGGATTCACGTGCGAATTTTGCCACGGTACAAGGTGCGACGACTGGCTTCGGGGGGATATTTACCCTTGCGATCGATATCCCGTTATTGATGGGGACATCCCTAAAAGTTTTACAAGAGATGGCGCTTGCCTATGGCTATCGACCGGAAGAGAAGAAGGAGCGGCTGTTTGTCGTCAAATGCCTGCAGTTTGCTTCATCGGACATCGTAGGGAAAAAAGCGATACTCGCTGAGCTCTCCCGCTTTGATGACCCAACTGCCCAGAGAGAGGTAATGGCGCAATTGCAGGGATGGCGTGAAGTCGTGGTAACGTACACAGAAAACTTTGGGTGGAAAAAGTTATTTCAAATGGTGCCCATTGCGGGTATTTTGTTCGGGGCGTATTTGAATCGCTCAACCGTACAGGATGTCGCCGAAGCGGGGATGATGCTGTACCGCAAACGGCGCATCCTGGAGCGGCTGCGCGATAGCGAAAAGAGTGGGGAGATTACAAAGACCACTCTTCAGCAGTAAGAGCGTAGATAAGATGGTCCTCCCATACGCCGTTAATTTGCAAATAGCGTAACGAAAGGCCTTCCTGGCGAAAACGGTTTTTTTCCAAGACACGAATGGAAGCTTGGTTGCGAGGCATTACAGCCGCTTGTACCCTGTGTAGCCCAGCATCCGTGAAAGCAAAGCGAAGGGCAAGATTTACGGCTAATGTCGTATAGCCTTTGCCATTGCACGCCTGATCCATGAAGTAACCAATCGTTGCATTTTGCCATGCGCCGCGTGCGACATTTGACAACGCAATACGTCCAATCATCTTTCCGGATTCCCGGGAGAATACGCCGAAAGCATAGGCCGTGCCACGTTCAAAATCATTCTGCGCTTGTGAAATCTGTTCTTGCTGTACTGGGAGGGTCAGAAATGAAGCGGGGCGGATCGGTTCAAATGGTTGGAGAAAGTCATGATTGCGCAGCCGAAGCTCTAGGAGCTCGGCTGCGTCTTGTTGGTGGAGAGGCCGTAAGAGAATCTCGTCCGTATGTAGTGTCATGAGATCAATCCTCCTGAAAAAGTTGGATTGATAGTATAGCATGTGCCAGACTATTTGGGAAACACCGATTATCCGAGCAATTCAGCAAACGATACCCCAAATGCTTTGCAAGTTTCCACTTCTTTTGCAGTAGGAGAAAGCTCGATTTTCAATCCTTCCATTGGTGTTTCTGCTCCCCGTTCGCTCGCCTTTTTCAGCAAAATATCAACTGCTGCACCGACATGCTCATAAGCGGAGTCGCAAGAGCCAAAAGCAACAACCTTTTTCCCGCTAAGGTCAATATCGTCCATTTCCTCATAAAAATCCATGCATTCATCTGGGAGTTCGCCGTCGCCCCATGTGTAGGCGCCAAGCAAGATTCCGTCGTAAGCCTCGAGTTCTTTTGCGTTTGCATCCATCACTTCTTTTATCTCCAGCTCAGCACCAGTGGAACGAATACCTTCTGCAATTGCTTCAGCAATTTCCTGTGTATTCCCTGTCATGCTCGCGTAAACCATCAAAATGCTCATAAAACGTAAACCCTCCAATTGGATAATGAGTATCATTCTCAATAAATAAAATAATGAAAATGAGAATCGTTGTCAATAACTTTTTTCTTATTGCCACGTTTCATTGATTTTGGTAGAGTTAAATAAAATTATAATAATGTACTCTAAATAGAGGTGCGCCGAAGAAGAGTAAGTCTTTTCGCAATCTGCCAGGGGGCAGGAGAAGGAAGAAAGGCTAAAGCGCCGAAGCTTATGCTATGTCCCTACGTAGCACAGGCTGGGGTGTCTCATGAAAAATGAACATCCTGTCACAAGGGACCTTACGTCTTTTTGTGGAGCGCTATTTATGATTTGCTTATGTAGCATCAAGAGCAATGAGATAGCGAATGCACTCATTGCTTTTTTTGATTTACCATGCTGTTATTTTGAGGAGGATGTAACAATGAATATGATGGATGCCAACGAAATTATCGCGTTTATCCAAAAAAGCGAAAAGAAAACACCCGTGAAAGTATATGTGAAAGGGAACCTGGAGGGAATCGACTTCGGTGCGAGCTCCAAAGCGTTCATTACTGGTCCTACTGGTGTTGTTTTTGGTGAGTGGAAAGAGATTGAGCCAGTGCTCGCTGCTAACGCAGACAAAATTGAAGATTATGTAGTAGAGAGTGACCGTCGCAACTCCGCCATTCCATTGCTGGATACAAAAGGGATTCAAGCGCGTATTGAGCCAGGCGCAATTATCCGTGACCAAGTGACAATTGGTAACAACGCGGTCATTATGATGGGTGCTTCCATTAACATCGGTGCAGTTATCGGTGAAGGTACAATGATCGACATGAATGTTGTAGTAGGTGGACGTGGAACTATCGGGAAAAACTGCCACATCGGTGCGGGATCGGTTATCGCGGGCGTTATCGAGCCGCCGTCTGCACAGCCAGTTGTTGTCGAAGATGATGTTGTCATCGGAGCAAATGCAGTCATTCTGGAAGGTGTACGCGTAGGAAAAGGTGCTGTCGTTGCAGCAGGCGCTGTCGTCATTGAAGATGTACCTCCATACGTAGTAGTTGCGGGAACGCCTGCACGTGTGATCAAGCAAATCGATGAAAAAACTCGTTCCAAGACAGAGATCAAGCAGGAGCTACGTCAGCTGTAAGGGAGAGAGTGCACATGGACTGGCGTTCGCTCGATGAACAATATATCGTCTCCTCTTACAAAAGACTTCCGATTGCCATAGACAAAGGCGAAGGAAATTACTTGTACGATACGAACGGGAAGAGTTATCTCGACTTGTTTACCGGACTCGCGGTAAACGTTTTGGGGCATTCTCATCCGCGCATTGTACAGGCTCTGCGTGAGCAGGGAGAGCGCTTCTTGCATATTTCCAATGTATTTTTAAACAAGCCGGCTATTCGTTTAGCCGAGCGTTTGGTTGCGAACAGCATCAGCGGTAAGGTGTTTTTCACCAACTCTGGTGCAGAGGCCACAGAGTCTGCCATCAAGCTGATTCACAAATGGACAAAAAACGAGGGAGCTGGTCGTGAAGGCATCGTTGTCTTGCGCAACAGCTTTCATGGGCGAACACTCGGAGCAGTGCGTCTGACGAGGCAGGCTCACGTCTATCAAGACTTTCCTCAGCCAGCTTTTCCTGTTTATGAATTGGATGTGGAGGACACGGCAGGATTGCGAGCGATTTGCCAGGAAGCAAGACCCGCTGCGGTCCTCATGGAGCCAGTATTGGGTTCTGGCGGTGTCGTACCGTTATCCGAAGCGTTCTTGCGAGAGGTAGCTGCGATCTGTGAGCAAGAAGGTATGCTCTTTGTCATGGACGAGATCCAGACAGGAATGGGCAGAACAGGAAAGCTCTTTGCTTATGAGCATGCAGGCGTAACGCCAGACCTTATCCTTTTTGCCAAAGGTATAGGAGGAGGGCTTCCCCTCGGCGGTGTCATCGCTGGTCCAAAGCTGATGAATCAGTTCAAACCAGGGGATCACGGAACGACATTCGCACCATCGCCACTGTCTGCTGCCCTGGGGAATGTCGTGTTGGACGAATTGCTTGATCCAGCCTTCATCGCTCACGTAGAAGAAGTGATTGCGTACCTGTGGTCGGGCTTGGAAGCGTTGCGATCGCGCCTTCCGGATCAGCTGCAATCCCTGCGCGGAAAAGGCTTGATGGTTGGAATTCCGCTCTCTTCCACCCCGGAAGAGGTAAGCCACTTGCAGCAAGCATTGCTTGACGAAGGAATTCTCGTTGACGTGACGCAGAAAACGATTGTTCGTCTGCTTCCGCCACTGACGTTGACCAAAGCCGATGTGGACCGTTTCCTTGCCGTGTTTGAGGAGCAATTAACAGCAAGAACAAGTACGAAAAAGGAGGCGTAGACCATGACGACTTCCTTGTTTACACAAATTCGCCGAGACCTGCACCAAATACCGGAGCCAGGCTTCGCTGAAGTGAAGACGCAACAATACTTGCTTGATTATTTGAAAAAGCTGCCTCAGGAGCGAATCGAGATCAAAACGTGGCGGACAGGCATTTTGGTCAAGCTGGCAGGAACAGAGCCAAAACGATTAATTGCCTGGCGGACGGATATGGATGGCCTGCCGATCGTAGAGGAAACGTCCTATCCGTTTCGATCGCTTCATGAAGGATACATGCATGCTTGCGGGCATGACATGCATATGGCAATTGCTCTTGGCCTCCTGACGCATTTTACCGAGCATCCGATCGCAGATGATTTGTTGTTTCTCTTTCAGCCGGCAGAAGAAGGCCCTGGCGGTGCTGAACCGATGATGGAAAGTGAAGAGTTTGCAGACTGGCGACCGGACTGCATTTTTGCCCTGCATATCGCGCCGGAATATCCAGTTGGTCATATTGCGACGAAGCCAGGAATTTTGTTTGCCAATACTTCTGAGTTGTACATTGATTTGGTTGGCAAAGGGGGGCATGCAGCCTTCCCCCACAAGGCGAATGACATGGTGGTTGCAGGAAGCCATCTTGTGACTCAGCTTCAATCGATTATTTCGCGCAATATCGATCCATTGGATTCGGCCGTCATAACGATTGGCAAGCTGGAGAGCGGGACGAAGCAGAACATCATCGCGGAGAAGTCCAGGCTAGAAGGGACCATCCGAACCTTTTCGATGGAATCGATGGCACTCGTCAAAAGCCGCATTGAATCTCTCGTAAAGGGAGTGGAAATAGGCTTTGATTGCCAGGCAACGATTGATTACGGTGTTGGCTACTGCCAGGTTTACAACGAGGAGCAGCTAACGACAGACTTCATGCAATGGGTACAGGACCAATGTGAAGAGGTAACTCTCATTACCTGCAAGGAAGCCATGACCGGAGAAGACTTCGGTTACTTTTTGAAAGAAATCCCCGGCTTTTTGTTCTGGCTGGGTGTGCAAACGCCGTACGGCTTGCACCATTCCAAAATTGAGCCGAACGAAGACGCGATCGAGGTTGCCGTTCGACTGGTCTCCCGGTATTTTACATGGCTTTCGCAACAGGAGTAGCAGGTGTCAGGAACAAAAAAAGAGTGGCTGGATAGCCGCTCTTTTTTCTGTGTCCTTCCCGCCCGTATTCTGGTCAAGGGTAAGAAGTAGTTACTAACATCTCTGTGTATAAGTCTTTCTTCCTAAGGTTTTTGTGCTTGTGGATAATGTGGATATTGTTGAAAAAACTTATCAGGGCAGC
This sequence comes from Brevibacillus brevis, assembly GCF_022026395.1. Classification (NCBI taxonomy): domain Bacteria; kingdom Bacillati; phylum Bacillota; class Bacilli; order Caryophanales; family Paenibacillaceae; genus Brevibacillus; species Brevibacillus brevis. Next base: position 3,954,293 of record NZ_CP041767.1, on the reverse strand, counting down.
ACAACTATTTCCTTTTCCAAACGTATAAACTAGGGAGAAGAAATTCCGGAAAAACAAGCGCTGCCGCGCACACATACAGGAGGATTATTGACATGAAAAAAGCATGGTTGTCGGCTTTGTTGGCGTTGACTGTAGCAGCAGGGGTGGGGAGCACTACTGCGCTTGGAGAGGGTGCGATGCGCGTATTCTTCGGCGCAGAAACCGTTGCGAGTGAAATGCCAGCATCCAAGGCCGAATCGGTTGAATCAATAGTGAACAAGCTCGGTGGTTTCGCCGATTACGATCAGCAATCTGGCAAATTGCAAGTGATTAAGCCAAACGTAAATATTATTGTGGTCGAAGGGATTCAGCAGACCCGCAATAAAAATGTTGTTTTCAGCAACCCTGTCAAAGGATACAGCGACAAAAATGTGCCTCGTACGTTTAACGTATTCGTAGAGGTTGATGACGCGCCTGTAGCCAAAGACCTGCGCATGCAACTTGTGTTGGTCGGACCGGACGGCAAAGAAGTGTCCAAAGGGAAAGAATGGAAATACTCCACGCAAAATGCAAACAGCTTCTATTTTTCAGAGCCTTTTGTATCTACGAAACTCGAAGCATACGGCACTTATAAAGTACAAGTTCAAATGAAATCCGAGAAATTCACTTCTTATGTAACCGTCGGAGAAAATACATTTACAGTTGGCCGCTAAAAATTATGGCTTGGATGCGTTTCCACTTTGCATGTCCCCGTGCTATAATATACGGAAAAGCCAATATACTTGGTGATAGCAAGTACATGAAAGAAAGGAACGATGGGAGCGAATGGAGACAAATCCCCCGCGATCGTCCACAGATGTAGAAGGCCCGAGTATACGCATTGCCTGGAAAGATGAGCAATCCATTCAGGCAGAGTGGAGCATGACGAAGGAGTTTGAGCAAGAAATAGAGCGAAAGTTTGCTATTCCGTTTGCTGAACTGCCTTTTGTCCTACGCCTTTTTGATGTGACGTACCGCAAAGAGATCCGAAATGATGGCACTGACCTTTACACTGATTTTGATATCAACCACCGTTCTTCCGAATGGATTTTGTACGGAGTGACGCAAGGATTGGAATATTGCGTCGATCTGGGAATTCGGATGGTGGACGGAAGGTTTTATTCGCTGTCCAGGTCTCAAATGATTTGATCAACGTGCTCGAGCAACGTTACGACTGCGGCAATGCATTTTTATACGGAACAGCCCCATTACCCACGATATTTGCTAGTGGAAATGGGGCTTTTGATTGTTTTATGGACTCACGGCTTCTCTCGCTGTTTGTCCAGCAGTCGCAGGGCAACCGCTAAAACAGCCCATACTGGCATTGGTTCATCTAACTTATCTAGCCATTCATGGGATGTCAGCAAGCCCTCCTGTAGCGCACGATTGCCCAGATCCAGTTTCCAGGGAGGTAACGATTGTGGATCTTCTGGAACGAATTGATCGTACTGGGTCAAGTTGTACGTCTGAATGAGGCGCGTCAGTTTTTCAGCATACGCAGGATCAGTAGCGTAGCCGGCTTCTTCTAAGGCTTGCGCGGCTTGTGCGGGAGTTGTGGCTGCCAGCACGTTTTTATAAGCGGGCTTACGTAAAAATTGGGCATGGTCTTCCATGGATTGCTGGTAATTTTCATAAGCGCGGAACTGGGAAGTACGTATAACGGTCTTTCCGTTTTCCACCTCTTTGCTTTCGATGGTGACAGAGCCTGCAGGTCCCACTCCCTTTATTCCAAAGAGGTTGTACGAGGATGTTCCAGTGGCAGGGTCAACAGGTACTTTTTCACCCCAACCAGATTCGAGTATGGCTTGCGCTATGATAATGGAGGGGAAGAGACGATCGTTCAAATAAGTCTTCCTGGCATGGTTAGCAACCAACTGAATAAAGGCTTGCGCATCCATAAGCTCACCTCTTTCCTCTCTTTGTTATTCGTATGAAAAAAAGAGGTCAGAGGGAATAGGCCTGAACATGAAAAACAGTCGAAATTTCTCGACTGTTTTTCCATCTTTCTTTATGGTTTTCGAGGTTGGAAATATTGAATGCGCTTGTTGAAGAGGTGGAGCTCTGCTTTATAATCACGTGCCAAGTATCGACAGTACTCATTTGCCTTGTTTTTATCGCCATGCGTCGCAGATTCAGGGAGGGACACTTGTATGTAGTGCTTTTCGGAACCGTTTTCATTTTTGCTCCCGACTCCAACAACGATGGCTTTGTACATATTAGGGTCTTTTCCTTTGAGAAGGAACCATGATTCCTTTCCTTCCGGGCGTTCTTCTAGGGTGTAGGGGAAAGCGGCGTCAGCATAGGTCCAGCCCAACTGCTTTCCTGTTTTTGTTGTCATGTCAACGTATCGCGTAAACTTGGCTTTCACGTCGTCAATACTTGCAGATGCTGCGGTAGAACCATCAACGAAATAGATGTAGGCCGATTGAAGTTTCACGACTGCACTCACTCCTAGTACCGGTATTCTGTGCGTTTAGTGTAGCATTGTCTTCCACTCTTTGGCAATGAGGCAGTTGGCGACCAAAAACAATTGCGTGTTTTTTCTGAAAAGTGTAAAATATATATCATATTTATATGCCGTTAGATGAACGATAAAGGATCATGGAGGAATATACGCATGCAGGAGGCCTCAATTAGACATGTATTCGAAGCTTTAAACACCATGCGCGCCATCGATGTGGTGAACAAAGAAGACTGGGAGCGGGCAGCGAAGGAAGCCGAATTGGATTCTTCCGTACAGTTAAACATTCTCTGGATCATCTACTGTTATGAAGGTGTACGCGTCACACAAATTGCAGATTGGACCTTCTGGCATCCCTCTTCGATTGTCATTCATATCAAGAAATTAATGGAGAAAGGCATGGTGACCATCGAAAAGTCGGAGTTGGATGGGCGGGTGGTTCACGTATACCCGACTGAAAAAGGAAAAGAAGTATTGGAAGCCAGTCGAAGAAGTGTACCAGATATTTTTAGATTGACGTATGCATTGGAGAAAATGGAGGAACGATACAGTACAGCAGTAGTTGAACTGTTCTTTGAATGCCTTTCCTTTGTCGCGCAATCGTTGCATGGTGCCGAAAAAGTAAGATGGATTCAAGAAGGGGAAGACAGGGTCATTAACCCAACGCGTCTGGTAAATGATGCTGTTTGGGTGGCAAAAACGTGATTTTTCGCTTATACTAGTGAATAATCCGAATATTTCACGAAATTCGGAGGCCAAAATACTGTTGAGGAGGGATTGCTGATGGAGCACTACGACCACTTATACGACGTTTCGGAGAATGCTAATGTACGTTTTCTCGGTTTTATTTCAGAGGGAACACGATACGACTTTGGCATGGTATTTACACACAAGTTTTATGGGAAGCCGTTGGTGATCTGTATGCAGACAGGGCAATCGACTCTTCTCAGTTCTGAAGATGCGGTGAATCCAGGATACCTGCAAAAAATTTTCAGGCTGGATTCAGAGAACGAGGCCGTCGCGCTTGCTGAGTTTTTCCAGGAACATTTACCATCCATTCCATTTGAAGAAAATCAGTATTAGGTAACGAGCAGAAGTTTATCTTCTGCTCGTTTTAGTTTTTTTCGTAAAATACGGCCTTCCGTTTTTAGTATAATCGAAAGAAATCAAGCAGTAGGAGGAACAGGGAGAATGGGTGTACATAAATGGTCGGCCAAAGATTCTCAGGGAGCGATTGTTCTCGTCCATGGAACGGGAGAGCATCATGGGCGTTATGGGCATGTAGCGGCTTATTTTAATCAGGCAGGTTGGGATGTATATGCGGAAGATTTGCCGGGATGGGGGCGCTCTCCTGGGAGACGGGGGCATATTCAATCATTCGAAGACTATTTGTCCCGTGTACGTGAGTGGACGAGTACCGCTCTTGCCGATGCGTCAGGAGAGAAGCCTGTATGTTTAATGGGGCATAGTCTGGGTGGTCTCATTGCGACTCGCTTTATTCAGACGGATGAGCGGAGCAAAGAGTTGGCAGGGTTAATTCTCACCTCTCCATGCTTGAAGCTCAAACTGACTGTTCCGGCGTGGAAGGAGAAATTGGCGCAGTTTCTCGATCGGGTCTGGCCAACACTTGTCATGCCGAATGGAATCACTCCCGACATGGTATCCCGTGACGAAGCGGTTCAGGCTGCTTATCAGAACGATCCGCTCAATTATTCCAAGGTAAGTGTCAGATGGTTCACGGAATTGAATCGCTCTATGGAAAAGGCGTGGGCGGAAAGAAGTCAAATCAAGCATCCTGTCCTTGTTTTGCAAGCTGGTGCTGATTCATTGGTAGATGCGGATGCAGTGGAACAGTTTACAGCGGGTCTTTCAGACAGACAGACGTTTGAACGATTCGCGGGCTTGCGACACGAAATTTTGAATGAGCCTGAAAAGGAAGAAGTCTTGCAAAAAATCGTGAGCTGGTTGAATGACAATATATCGAATTAATGTGACATACTAATTATCAACAAATGCATCTTGACTCCTAATGACGTAGCATATTAAGATGAATGTAACATAACATTTGTGGAAATATGTGAATCAATTGAATGCGGAGGGGACATAGATGGGAACTATCGTATGTCAGACTTGCGGAACCATCATCGAGCATTTTGAATGTAATTCAGTAAAAACACTTTATGCGGTGTGCAACTGTGACTGCCGACCTGGGGAAAGACAGGAAAAAGAATAAAAAATAGTCAACGGGCCTATGTTGAGGCCTGTTTTTTTTGACAACCTTTTCCGTATGGAGGATAATGGAGAAGTGTGAAAATCGTTGTAAAAGGAGGAATTGTTTCATGAAGCGAAAACCGATGCAGGGAATGCTGGCCGCTGCACTTTTGGTCACATCTCTGTGGAGCGGGACACCGGCGCTTGCCTACAGTATTGGTGATGAAGAAAAAATCGACGCAAGCAAGCCTGAAATTTCCGGAGCCGGTTACGACATTTCCAAAAAATATGCCGTGTGGATGGTTGAAGGGGAAGAAACTGTAACCCTCTACAATCTCGATAAAGGTACGCAAACACAAATTGGCGACAAGGAATCTGAAAAGACGAATCCAAAAGTCGATGGTGATTATGTCGTGTGGATCGACTCCCGTGACGGAGGTTCTGAAGTCTACTTGTATGACATCGCGAAGGAAAAAGAAACCCGTTTGTCAGACGGGTCAGCATCTGTCGATGGTGTGGAGATCGGGGATAAAAACGTTGTCTGGACAGATAACGGGGATGTTTATCTGTACAAAATTTCTACAGGCGATACAGAGGTCGTATCTGCGAGTGGAAAAGCAAGCAACCCGGTTGTAAGCGACGCTTATGTCGCATGGGAAGATGAACGTGATGGCAACAGCGATATTTACTATTACGATATCAAAGCCAAAGAAGAAAAGGCGGCTGTCGTCCAAAAAGGCGATCAAGGGCGTCCTACTCTTTCCACGAATAAAATTTTGTATGAGAATCGCTCCTATAATCAAATTTACGTGCATACCATCAGCAATGGCAGAAACAAAGAATTGACGAACGGTTCGAACGACAAAGAATTTGTACATACGTACAAAGACGATTATGTGTATGCTGATGGTAATGATCTGATCTATCGTACCGTTGATAAATCGTCCAAAAAGAAGATTGACTCCAACCTTTATGGAAATGTAGGGCCGAGAATTTTTGGCGACTACGTTTTGTATGCGAAAAAGGACAGTAATAAAAAGCTCCAGCTTCACCTGTATGATCTGGACGAAAAAGAGCAAGTTCCGCTGGGTAATGTAGGTGGTGATCCTATTGATCCAGCTGGTCACGATCGTTATGTCGCATATGTATCAAAGTCTAAGAATAACAATGCTATCGTTCTTTACGATATGGTAAAAGGAACGAGCAAAGCCATCAGTAGTTCAGATCACGATGCAGCTCGTCCTGTCGTAAGTTCTCGTTATGTTGTTTGGTATGATCAGCGGGAAGACGCACTCTTCTCCTACGATATTCGTAAAGGCGTCCAAACCCAGATCACAAACGAAGATGATGACCAGAAGCCGAGTGAAAAGTTTTATGAAGTCGACGGAGAACATCTATTGTGGGTCAATGTCGATCGCAGAGCGGAAGTGATCATCACAAATCTGTCCACTGGAAAGCATACTGAGGTATCAAGGCTGAAAGATGAACCGTTAAGCGTTGATATTTATCAGGACTATGCAACCTGGGTAGTCCAAGAAGGCAAAAAGAATGCAACGATCGTTCTCTACGATATCGAGGGAGATAGAGAAAGAGAAATTCGTAAAAACGTAAAAGTGGAGAAAGCAGAGATTGGCGATGATTTCGTAGTTTGGAGCGAAGATACTGGCAATTCCAAAACAGGTTGGGATTTGTATTATTACAACATCGACCGCCAAAAAGTCAATCCGCTGCTACGTTATACGGAAGGTGACCAAAAAAATCCACAGGCTTCACGAAATATGATTTTATTCGAAGACAATCGTCTGTCCGGAAAAGGCAAGCAGTTCTACTTTGAGCTGTATGATTTCGAAGAGGGGGCATTTAGCGATATCGAGTGGGATGATGATGCGGAAATGGAAAGCCCGCGCATGGGTGGAAATCGCATTGTCTGGATAGATGATCGCGACAAAGCTCCTTACGTCTACACATTGGCGTTCGCTCCGGGTGACGATGATGACGACGAAGATGATGAGGAAGACGAGGACTGATTCTGAATAAATCGAGTCAGGTTCCATGAGAGAAAAACAGACGAAAGAATTTCTTTCGTCTGTTTTTATTTATGTCCGGCATAAATACGGCTTCAAAAGTACGAGTGCTACGAGAAACAAAATGACGGCAACATAAGCGGGCAGAAGATGAATAAAATCAACATAGCCAACAGTAAAATGTATGCCAATGCCAGAAACGAAGCCCGGAATGCCTGCTAAAAACAATGTCCACCAAATCCACGCTTCTCCTCGCCTGATACCCCAAAGGCTAATCAGCAAGACAGCCAAGCCATTCGAAACTAATGCCCCGCCAAAGCCAGCACGGTCATGAGCGATAACCGGAATTAATCGCTCATTGTAAGACTGCAAGGTATCGGCAGACACGCAGAGAAAGACGAGGTCGGAAGGAACGAAGACACCCGTGACGCCGATGATCGAAATGATGATACCAGCCCCTGTCAAACCAAATCCGATGATGACAAACAGCAATTGTCCCCATAGAGCCATTCGCCAATCCTGATCGTTGTGAAGCTGTGGCGGTAGGCGCGTCAAATGAACGGTTGCTGGAGTTCGTAATGCGAGCAAAAACAAGGGAAACAACATGAGCGCTAAAATCGCGTGCACGTAATCAAAGTACCCGTATCCAATAAATAAAAAGAAGCTGGAAAACCCAACGGAGCCGGAGACGAGCAAGATGGTCCGCGTCCAGTGAATATCTTTGCGCAGGCCATGGTAAGCTAGTTGGCTATACAAAATTCCTATGGATATCATCGTTCCTGCCAGACTAATCCGATCATGGGACATGAAAGAGAGAATTTGCGGATTTAAGAGCGTGAGCTGGTCGGCTGACATCCCGAGAAAGCGTACGTCGTAGGGGAGAACGACAGTTGTTGCGGCGACCAGCCAAGCAAGTGCCCCACCGATCATCATGCCCACGCCCAACAAGATCCCCCATACCCATGAAGGAAATAAAAAAGCAGGTCGCTTTTCTTGAGGAGGATCAGCTTCTGGTTGTGTTTGCAAGATGGCTTCGTTAATTCGTTTTGGCAAGCCGGGTCCAGAATAGACCAAGCCGCTATGCAACTGCACAAAATCGGCACCCGCTGCAAGAAAGGTCAGAGCATCTTGTGGTTCCAGAATCCCGCCTGATCCAATGATAAGGGCATCTGACCACTGTTCCCGTGCCCAGGAGACAAATTTGACGGCTTGCTCGTGTGAACTCCTCCCCGTGGTATAAACAGTGTTGTTCGCACATGGTGAATCTTCCTGAATAATGCCTCCAGCGACAACTAGACCGTTGAGTCCTGCTTCTTTTGCCGAGGTAAGAATCGGGAGCGCTTCCCGTTCAGCAAGGCTCGGAGGGATCGCTAGCAAGAGGGGGAGATCCGTTTGGTTACGCAAACAGGAAAAATGCTCCTTCCACGCTGTGTGGCTCCATTCTGGCTGTCCTATATTCGCCCGCGTGTCAATCGTGAAAAACGAGCAAAAACGCTCCAATTTGTCGATCAGCTCCTGAAGCTCTTCCGTGGCTTCTCTCAGGCCGACTTTTGGTTGGCAGGCCAATCTGACTCCGATCGGAATTTTAATGCCAGAAGCCCCCTCCAAGCGCCTCTGAAGGGTGTGTATCCCATTATTTACCAAAAGACAGGGGTAGTGGATATTCATTGCGGCAATGTCACGTTGAATGGTGCCGCGGGAATCAATCGGTTCTTTGGACACAGGTCCCAGCTCGAGAAATCCGAAACCGAATTTGGACAGCGCTTGAATGGCAATGCATTCCGGGTCCAACCCGGCACCCAACCCGACTGGAGTAGGGAACGTGACTGGGCCAATTGTTCTGGAGAGATGTGAGGGAGGCTCCATATGTCCCATCCATTCAATGATGAACGGACCACCCGGAATTTTGGCCAATGTACCAATTGACTGCAATGTAATCGACCGGGCTCGTTCGGGTGGCATGAGAAAGAGAAGTGGCCGAAACAACGTTTGATACGACCAGTCTGGCATGGCAGGATCGCCTACTTTCCTGATTTTTCCCATTTCCATCTTATCTCAAAATGTTTGCATAAAAAATAAAAAAGCTGCTCTCTCGAGAAAGAGGGCAGCTATGTTTCGTTTCGGATCGCTTAGCCAGAAATGGCGGTTTGTCTTTTTACGACTTTGATCGTTTTCAGTGTCTCATCTTCAGGACCTTGTACGGGTAATCCGACCCGAATGTTTTCCTGAATGTACGCGATATTTTCCTCGGTGATTACTTCCCCGGGAAGGAAGATCGGGATGCCTGGAGGATACACCATGATAAACTCGGTGATGACTCGACCTGCTGCTTCCGCCAACGGAATTGTCTCTGTTTCTGCATAGAAAGCTTCGCGTGGGGTGGTGGACAGCATAGGGATATTCGGCAGTGAGATCGTCGGCTTGTCTTCTGCTTGTACGTGCGAAAATTCAACGGACAAATCACGCAAGCCATTTACCAGCGCACGGATGGATTCTTCCGTATCTCCGGCAGTAACGAAGCAGAGGATGTTGTACAGATCGCTCATCTCTACCTCAATGTTGTACTTGTCACGCAGCCAGTTCTCGACTTCCCATCCAGTGATTCCGAGATCGCGTACGTGGATGAGGAGCTTGGTTGGGTCCATTGCAAAAGTCGCAGGCTTTCCAAGAATCTCCTTGCCAACGCAGTAGATGCGCGGGATTTCGTTAATCATATCCCGGGCTTTTGCTGCCAGTTCCATCGCTTGATCAGCGAGCATTTTTCCATTGAGGGCCAAATGCTGACGGGCCATATCCAACGACGCGAGGAAGATGTAAGAAGTCGAGGTCGTCGTGAGCATACTCATGACTGTTTTCACCCGATCGACATCGACGAGCCCTTCCCGTACATTCAAGATCGACGTTTGAGTCAAAGAGCCACCCAGCTTGTGTACGCTGGTCGCTGCCATGTCGGCACCAGCTTGCATGGCCGAAATTGGCAGTTCCTCGTGGAAATGAATATGCACACCATGAGCTTCGTCGACCAATACAGGAATTTCATAGTTATGGGCAGCCCGCACGATTTCACGCAGGTCACCTGCAATACCGAAGTACGTCGGGTTAATCACCAACAAGGCAGCAGCATCAGGATGGGCTTCCAGTGCTTTTTGCACGGCCTTCACTGTGATCCCGTGAGAAATACCCAGACGCTCGTCCATGGCAGGGTGAATAAAGATTGGGACTGCTCCTGCGAAAATAATCGCCGACATAATCGATTTGTGTACGTTACGCGGTACGATAATTTTGTCGCCAGGACTGCAGGTCGCCATAATCATCGCCATGATGGCACCGCTTGTACCTTGCACGGAAAAGAATGTATGGTCAGCGCCGAATGCCTCGGCTGCCAAATCTTGTGCTTCTTTAATCATTGCCTTCGGGTGATGCAAGTCATCCAATGGCGCAATGTTGATGAGGTCTATCGAAAGAGCGTTGTCCCCGATGAACTCGCGAAATGCCGGATGCATACCCATACCCTTCTTATGGCCCGGAATGTGAAATTGAATCGGGTTCCGGTTGGCGTGCTCCAACAACCCGCTGAACAAAGGAGTTTTCATTTGTCTCACTACGATCGCCTCACTTTACTAATCAAGAATAATAAGGGGAAAAACAAACAAATTGAGTATAGCAAAATAGGGGGGGAAAGCAAGCGAATTTTTATTCAGGTTTACGTGTGGCGGCAGGAGTTTGGCCTGTAAGCCGAGAAGGACATTTACACGGGGTGATAAAAGGATGAAAACGAGAGTAACGGAGCTACTTCAAATAACATATCCAGTAGTTCAAGGTGGCTTGGCATATTTGGCTTACGCAGACTTGGCTGCGGCTGTGTCAAATGCGGGGGGACTCGGTCAAATTACGGCTATGTCCTTGCCATCGGCGGGTGCACTGCGGGAGGAGATTCGCAAGGTTCGTACAATGACGGATAAACCATTTGGTGTGAATTATGCAATTGGTCAACACGGACGGCCGTATGAAGAAATGCTGGATGTGGCGATTGAAGAAGGAGTGGCGGCTGTTTCGGTGACAGGAGGCAATCCAGAGCCGCTGCTGCGAAGACTCGATGGTCATCCCATCAAAAAGCTCGTCTTGGTTGCGTCTGCCCGCCAAGCACAAAAAGCAGAATCGATTGGTGCGGATGCAGTGATGGCTGTTGGTCAAGAAGGTGGGGGGCACCTGGGACGAGATGATATCGGGACGTTTGTTTTGATTCCGCGTGTGGTGGATTCCGTGAAAATTCCGGTATTGGCTAGCGGTGGCATCGGTGATGGTCGGGGAATTTTGGCAGCGCTTGCACTCGGTGCAGAAGGTGTGGAGATGGGAACGCGATTTATTGCGACGCAAGAGTGTGTCCATGCCCATTCGGCCTACAAAGAGGCGTTGGTTGCTGGGACGGAGCACGATACCGCTGTTATCAAGCGCACATTGGGGGCACCTGCGAGGGTCGTTCGCACACCAGGCTCTGATCATATTCTCCAAATGGAAAAAGAAGGGGCAGGCTACGAGCAGTTAAAGAGCTTCATCAGTGGAGAGAACAACTGCACCTTTATTTATGAGGGCGACAGCCAGCGCGGCTTTGGTTGGGCTGGTCAGGTTATCGGATTGATTGACGATGTACCAAGTGTCCAACAATTGTTTGACCGCATGTTTGGCGATGTGAGCAAGTCGTTGGATCGACTGCGGTCTTTTTCCTAAAACAAAAGAACAGGCCTGCGTTTTTCAAATGAAAGCGGACCTGTTCTTTTGCATATAACTTAAATAAAGAAAGCGGGAGGCGGTCTATCCACGAGAATTTCCTAATGTATAGAGCTTACTCAACACGCCAAATGTTTCTTCGAGACGACTCACCAATGCTTCTCCGTCTGCCAGAATTGGATCATGACGGTCAATGGTAATTCCGCAGAGCAACTCCGCTTTTTTTACCTGTGCAAGCCTGTCCACCAACTTTTTCACGCCAGCGGTGCCCAATTCTTTTTGAGACGTACTTGCTGGTTGCATATGATCTGGGGACCAGTGAAAGTGCTCCGGAACCATCGCAATGACCTCATCCAGATGCTTGTTAAACGCATGGCTGATGATCTCTTTGGAAGGAGACTCGTAAATTACCGCGTACCAAACGAACAAATGTGTTCCCCACAAGCCGATTTGAAAGTGCGGATGTTTTTTGTAACCGCGTTTATCATTAGCCCAGGCAACCCACGTATCAGCTGGTGGGTTCACCGTACGGCGTGCATGTTTTGCTATGTGCGTAAACATTTCATCCCCGGTTGCTACGGAGAGAAAGGGCGCAAAGTGTTGGCTGAGTACTTCGAATTTGGGACGGATATTGGTTTTGATTGCGTCCATTCGGGCATCCAGTCCATCGATGGCAAAAACATCAAAATCTTCTTGACGAAAACCTGGAAACGTTGGCATGTAACAAACACCTCTTTTAAGCATCATCGAACCCCACTGGAAAGAAAAGGGCGATCGTCCCCGTCAAGGGAGCTTGGAATCCTCCATATGATATCATACCATCCAGGAAAAAAATACATGCCGAGTTTATGAATAGCAAAACCAAAGTCTGAATAATATGATATACCACTCACTCCCTTACGGCAAAAATGATATCTGAGTATTCTGTCAACGGGAGGGGCCTGTAGAAGATGAATCTCGGCATGGAGTTGGAGTATTTTCATTTGGCAGTTTGGTTTGACCGCAAAACATTGCACGCGATGGTGCAGGCCCTGGTGGAAGCAGGGGTGAGCGTCACGTGGAAAGAATCTCCCGAGCAGTTTCACCTCCTCGTGAACACCACAGATGGCCGATCCGACTGGAAAATGCAGCGTTTAAACGGGTCCTATAAGCTGCACATTGCAGGCATTCCTGTCAATGATTCTCGGGTGGCACTGGTACTGTACCACTTCGTAGAGCGGGCGAAAGGGCATGCCATGATCAAGGTCACTTTTGAAGAGTGCGTCTTGCTGAAGCAAATCCAGTACGGAGAAGTTATCAGAATAGTGGAATTAAAAGGAGCTGAGAAAAAAGTGATCTATGAAAAATTTTGCAATGTAACGATGGATCAGGTAATTGCCGCGATGAAACGACGTGACTCGGAAGAACGCATCCCGGTGCTGCGTCTGGAGTTGGATTATGAACTGGCGACGTTGTATGACGCGATGCAAGCCAAAGACCAAAGTCAAATGAAGCAGTCCACGGAGCGATTAAAGCAGCTTCGTCGGGAAATGTTGCTTTTGGAAGCGTAGGCAGACTGGAGGATAGCCAAAGGACGATGAGTTTGACACAAACGAATACGGAATGAAAAAGCGACATCTCAAACAAATGAGGGTGTCGCTTTTTTTGATGGAAAAGTCGCTAATGTAGTAATTGTTGTTTTTATGAAAGACTTGTTTGAATGGGAGGCTCGACGGTTGTACAATAAAGAAGGTTTTTAACAGCATATTTACGAACGCGCCGGAAAGGAAGAAAAGTTTTGGAAGCATTCCTATCACAAATCCCCAATGTAGCGATCCTGCTTTTAGCCGTCATCGCATTGACACTGATCCTGTTATGGATCGTGATTATGCAGTCTGTCCGGATCAATCGATTGAGGAAATCGATCAACCGGATTATGACAGGGACGGGAGGAGCCAATCTCGAGGAAGGCTTGCACAGACTGCTGGATCAGGTAGAGGAAATGAAAAAGCAGCATAACGATCAGCAGTTTGCCATCAATCGTCTGTCACAACGAATGGCAGCACAATGCGGCAAAGTAGCGATTATCCGTTACAATGCCTTCGGGGATGTCGGCAGTGATCTTAGCTTTTCGCTGGCGGTAACAGATGACGCTGGGAACGGTGTCGTGATCACCAGCATTTTTGGACGAGAAGAATCTCGCGTGTACGCCAAGCCGCTTGAGCAGGGAACATCGAGCTACCATTTGTCTGAAGAAGAACAGGCTGCGATCAAAAAAGCGATGACCTCAACCGCAGGGATATAAGTGGCTCTGAATTTCAATGAAACAGCAAGCATATGAATGAATCAGAGAGTTCTTTTCATTTCCTTGCTTCTGATTGCGGATATTCCTGTTTTTTGCTAAAATTCATCGTCATTTTGCTCAAGACTTTTGAGGGCACCTGAGGTATAATAAAGATGTCAAAAATGGCTTTTTTGCGAAAAACAAAAAGTAGGTGATCCGCCTTCATTACCCAAATCGATTTTCGATGCGGAGGGCAAGGCCAGGTTCTACAGCGTTCTTTTGTTGATACTTAGCGTATCTCCTCTGTTTTGGATAACTGTTCGGTCGTACTCGGCCCATGCAAACCAAAAGAATTGAGGAGATATTTATGGCACAGCGTTTAGCAACTAATTACGCCAAGGCCTATTTCACGGTGAATGAAGAAGAGCTGAACCAGTTCGTTTCGCTTTTCACCAATGAACACATTTCAGTCCAAGTCAAAGTGTGTGACAATGGCGATCGTGACGTAATCTTGAATGACAAGACCGGAGAAATTCAATTGAATTTCTGTCGGGTTGGCAGCCGCTACTCATGCGACAGCTCGTATCTAATTCGAGATCGGCAGTTGGCAAATGCTATGAGAAAAGCAATGAAAGCGTTCCGAGGCTATGGAATTGTCCACCGGATTTATGACGGCTTCACAATGGTGTATCACTACGATCAAGGATCGGTTGTGAGCATTCAGGAGCTAACCGGAGACGAAGAAGTGTCCATCTTTGAAAATAACTCTCTGCACATGGCCAATGAGCTGGAGGCTTTGTTCCAGCAGGATGGCAGCGAGCAGGAGATTGAGTCCTTACGTCAAGAGACGGACCGATGGCTGGATTTGCGTAATTGGGCAAAGAGAACTGCCCCAGAAAAACTTCCAGCAATTGATGTTCGATTAGCAACGTTATCGCGACGTCTATTTGAATTAGAAGTTTAGTGAAAGAAGGGTGCCTGGTGCGCCCTTTTTTATTGGATCACATAGCGAATAACAAAAAGCGGGTTTCCTCCTAACAAGAGGTCCCGCTTTTACTATTTGCCCTTCACTTAGCGCAATTGTAATGGCTTGCTCATATTGTACCAAATGGCTCCAGCATGATCTGAGCTGGAAACACCGTTGTTGAGGTATCCATGACTTTCATAGTAGCCAATCAAATTTTCCTTACACGTAAGCGTGATTGTCTCACGATTGGACTCTCTTGCGGAGGCTTCCAGGTGTGCGAGGAGCATGGAGGCAATACCGCGATTTTGGTAAGCGGGAGAAACCGCTAATCCTAAAATGGTTTGATGTCCGCCAGTTGCCGGATTTTCTTTAATCGTTTGAAACAGATCATCGGTAATGAAGGTGGATTCGATGACGGGTCCATTGACCAAACCCGCAATGATCCCATCCGCTTCCGCTACAAAAAAACTGTCAGGAATCAATCGAATACGCTTCTCAAATGCTTCCTGTGTTGCAGCCTCATCTGGTGAGAAGCAAAGGTGCTCGATGGCGATTAATGTTGGCAAATCTTCTGCTTTGGCATTACGGATAGTAATCATGTGTTGTGATCCTCTCCATTCTGGTTCATTTCTAAAAGTTTAGCATATTTCATAATAGGTGAGGGCCACTTGTAGCAGGCGTCGGCTCCGCATTCTGTCGAGACAGCCGTCAGCCTATTTGTATTGTTCTTATAGATTATTGAAAAAGGGTATTGTCAAACTAGGCCGATGCATGGTATTGTTGTTTTCGTTGGAAACAGGATTAGGAACCAGGATTCACTTTAAAGGGTGGATAACAACGGAAACCGCCCCCGTTAGTGAATGACGCAGGTCCTAGCGATGTTTAACATTACACTCGTTAGGAAGGGGGAACCGAAAGATGGAATATTCGACTTTCGGAAGACACGTTGCTGTTGACACATGGGGAGTTCAGTTTGATTTGTTGAACGACGCAGAATTTTTGAAAAAGGAAATGATTGAGGCTGCTGAGGCATGCGGTGCTACGGTACTGAGTGTGCAAGCGAAGCAGTTTTCTCCTCAGGGTGCTACCGTACTGGTTCTTCTCTCGGAAAGCCACCTGTCCATTCATACGTATCCTGAGCGCGGCTTTGCTGCCCTGGATTGCTACACGTGTGGGGAAACCGTTGATCCGCAAATCGCTATCGACTACTTGGTATCCGTGCTGAAGCCGGAAAAAACTTACGCGAAGAAATTAGTTCGTGGTTTGGGTGAACTGCAAGTTGTTGAGCCAGAAATGAAACTGGTTGAAGCGGCAAAGTAAGGAACAAATGGAAAAGTTTTCAAGAGGTGCGGGCTGATTCCGCACCTCTTTTATATGGAGCTTCGATTCCTATTTGTCATCATGGAGTGACAGTAGGAATTCTGCCGCCAATATCATGGAGCAGAGAACGAAATTCCGTGGATGTATTGGTGATCTGACTATTCATGTTGGGTCTCACATCAACTTGATTGGTCCGATGCGTAGCTTCTTCATAAATATCTGCATGGATGGCACGAATCCGATCAAATGTGGCTGCGTCGGAGGCTACTTGGATCGAGAAGTTGGGAACACGTGAACGAACGGCTGAGTGGACTTGCTGTTCGATTATGCGCGTTTGCTCAGGGCCAAAGTTTTTCCGAACACGAATTCCGACGACTGCATCTGTGCCGCTTACGAGAACAGTAGCACGTTCCACACCAGGCACTTCATCTGCGACCAAGGTGAGCTGTTCAGCCAAATCCTGATTGAAACCATTGACCGTATAGCCTTTGTGATAATTGCGGGCATTGATTCCGCCAGTGTAGGCATGATAATCATGAGCGAGGCTAGTCCTGGCACCCGGGGCCTGCTGATTGGTGGTACTTTGTGTGTGCGCTTGATTTTTTGGATGGCTGTTCGAGCTTGCGCATCCGGTCATCATGGTTGCAATCAAAAGCAAGCCAACCAAACATTTCGGGCCACTCCGTTTCATACGTATGCCACCTCCATTTTCCTTAGTATGACGAAAACGAAGTCTCTTACTCTGGAAGTGGCTCCCGTAAAAAACTGCCCATTGTGCCGCGTTTCACTACCTGTTAATATGGAAGGTATGCATAATAGAGGAGGTTCACATGAAGCGTCTTGACATACGCAACATTGCAATTATTGCCCACGTTGACCACGGAAAAACCACACTGGTTGACAAACTTTTGATCCAATCGGGCACATTCCGCTCGAACCAACAGGTAGAAGAGAGAATGATGGACTCCAACGACCTGGAGCGCGAGCGTGGAATTACGATCCTGGCGAAAACCACTTCTGTCAAATACAAAGATTTCACGATTAACATCTTGGATACACCAGGCCATGCTGACTTCGGTGGCGAGGTTGAGCGTATCATGAGCATGGTGGATGGCGTTCTGTTGATCGTCGACGCCTTCGAAGGCTGTATGCCACAAACGCGCTTTGTATTGAAAAAAGCGCTGGAAGCTAAAGTTACCCCTATCGTTGTCGTGAACAAAGTAGACCGCGACAATGCACGTCCTCAAGAAGTTATCAACGAAGTGTACGACCTGTTCATTGATCTGGATGCGACGGAAGACCAACTGGAATTCCCGATCGTATATGCTTCTGGTCTGCAAGGGATTGCAGGACTTGAGCCAGATAAGCTGGAAGGCGACCTTCGCCCACTGTTTGACACCATCGTAGAGCATATGCCTGCTCCTGACGCAGACGAATCTGCTCCGCTCCAAATGCAAGTAACCATGCTGGATTACAACGACTTTTTGGGTCGTATTGGGATTGGCCGCATCTATCGCGGTACCATGAACCTGAATGAAATGGTATCTGTCACTACACGCGAAGGCGAAGTGAAAAAGGCACGGATTCAAAAGCTGTTCGGATTCTCCGGTTTGCAGCGTGTTGAGCAAAAAACAGCAAGAGCAGGGGATATCGTAGCGATTTCTGGTATTGACGATATCAACGTTGGGGAAACCGTTTGCCACGTTGATCATCCAGAGGCATTGCCACTCCTGAAAATTGACGAGCCTACCCTGCAAATGACATTCCTTGTGAATAACAGCCCGTTTGCTGGTCGCGAAGGTAAGCACGTGACTTCCCGCAAACTGCGTGATCGTCTGATGGCTGAGCTGGAGACAGATGTATCTCTGCGTGTAGATGAAACAGATTCGCCAGATGCGTATGTGGTTTCCGGACGCGGTGAATTGCACTTGTCCATCTTGGTTGAGAACATGCGTCGTGAAGGCTTTGAGCTGGGCGTGTCCAAGCCTGAGGTTATCATTCGTATGATCGATGGCCAAAAAATGGAACCGGCTGAGCTGTTGATCATTGATGTGCCTGAAGAGTACACAGGGGCGGTTATGGAGACATTGGGTCAACGTAAAGCCGAGATGGTTAACATGATCAACAACGGCTTCGGACAAGTTCGCCTGGAATTCATTATTCCATCCCGCGGTTTGATCGGATATCGTACAGAGTTCTTGACGATTACACGCGGTTACGGTATTCTTAACCACTCCTTCGACAGCTATCGTCCACTTGTACCAGGAGCGGTAGGAGGACGTCACGCAGGGGTACTTATTTCCCATGAGACAGGAACAGCTACCACATATGGCTTGATGTCCGTAGAAGATCGCGGAACCATGTTCATTCACCCAGGTACAGAAGTATACGAAGGCATGATCGTGGGCGAGCACAACCGTGACAACGATCTTGTTGTGAACGTATGTAAAGAAAAGCATGCGACCAACGTACGTTCTGCGACCAAAGATGAGACTGTCAAAATGAAGGCTCCTCGCATGTTGTCTTTGGAAGAGGCACTGGAATATCTGAACGACGATGAGCTGTGCGAAGTAACGCCTCAATCCGTTCGTCTGCGCAAAAAATATCTGAACAAATCAGATCGTGAGCGCTATGAGAAGCAAAGACGCTATGAAGCACAACCGCAAGCGTAAGATTGAAAAGAAAAGAACGCCACTTGATCCTGTTTGGGGATGAAGTGGCGTTTTTATTTGGGCTTGTCCTTACAACAGACTCTCAATATCTGAGCTGAGTTCTTCGGGTTGAGTACGAGCACTGATGCGTTTCACGACACGACCGTCTTTATCCACGAGGAATTTGGCGAAGTTCCATTCGATATCTGGATTTTCTTCGCTAGGAGCATGTTCCTTTAAGTACTGATACAACGGGTGGGTACCAGGACCATTGACATCGATCTTCGCAAATAGCGGGAACGTCACGCCGTAATTGCGATCGCAGAACGTTGCGATTTCCTCTTCTGTTCCTGGCTCTTGCCCAGCGAATTGGTTGCAAGGGAAGCCAAGAACGACCAGCCCCTTATCTTGATAACGCTCATACAGCCCCTGTAGCCCTTTGTATTGAGGGGTAAGGCCGCATTGGCTGGCGACGTTCACGATTAGCAGGACATGGCCTTTGAAGGCGTCCAATGTCTGCTCTTCACCGGAAATCGTTTTGACGGCAATATCATACAAGCTCATCTTATTCCCACCTTTTTCAACTGACATACCCTCATCATAGCATGTACGGCGAAAATCTTGCCAGCCACATGGAAGGGCCTACCGTTTTTTGACACAGAATGCACCACCTGATAAAGTAAGAAAGATAGCGTTTTCCTAAGAAAAAAGGAGTAACTATTCGTTTCATTCCGCCTATGAGGTGGCATGTGAAGCGGTAGGAGTTTCACCGCTTGAAGACAGGAGAGATAAGTGATGGACTGGATACAAATCGCATCAACTTATGTGCCAACAAATCCAGATCAGCTCACAGCATATGACAGCTTTCGCATATGGGCTGATAAATATCGGGCCTGGATTTTGTTTGTGGAATTAATTATTGTCTATTATCTTGGCTTTGCTACCCGTATCCGTATGCCTATTTTGAAAAACGTGCTCTTGTACATCCTTTTATTTGTTGGAGCTCTCATTTTCGCTATTTTGGATGTGCAGCTTCCTGTGAAAAGTGCAATGCTGGTGGCGATCGCGATACTCGTGATTGTAAAGGTACGGATCAAACCGGAGCAAACTGGGCGAAAGTGAGGAGAACCACGTGAAGCGTGAAGATGCACTTTTTAATTGGCTCCAAATTCAAGTGGTTGCCGATGCGCGACCAGAAGACCGCTCTGCTTTGGATACCGCTGCTTTTTTCTTGCAATTGCTGAGAGAGGATCATCAAATGAGCGATATCGGTTATCGTCAGGAAGGTAGCTGGTACGTGCTATTTGGGAACGCTGATTCACAGTCTGTGGAAGTGCGATACCCTGCTGAATCAGTCGAAGCTTTATTGGTCGCGATTGAAAGCGAACCCAAGTACAACTGCAACTAACGGGACAATGACTCCCCTCCACTTGCCGAAATGATTCGGAAGGTGGGTGGAGTTTTTTTGTATCATGCGCATTTCATAGGTAATAAGACGCGGTTTCTTGGATCATGCAACTTTTGAAAATGATTTCCCGTCAATATTCATGCCCCAAGCATACAGGGGGATTTTGACAGACGAGAAGGGGGAACTACCATTGAAAAAGTACATGACCAAGCCCGTATTAGCAGTGGTGACAGCGGCAGGTATTCTTGGCTGTTTGACGCCAATTTTTGCCAATGCAAGCTCGATTGCTAGTCCAAGTGCCACAAAGGTAGTCATGAATGACGAGGGGAAGCAAGTCACGCGCTACAATCTTAAGGAACTTGCCCAAAATGATCCAACGACACTGAACATGCTCTTGAAGAATCAGGCAGATCACTTGTACATTATTGTAGATGAGATTAACTTGAATACGAAGCTCCAAACGTATATGGAAGAAAACAAAGCAGAGTGGGAGCGTATCTACAACGAGTACTACAGCGATATCTGGCTGGAAGTGCGCCTGACAGAGAATGCTGAAGAAATCGTGAGCGTAAATGCCAAGACTGAAAATAACAAGGTATACATAAAGGGGATTGTGACTTCGGATGTCACCAAGGTTGTTGTGAAAAAGCCGAATTCTGACATCATTGAAGTCGTTCCGACCAACGATCACTCTTTTACAGTCAGCTTTGAAGCTCCGGATGCATCCTATGAACCGTATGTAACCGTGAGTGCCTACGCAGGCAGCAAGCTGGTCGATAGCGAAAAGGTAAAGATCGTTCCAAAAGCAGAAGAAGATAAGGAAATGATCATCCATACCATGACTGTATTGGATGCGAAGAAAAAAGAACTAAAAGTAAAAGGAATTGTCAAGCAGGGGGCAGACAAAGTAACTGTCACCTATAATGGCGTGAAAAAAGACGCAAACGTGAAGAAGCTGTGGGATGGCGTAAGCAGCTTTACGGTTTCAGTAAAGGATGTACAAGCAGCAAAAGATCAAAAAGCCTTGATCGAGGTTTATGAGGATGGCAAGAAGGTTGATTCCGAATCCGTTCAGGTAGAAATTGTTAACGCCCCTGATAAGGATCAAGCGACCGAATATGCCATCAAGGCGACTGCTGTAAACAATCCTGCCGCCAAGTCCATTCAGGTGAAAGGGACAGTAAGCGGCTGGAACAAAAAGGACGATACTGAGCTGTTTGTGATCGCTCCAGACGGTCAGAAAAAAGAGATTGAACCGAATGACAAAGGTGAGTTTTCTTTGACCTTGTCTTACAAGAATCGTTCCTTTAGCGCCAAATCCATTCAATTCGCACTGTATGAAGACGATAAGCTGGTTAAGAAAGCTGACGTTGCATTAAGCACAAAAGTCATTGTCGAGCCTGTGAAGCCAACAGACGGCGATGAAAATGATGATGATGACAAAAAGAAAAAAGAAAAAGGGAAGCAGAAAGATAAGCATCCCAACGGCAACGCGTATGGTTATTGGAAAAAGCACGGTAAGGAATGGAATGACGATCACGATGATGACGATGACGATCATGACGAGGACAGAGACTAGTCTCTATCATTAAGGCCGCTGCTTGTAAGTCTCGACGTACTCCACCAATTGTCTGATGTAATCACCCAGAATGGGGATCGAAAGAAATTGCGTCAAGAGGGAGCCGAGGAAAGCCAAAACGATAGCAGTACCAATCGTCAATCCCAGACCCCGGGCAAGACCTGCGAGGAAATTGATCCAGAGCAGCTTGCGCGGGGCTGTGTAATTTTGGATTACATCTGCTAGTCGGATATCTTCCAGGAACATCGCAATTTTGTGCATCCGCTCATTTACCTTCCGAACTTCCTGAAGCTCTTCAAGAACTTGATCAATTTGCTGCATGAGACGGTCTGTAGGCGACAAGCTGTCATCCCCTTTCACTATTCGGTATCGTTACCTACCAGTCTAGGGAAAAAGACAACCAGAATCAAGGTGGAGAGGAAACGTTTGCCTATCAGCTGTGCGAAGGGTAAAATGAACGTACAAAACGTTTGTTAGGAGGCTTTGAAATGGCTGAAACTGTTTCCCAATCTCTTTCCGAAGATTTATTCAAGCTCTTGCAAAAGGAGCGCTTTGTTACTTTGGGCACAGTAGACCATGAGTCAGGGGCACCATCGCTCAGCTCCTTGTCCTGGACGTATGCTGTCAGCGCCGATACGATTCGTTTTGCCGTGGATAATCGCTCCCGTATTTTGGCTAATATTGCGAAGGAACCGCAGGTTGTCCTGCATTTGATCGGTGCCGGCTCGTCTTTTGCCATTAATGGTCGTGCTGTCGTTAAAACAGACCGCTTGGAAGGAGTTCCGCTCAAGCTGGCCATGGCAGAGATCAAAATTGAGGCTGTTCGTGATATTATGTTTTACGGTTCCCGTATTTCCGTAGAACCACAATATGAAAAAACGTATGACAAAAACGCAGCAGCGAAGCTGGACAATCAAGTTATGACCGCCTTGAAAGATGCAAATTAACGGGTGGAAATAAATTGTTGACAAGAATCCTGCCGATCCTTTACTATTAGGGTCAATCGAATTGAATAGCAATCTTCTTATCCAGAGCGGCGGAGGGACTGGCCCGATGATGCCCGGCAACCAATCACCTGTATTTTAACAGGGAGATAATGGTGCTAATTCCTGCAGAGTTATCAAACTCTGAAAGATGAGAAGGATTTGCTTACGGTGACGTAAACAAAGCCTTCTTTCAGAGGAAAGGGGGCTTTTTTGATGCCCTCGTACACTATTGGAGGGAGAGAAACAGACATGAAATTGGAAACAAAGTTGATTCAGGCGGGAGTAGGCAGAGACGAAAAAACAGGGGCGGTGAGTTTTCCTGTTTACTATGCAACGGCTTATTGTCATCCTGCCTTGGGCCAGAGCACTGGATATGATTATACGCGCACAGCTAATCCTACTCGCACTATTTTGGAGGAAACCATCGCTGAAGCGGAATCAGGAGATGCAGGATTCGCTTGCGCCTCTGGTATGGCTGCTGTTCACACCGTCATGGGCTTGTTTTCCCAGGGGGATCATCTGATCGTTTCACTCGATCTTTACGGGGGAACCTATCGATTGTTCGAGCAAGTGCTCTCTCGTTACGGTCTGACATTTTCGTACGTGGATTTGCGTGACATTGATGCACTCAAAAATGCGATTCGCCCAGAGACAAAGGCCATCTTCGTCGAGACACCAACCAATCCGCTCATGCAGATTACCGACATTCGAGCAGTAACGCAATTGGCGAAACAGCACGGGCTCCTGACGATTGTAGACAACACATTTTTAACCCCCTATTGTCAACGCCCACTAGAGCTTGGTGCAGATATCGTTTTACATAGTGCAACCAAGTATTTGGCAGGACATAACGATGTACTGGCTGGACTCATCGTAACAAAAGGAGAAGAGTTGTCGGAAAAAATCCGGTTTTTGCACAATTCAATCGGTGCTGTACTTGGACCGCAGGATTGCTGGCTTCTCATTCGCGGGATGAAGACATTGGCATTGCGGATGGAGCGTCATCAATCCAACGCGTTGATTGTAGCGGAAAAACTGCGTGAGCATCCGGCAGTAGCGGAGGTATTTTATCCAGGTCTACCAGAGCATCCCGGGCATGAGATCCAGGTGAATCAAGCGACCGGGCATAGTGGGATGGTATCGTTCCGCGTACGCGATGCAGAGCAGGTGGGATTGTTCCTGCAAAATCTGCAAATCGTGTCCTTTGCCGAAAGCCTGGGTGGTGTCGAGTCATTGTGTACGTATCCGGCGACGCAGACTCACGCGGATATCCCGCAAGAAGTCAGAGAGCATGTCGGTGTTTGTGATCGATTATTGCGACTGTCGGTTGGCATCGAGCATCCAGATGATGTCATAGCCGATTTGTTTCAGGCCTTGAATGCTAGTTTGGTCGTAGGGGGGAGTGTACGATGAATTTTGCAACCAAGATCCTCCACGGTTCCACTTGCATTGACCCGTTCACAGGTGCGTCGTCGGTTCCGATTTATCAAGCTTCCACATTTCATCAGACTGATATCGATCAGCCAGGTACTTTTGATTACGCCAGATCTGGCAATCCGACCAGGCAGGCTTTGGAGGAAGCCATTGCGTCTCTGGAGGGAGGCGCACGAGGTTTCGCGTTCTCATCTGGCATGGCTGCCATTTCCAGCGTTTTCATGCTGTTTTCAGCCGGAGACCATGTTGTAGTGGCGGAGGATGTATACGGTGGCACGTTTCGTTTTTTGACTAAAGTATTGTCGAGAATGGGCATCTCCGTTACATTCGTGGATGCAACAGATACTGAAGCCGTTCGCGCAGCCATTACACCGATAACAAAAGGGGTTTACCTGGAGACTCCCTCCAATCCTACCTTAAAGGTGACAGATATTGCAGCGGTTTCTCGAATCGCGAAGGAGCACGGCGTGCTCGTCATTGTCGATAATACGTTCCTTACCCCGTATTACCAGCGCCCATTAGAACTTGGCGCAGATGTGGTCATTCATAGTGCAACGAAGTTTATCGGTGGGCATAGCGATGTGGTGGCAGGTCTGGCCGTGACCAGAGACGCTTCGTTAGGGGAGCAGCTCTACTTTATCCAGAATGGCATGGGAGCGATTTTGGGTGTGCAGGACTGCTGGCTCGTGATGCGTGGGCTGAAAACATTGAAAGCCCGACTGGATGTGAGCGCGAAGACAGCCGCGAGCTTGGCTGACTGGTTGTCTACGCATCCACAAGTAAGCCGAGTCTACTATACGGGACTGACGGATCACCCCGGGCACCTGATTCAAACACAACAAGCGACTGGGCATGGGGCTGTTCTTTCCTTTGATGTAGGGAGCCGCGAGCGAGCAAAAGCGTTGTTTGATCGCGTAAAATTGCCGATTGTGGCTGTCAGTCTCGGGGCAGTGGAAACAATTCTTTCCTATCCAGCTACGATGTCACATGCAGCGATGCCTGCTGAAGAAAGAGCTGCAAGGGGAATCACAGATGGTTTGATCAGATTGTCAGCTGGTTTAGAGGATTTCAATGACTTGGTGGCAGATTTGAAGCAAGCACTGGATCATTTGCCGTCTGAAACACCAGTCCATAAAGAAAAAGAGGTATTCTCCCGGGCTTAAATCCGGGGATACCTCTTTTCTTTTATGGTGATCCTGTACGATTTGCGTTGATTTTGTTTTGTCCCTGCGGTTCTTTGTGCATGCGTTTTTCTTTTACTTGAGAAGGGGTTTCTTCGCGAGGCTGCACACTGCGCGGCAACTGGGGAATGATCCGACCTACGATGTCCGCCAACTCTTCCGTAATTCCGGCAACAGGATGGCCGCGACGAATATCATCTCTCATTTCCCGTAACCGCTGTACGATAGCAGGGTCTGCAGTTACGACAGCATTCGCTCCTTGGGGGTCTTCTTTCAGAGCTTCCGCAACCGTATACTTTATGACGCCAACTTCTGGGCGATCCAGATTCGGGTCCACTGTAATACCGACTACCGCATATTTGCCCAATACCACAGCAGTGGCACTGTGTACCCTTTTCACACGTGTTGCCAGTTGGGCGAGGCGATCAGCGGTGGCTTGGGAAGATTGATTATAAGCAGGCTCAGGAGCAGTTTGCTGAACGCGCTGAGTATGATTGGCATGCTTCGGCTGTTGTGCAGCCTGATTCGCCGGGGGTTTATTGCCTGACATACATGCTGTAAGCAACAAGCTAAAACCGAGGCAGTAGATCATGATCCGTTTCACAGGCATTCTCCCTTTCCCAGTATTGCCTTCCTTTCATGAGGAGGGCAGGGTTACAAGTATTTTGTTCTGGGCTGCCCATTTTCATTCTGCCACTGGGTCGTCTATCTCTGTCTACCTGAACATAGACTGTAGTACATCACGTCGCCGCACTTGAGCATCCCTCCAAAAATTGCATAGGGTATATAAGAAGGGTAATAGGAGGCGAGATTTTGAAGAAAATCTACGTACTGGACACCAACGTACTCCTGCAAGATCCAAGGGCGATGTTTTCCTTCGCTGACAACGAAATCGTCATACCAGCTGTCGTATTGGAAGAAATCGATTCCAAAAAGCGGTACATGGATGAAATTGGCCGCAATGCTCGGTACGTATCTCGGCTCTTTGACAGTTTTCGTGAGCTGGGGCAATTGCACACTGGCATTACCCTTGAAACGGGTGGGTTGTTTCGGGTGGAACTGAATCATTCCTCTTTCCACCGCCTTCAAAAACAATTCACGGAAATGAGTAATGACAACCGCATTTTGGCGGTTGCACTAAACTTACAAGAGGAGGAAAATGGAAAACCACAGCCAAGACCAGTCATTTTGGTAAGTAAGGATGCTCT
The DNA here is from genome assembly GCF_022026395.1 of Brevibacillus brevis. Classification (NCBI taxonomy): domain Bacteria; kingdom Bacillati; phylum Bacillota; class Bacilli; order Caryophanales; family Paenibacillaceae; genus Brevibacillus; species Brevibacillus brevis. Next base: position 3,927,854 of record NZ_CP041767.1, on the reverse strand, counting down.
CATGAGAGTCAAGGCTGATGCATTGAATATTTCCGCAGAAGATTTTCTTTCGGATCGAGTTGTGGGAGAGTTCTCCAGTATATACCCGGGGTATCAGAAGATGATGGTAGCATCCGACATCATCAAGACTTACTATGCGACAAGAAAACTGCAGCTGGCCTCCTGTTTTCCGCGCTATCGCTTTTATCCTCATCAATTTTTAGTGCTGAAGGACGAATGTAACCCATCTATTTCAGCGATTGGAAAAGTCGACCCGGACGGAAAAATGTTAGAAATGCTTATCTCAGATGATGATCCGATTTGGGGCATCCGAGCCCGCAACGTGCAGCAACGGATGGCAACCGAATTGCTGCTACGAGATGATATCCCTTTAGTAACCATGACCGGTAAGGCCGGTACAGGAAAAACCTTGCTGGCATTAGCAGCGGGCCTGCTGCAAATTGAGGACCAGCAAAAATACAAAAAACTGTTAGTAGCAAGACCTATCGTTCCGCTTGGAAAAGACATCGGTTATTTGCCCGGCGAAAAAGAAGAAAAGCTTCGGCCGTGGATGCAACCGATTTATGATAATTTGGAATATTTATTCAACACAAAACGCCCAGGTGATTTGGATAAAATTTTGGCAGGCATGGGAAGTTTGCAGGTGGAAGCTTTGACGTATATTCGCGGGCGCTCCATCCCTGAACAATTTATTATCATTGACGAAGCCCAGAACTTGACAAAGCATGAAGTGAAGACGATCCTGACGAGGGTGGGGGACGGCTCGAAAATTGTGTTAATGGGTGATCCTGAGCAGATTGATCATCCGTATCTGGATGAGAGCAACAACGGTTTAACCTACGTGGTCGAAGTATTTAAAGACCAAAAGCTGGCTGGACATATTCAGTTGGAAAAAGGCGAACGGAGTGTGCTCGCACAGCTGGCCGCAGATTTATTGTAAAGAGGATGTATGAAAAACTGCGAAGAGGTCATACTATTTTTGTCGAGCCCGTTGATTCATGTGAGTAAACGGCGAAAGGCCTTGCAGGAGGCGAAGATCCGTGGATAATCATGATCAAGCAATCGACGAAAGTCGTATGGAGATACACCGATTCCTTTAGCTACTTTTCTCTACGACGGAGGTTGAAGAGCCAAAGAGAATAACCGGTAGAACCCCATAAGCAATTCGGGCTCGACAAGGACCGCTCCTCATTGGAGCGGTTTTCATTTTTGAAGATTTGGCAGGCAAAAGAAAAACGCGGATAAACGATCCCGCGTTTTTGTCTGATTTTCCTTATTTAGCAGCCGCGATTGCTTTTCGCAATGACGAAATACATCCGATGTGCATTCCTTCATGGAAAAGAGTGAAGACCATCATTTCCCCATAAGTATGCATAGTGCCTTTGTCTCCTAGCTCAAACGGTTTTGGCAATGGATCATTCAAGCGGGAGTGAAATTCTTCTTTGATACGCACATGCTGTTCTTTTAGCTCGGCAGCTAAGGTTTCGAGGGAAGGTGCTTCTTTTTGCCAATCAGCAGGTTTGGTTCCTGGAGCGAACATGGCTGCGTAATGCGGAGGACATTTCATTCCTTCTGGTCCGAAGAGCAAGTAATCTTGTGTCAGAAGAATATGGCCAATATTCCAGCGAATGTTGTTTTTAAAGCCAACTGGAACCACATCTGCTTCTTCCTCGGTTATTTCCGTCAATCTCGCCAAAAACATTCCGCGAATCAAGTCGTACTGATTCCATACAAAAGAAAAGTCCTGCATAGCAATCCCTGCCCTTCCTCATATTTACATGCACTTCACATCTTACCGCATAAACAACAAAGGGGAAATATACAAACTGCAAAAAAATTTGCAAGTTGTCCCTCCAACTCCATACATATGTACAAAGGAGGGAAGCATGATGGTTACGTTGGATTCATCTATTTCTTTTTTGATTTACATCACAGCGGTATCCAGCGCGGCAGCAGGAGTTACGGAAGCTTTTAAATCAGTCATTCCCTTTTTGGCGACAGACTATGAGGCGAAAGAAAATTGCTGGGAGGATCAGTATCATGCTGCTCGATTGATGCACTACAAGCGCTTTTTCAATCTGCTTATTTCCGTATTGGCTGCTGGTGTCATTTTTGGCATGCTTGGTCTGGACCCGGCACTTATTTTAACGGGTGCTGAATCCGCTTATGTAAAAGATTCGTGGCAGTTAGGAACATGGATGTGGGGAATTGTTGCGGTGTTTGGCTCGCCTTTTTTCGCATCACTCCTCAAAATATTAGAGAGCTTCAAACAATCAGTGGACAGCAATTTGCCTCCTAATCGACCGCGCCGCAAAGTCAGCGGAACACGAGAATAAAGCTCGTCTTCCTATAGTTGCCCGATGCTTGCCGGATACGCTAAGATAACCAAAAGAGCGGTAGCAAAGGTGGGCACAAGTGAATGATGTGGAAATGCTTGCGAATGACTGCGTTTTGGGTGTTGACAGTAGTTGTCTTGGTGGCATGTTCGGCCCAGTCGGAACCAACTGCTGCATTTGACCCCGAAAATCCAAAGGAATACGGAGTAAACGGCATTTTTATCGGGCAGAACATAAAAGAAGCAATGGATATGTTGAAGCCAACAAAAGCTGATTTTATGGATATGGTGACAAGACAAAGCTATACGGTAGAGCAAATGGCGCAGGGTGCGGGAGATGCAGTAATGGGAATGCTGCTGGTTGATCAAAGCCAGATGATGATCAAAGTCCACAAAGGTGAATTGACATCGATTATGCTGGGTGGAGTTCCCCGTGAGGACGCGCAAAAATTCAAAACATATCGAGGACTCACGATGTTTGACAGTGCTGGGCAGCTAGAGAAGCTGTACGGCAAAGGAAAAGGCGAACAAGAAGTGGTGTATGAAGGCAGCAAATACACCGCCAATTTTGGTCTTGTGGACAATCAGGTGGCGTGGTTCCGATTTGATCGTAAATCATCGTAATAAGGAGAAGGGAGTTCGCTATCAGGGACTCCCTTTTTTCATGGAAAGGATTCATTTGGTCGGATGGAGCCAAACGAGCTTCACTTGATAAGCCTTTGCGATTCCCTCTGCGAGTGGAATCAAGCTTTGATCAATCAGGTAGGCTTCGGGTTGTTGTGTACTTTCAGGTATCACGCCTAGAACATGCTCACGGAGTTGCTCCATGGCAGCCCACTGATCTTCAGTTTGGGATGGGGCCTCGGGCGTTACGATGGCAACTTGATCTGCATATACATACAAATGTTCATTTTGGGAGACAAAACCGATATCATCGAGTTGATCGATGGTGGTTGTTGACGGGAGCAGCAATAGAGAAAAGGCATCGCCTAACATGTTGGATTTCTCCAAAATGGTCTCTAGCTTCTCCTGTTCGGCTTGGTTCTCTACAATAAAAAGCAGTTTGTCCCGATCAAAGACATTGACATGATCTCCGATTTTATGTATGACTTGAGCATAGAAGCCAGGGAGCTTCCCGGCTGGTACATTCAGTTCAATTCCGTACATATGGCGCATGTCATACCCCCATGTTTGCAATCGTGTTTTTTCTATCGTATCAAAAAATCAAGGAGGTTTCCTATGACAAATCAAAATCTTGCCATTGAATCTTATGCGTTGGGAGCATTTCAAACCAATGCCTATGTGGTGACAAACACCGTTACCAACCAGACCATTGTGATTGACCCGGGCATGGAGCCAGATCAGTTGCTCCGCGCTCTTGCTAATAAAAACGTCGTTGCTATTCTTTTGACGCATGCCCACTTGGATCATATTGGTGGTCTCAACCAAGTAAGAGAATTGACAAAAGCACCGGTTTACATTCATCCATTGGAGCAGGAATGGCTCACCAATCCTGATCTCAACGGATCTCGACGCTGGAATCTGCCCGAACTCATCGTTTGTGAGCGGGCTGAGAACGAATTGGCAGATGGTCAAACTCTGGAACTGGCAGGTTTTCATATTCAGGTGTTGCATACGCCAGGGCATTCACCAGGCAGTTGTTCATTCGTAATTGGCCAGCACTGCTTCGGTGGCGACGTTCTGTTTAACCAGAGCATCGGGCGTACGGATCTGTTCGGAGGAGATTATGAGACACTGATGATCAGCATTCAGGACAAACTGTTTGAGCTCGATGATGAGACAATTGTATATCCTGGACATGGTCCGAAGACGACGATCGACTACGAGAAAACGTACAATCCGTTTGTCACAGGCATGCTGCGTTAGTCACTTCATCATTCTTTATAAAGGTTGGGAGAGGATTTTGTCAGGTGGTGGAGAAAAGGAAGGGGTCACCATTTACCAAAGGAGCTATTTATTATGAAGCGAACATGGAAATGGGCACTCCTTCTCGTTATTGCCTGCACGAGTCTGGTTGGGTGTGCGGCACCCATCGCCCAAGCAGATAAGACAAACCAAGCTCCCGACGTGAAAGTGCCCGATCCCGAAACACCACAGCAGACAGCGCCCAATCATCAGGAGACACAACCTACGACTTTGCCGTCAAGATTTCCGGAACAGCGTATCTCCCTTCTCGCCGTTGGGGATATCATGATGCATCAGGAGCAGTTGGATGCCGTTTGGGACCCAGCGACGAAAAGCTATGATTTTAAACGTTTTTTCCCGAATGTCATCCCGATGTTCCGCGAGGCAGACTGGGTCATCGGCAATCTTGAGACAACGATGAGTGGTAGCGAGGCCAAATACTCAGGATATCCGATGTTTAATTCTCCTGAGTCCCTTGCACATGCGTTGAAGGAAATTGGATTTACTGCGGTAACAACAGCGAATAACCATTCGATGGACCGCAAAGAACAAGGAGTTCTGCAAACCATCAAATATCTCGATGAAGCCGGTCTACCGCACACGGGAACGTTTGCAAATCCTGAGGATCGAGATGAGCCCTTGCTGTTGACCAAGGACGGATTCACGCTAGCCTTGCTATCGTATACGTACGGAACGAATGGAATCGCGATTCCAGAGGGCAAGCCGTATCTGATCAATCTCATTTCGCCTGGGCTGATGAAGAAAGACATCGCACGGGCAAGAGAAAAAGGAGCCGATCTGGTTGCAGTGGCGCTTCATTTCGGAAATGAGTATCAGCGAATGCCCAGTCCTGAACAAATCAAGACCGCCGAGCAAGCTCTGACATTTGGAGCGGATATCATACTGGGCGCGCATCCACATGTGGTACAACCTTACGAATGGAAGACGGTTACCCTCGAAGATGGAAGTCAACACAAAGGACTGATCACCTATTCTTTAGGCAATTTCATCTCTGCGCAGCGATGGGACTACAAGGATGTTGGGGCAATCCTGAAGCTTGTGCTGTACAAGAATGAGTCAGGAGAGGCAAGCATCGAAAGTGCTGAAATGATTCCGACCTACGTTCATTTTTATCGGAAAAATAACAAGCGCAACTACGTCATTTACCCGGTGTCAGAAACATTGGAGAAGCTGAAGCAGGGGCAGAAATACCCGACGCTGACGAAAGAAGCGATCCAGTACATGACACAATTGCAGAAGGAAATGCCGGCTCATGTCAATAAGGTTGTTTCCAAGAAAAAAGCCAGCTAATGAATAGCTGGCTTTACTTCTTTCCGAATCCAAAGGGAAGATTGAATTGTAGCTGGAGTTTTAATTCTTCGTCCATCAGCGTGATGCCCTGCACTTGGATATTGGGGGAGATCAGCTCCGGATAAAATCCTAGATCGTACGCTTCCTCCATTTCCTCTACGGTCGATTGAGGCAAGGCAAAGCCGTCAAAGTACAGCTCGGTAATGTGGAATTTGAGATGGGTAGGAGAGACGAGCTCATAGTTACCAACGAGCTTGAGCTCCATCTGATCATACGTGCCTTCTACGGTCAGCTTGTTATCCTCAAAGGAGAAATGCGATTGTTTAAACAACGCATCTTTCTCTATCAAAAAATTGTTGAAGTCAGTCTGGTTAATGGTTAGCGTATGCTTAAGAAGACCTTCTGACTGAATTCGATCGGGCGTCGCCAACTCGGGAACCTGAACCATGACCTGCGCGAGCATTCCGAAGAAGGTCTGGAATGCGGGCAAACCACGTTTTTCCCAGTCTAAAATCAAGTGATTCATCATGGATTCCACAACGGTCGGGTCATCCAGCTTTTGTACATTCTTTTCTTTTTCAGCGGCAACGGCGAGCATCTCTGACAATTGAAGCTCGTATTTTTTTCGTAGCGTCTGAAGTTGTTCCAATCGATTCTTTTTGTCGGTTTGCATCGCGGTGAGCTTGGTGCGCTCAGTATGATAGGACTCTAGTCGAGACATGTCACGCTCGTACAAGATCTCGTAGAAGTCGTACATCAATAAGAACTGATTGAAATTTTCCGCATTTAATAGTAACGTCAGAAGATTAGTACGCTCGCCCATGTAATAGGCACGCGCTACTTCGCCGGCACGACGTTGTGTGGCTTCCATCACTAGCTTTTGCCGTTGCAAGTCGAGATCCATTTGAGCGATTTCCCCGTATGTCCGCGTCTCTTCTTCCTTTAGTAAGGTGAGGGTTCGCTCCAGCTCTTTTTGTGTAAAATGCTGCTGCAGGATAAGCTGCTCCAAAGGGGTAGCGGGCTCTTCCTGTGCGAATACCGTTAGTGGACATACAAACAGGAACAAGACGAGAAGAAATTTGCGCATGATTTCACCTTTTGCTTTTGCCTTTCCATATTGTATGCTTCTTTTCGTATTATAGCCTTATCTAGTTGAATTTGGATAGCAGGAGAAGAGCTTATGACGATGATCGAACTGATTCGCGAGGAAATAGAAAACCAACCAGGAAAAGCGATTACGTTCGCGCGCTTTATGGAGTTGGCCCTATACCACGATACTCATGGATATTATATGGTTGAACAACCCAAAGTAGGCAAAACGGGAGATTTTTATACGAGCGCATCGGTGCATCCCGTCTTTGCGGAAACAATCGCGGATGCTGTTTTGGCATTATGGGAGGAGGCGGATATTACTTCGCCTGTTCTCGTGGAGATTGGTGGTGGAACCGGGGCTGTCTGCCGTCACATGCTGGAGCGTATCCGCGAATGCAAGCCAGCGGTATACAAAGAGTTGACGGTCATTTTGATAGAAGCGAGTCCGTATCACCGGAAAGTGCAGCAGGAGGCACTCGAGTGGCACGAGGGTCCGAAGCGTTGGTATTCTTCCGTGAAGGAAGCTGCCAAGCATGAAAAAATAGAAGGGGTTATTTTTTCGAATGAATGGCTGGACGCATTTCCGGTACATATTGTAGAAAAAACCAAATTCGGCTGGCAGGAAGTGTGGGTGCGTGCTGCCGAGGACGGGTTGGAAGAGTGTCTGGGAGAGATGACACCAGCGCTAGGAGAATATGTGCTAGGGCTGAACTTGAAGCTGCCGATCGGCATGCGGATCGAGATAAACTTGGCGATGGAGCAAGCGGCACAAGAAGTTTCCTCCCTCTTGAAAAAAGGGTTCGTCATTACGATTGATTACGGTGATCTGCAAGAGGAGCTTTACCATCCCAGTAGAAAAAACGGAACACTGATGTGCTATCATCGTCATCGGGCGCATACGAATCCGTATATCAACATTGGCGAACAAGACTTGACGACACATGTGAATTTTTCTGCGTGGCAAGAGTATGGAGAAAAGGCTGGTTTACGGGAAATGGACTATATGAGGCAGGATCGGTTTTTGATGCGCAATGGCTTGCTTCATAAAGCGGTCGCGCATATGGATACAGACCCTTTCACGAGCGTTGCGATGAAACGGAATCGGGCTATTCAGCAGTTGATCGATCCTGCTGGCTTGGGTGGGCGTTTTTGGGTTATGGTCCAAGGAAAAGGCATCCGGGAGTAAAAGAAGAAGGGAACACAAAAAAAGATGCTCATGGCGAGCATCTTTTTTTACATAATCAATTGTAGCAAAGCGTGCTCTTGTGGGCCAACAGGCATCACGAAGAACGTGTAATACGTGAATCCAACAAAAGACAGGAACATGAAGCCGAAGAAAATGTTTAAGTATACTCGTTCAGTCAGATTCATGTAGCTCAATGCTACGAAGAAAGCAGTCAAACTGAAGAAGATGAGCGCCATCGGGTACAATTCTCCCCAAAACGCCATCAACGCGATCACAATGGTCCAGAAACCAAGAACGCGATACATACGATCCATTTTTGTCCCCCCTTTTTGCCTCGAACGGTAAGATTTACAAGATTCCTCCCCCATTATATAGGACAGGTGAACACGTGTAAACGATAAAGGTATGTCGGATTATTGTCACCCGAGGGGGAGAGACTGGACTTGCGGTGCTAATACTGAATCACCGTATAGTTGCAGGATTGGCAACCGCGAATTTTGGAATCATCCTCACGTAACTCAATGTTCCCCAAGTACGTTTCGAATATTCCCATCAAGAGAGCGTTGTGCATCTGGCATACGGCATTCGGATATTTTTTTGCGCTGTCAGAGAAGGTGCAATTATTCACGCGAAAACGCAGCTTTCCTTCATCCATTGCTTCGATGTCTGGTTTCAATCCCTGGGCCACGACAATCCGATGGACCAGGTCCAATTTTTCTTCCATAGAGGCTGTTTCTAAATTGATTCCGCTTTGGACAACCGCCCGTTTTGCCATCTCTGTTCCAATGCGATGTCCCATTTTAATGAGAGCGGCTTCGCCAGCCTCGCCGAGCGATAGGAGGCTTTCAATCGCGATATCGGCCAACAACTGATAGTCACGAGGTGGGAATTGCAGACTCACAACCTGTTCAGAAAGTGAGTACAACCGACTGGGACGTCCTCCCTTACCGCTTTTGTCTGTAACAGCAGTGAGTAAATTCACGTCTTCCAGCTTGGTCAAATGCAAGCGTGCCACATTTGGATGGATAGAGAAGTGATCAGCTATATCCTGAACCGTGATGGGATCTTTACTGTAGGCGACAAATTGGTAAATGGAAAAACGGGTGGGGTCAGCTAAAGCACTGGTTAACTTTTGCGCATCGTGGTCCATGCCGATACCCCTTTCTCAAAACAATTTCCATAAGATCAAATTCTAAAAGTCGTCTTTTCAGCACCGAGAAAGTGGTGAGTGTAGGGGACCTACATGAGCACCGGACTTTGAAGGTGAACGCCTCTTTCGATGTTACCCAACTTTCAGGACTCCTTCGTGATCAAAAGACAACTTTTTGAACAATCTTCATAAGTGTATCCCATTTTGTGTTACTTGTTAAGGTAGCAGTGTGCTACAACAGGATATCACACGAATTTTCATCTAGTTTTTAAATTAACTACTATTGACATAGTGTTAATGAAGCATTAAAATCCAAAGTAAGGAAAGAAATTTTATTGGCTAACTTTTTGTAAGAGCCTGAACCAAACATCAAGAACTGCAAATCGTAAGACTTTTATAGATGAAATCATGCGTAATAGATGAGATGGAGGGGTAACCAATGGCCGTTGCTGAACGTACACAAACACAAAAATTAACGTTTTTCACTTATCCTAGCTGCACATCCTGTCGCAAAGCGAAGGCATGGCTGGCAGAAAACGGAGTGAATTACGAAGAGCGTCACTTGTTCAAAAATCCACCGACAGCAGAAGAACTGCTGGATATTATCAAAATGACTTCAAATGGCTTGGATGAAATCTTGTCGACGAGAAGTCAGCGTTTTAAAAACCTGGATGTCGATATTAATGATATGTCGGTGAAGGAACTGCTCGAAATGCTTAGCGAAGAGCCTCAGCTTTTGAAGCGTCCGATCCTGACTGACGGTGAAAACCTGATTGTCGGATTCAATTCTTCCGCCATGAAAAATCTGTTGTCCTAATGAAGAGGGGGGAAAGACCTCCTCTTTTTTGTTTGTCCATCGAAAGGTAAAATAAAGCCACAAGCTGATAAAGAGGTGGGAGTTCTTATGGAGACCTTGCTTTTGCAAAAACAGGACGGTATTGCCACGATCACATTAAATCGACCGCATGTACATAATGCCATCAGCGTGGAGCTGGTTGACGAACTGCATCAGGTCCTGCAAGACTGCCAAGCCGATCCTCGGGTGAAGGTTCTGATTGTGACGGGGACGGGCAGAAGCTTTGTTTCCGGAGGCGATTTGAATCAGTTTATTGCAGCTCGTGGCTTTGAACAGGCGCATCCTTTGCTCAGCAAAGTGACGGGGCTTTTGTCCGCCATTGATCAGTATTCCAAACCGGTGATTGCCATGATTAACGGTGCCGCGGTCGGAGGTGGCTGTGAGTTTGCGGGCGCGTGTCATTTTCGTTTTGCCAGTGACCGGGCGACGTTCGGTTTTGTACAAATCAGTATGCATATTACGACAGGCTGGGGTGGGGGAAGTCGGCTGTTGGACTTGCTGCCAGAGTCAAAAGCACTCGCTCTCCTGTTGACTGGTGACAGATTGCGTGCAGAGGAAGCCAAGTCCTACGGTTTTGTTGACGAGGTATACACGGAAGAGAAGCTCCAGGAGGAAGTATATCGTTTCGCTCGAAAAATCGCTGCCCAGCCACTAGCTGGCATTGAAGCGTACATGCAGATCCTGCGGTGGAAGCGTATGGGTATTCCGCAAGAAGAACGAATCCGGCGTGAAGTGAGTCAATGTGCGCATCTATGGGGTAGCCCTGAGCACGTCTCCGTAGTGGAAAGCTTCCTGACAAAGCGCCCAATGTCCTGATCGATGTAGACCTTTCCGTTTAAACATTTATTTGCTTGGACATACTTTTTCTAGTAGAAAGCGATTCTACAAGAGTAGGGAAAAGCATAGGATGAATTACATCATCCTTTTTAAAGGTAACGGGAGGGACTCATATGGTAGCTTCCAGACAAGACGCATGGACCGAAGATGACGATCTAGTGTTGGCGGAAGTCACCTTGCGCCACATACGCGAAGGCGGCACACAGCTTGCTGCATTTGAAGAAGTGGGTCAAAGGTTGGGAAGGACAGCAGCTGCGTGCGGCTTCCGCTGGAACAGTTGCGTACGTAAACGGTACGATGCGGCCATTTCGATTGCGAAAAGCCAGAGGCAGCAATTGAAAAAGCTCGGGAGGATTCAAGCACCGCCCCCTGTGGTGGCAGAGGTCGAGGTCGTCACGTTGCATACAAAACGTTCTGAGACACCAATAGCAGAGGTGCAAAAGTACGCGGATGTAGAGGAGCAGCAGATTGAAGCAGTCATTCGCATGCTCGTCAATCAAAAGGAAATGACTCGTCGCTTGCGACAATTGGAACAAGAGTTGGAAGGAAAAGAGTTGGAGTTAAAAGAATTGAAAGAAGCCCACGAACGCGCTAGAAAAGAGCTGGATCAGGTTCAGGGTGTCAATGATGATTACCGTGCGTTGGTACAGATTATGGAACGTGCACGCAAGCTTGCTTTTTTACAGGAAGAAGATTCCAACAAAGCGATCTTCAAAATGGATGAAAACGGAAATTTAGAGCGCGTGGAAAAATAAGCGCTAGGTATGAAAAAAGAAGCGGTGATTGATCCGCTTCTTTTTGTTTGCGCATTCATCTGTCATTCATGTTAGTAAAGAGGGAGCTAGTCTTGCAGCTCTACGCTCTCTGGCAACCATACGTACGGGTTTTCACCACGATCACGCATGAGGTTGTACTTCACAGGCGTGAAGCCCATTTTCAACCAAAAATCGTCTGCGCGGCAGCGGGAGTTGGTTTTAATAGGAGCTCCAAAGCTCTTCGCGTGGTTAACCAAAGCTGTTCCGTAATCTTTGCCGCGGTAGTCAGGCAGGACCTCAAGCTTCCACAGCTCGTAATAGTCTTGCGCAGGTTGGAAGTAACGGTCGTATTTCCCGTCAATTTTGTAGAGGCTCATACGTGCTACCAGAAGATCGTTGTCATAAATACCGTAAAATGGAGATTCCGAATCATTTTCCACGATGTTCGCCTCCAGGTCTTCCTTCATAGAAAGCTCCTCCAGGCCAAATTCGCGAAACTTCTGGAATTCCTCCAGTGTCTTATAGTTGATTTGCAAACGTCTTACTTCAAACATGGTTAGCCACTCCTCTCACAGCTCTTTGCCTTGGCCACCTTTTGGCCCCGCCCCTTTATTATACACGATGTTAGGCTTTTCCGAAGTGTTTTTCTTTTTTTATATAGAGGGATTGTCAGGAAATGATTTCGCTTCCTTGGAAAAATTTAAAATTTCATCCTAGAACTATGATCATTCTCGTGGCAAAATAGAAAGTAGCATCACATGATACAAACCAGGCAAACAATTTGGAAGCGCTTACGGTTGTAGTCGGTTTGTCAAAGAGGGGAGCGTTGCCATGAAAAAGGTATTAATCGCAAACCGTGGTGAAATTGCCAGACGAATTATCCGTACATGCAAGGCAAGAGGAGTGGCTACGGTTGCTGTCTATTCGGATGCAGACAAGGATCTGCCGTTTGTACGTGAAGCAGATGAGTCAGTCCATATTGGTCCACCGCCCGTTCCGCACAGCTACCTGAACGTAGAGGCTATTCTTGCAGCAGCGAAAAGCACCGGTGCCGATGCCATTCACCCAGGCTACGGTCTTTTGTCAGAAAACGAAGCTTTTGCCCGCCGTGTTCTGGAGGAGGGTCTTCTATTCATTGGGCCAACCCCCGAGGTCATCGGGCAAATGGGTGACAAGCTGACTGCCCGCCGTATGATGGAGGCTGCGGGAGTGCCGGTAGTTCCGGGGTGTGAACAGGCTATCGATTCTCCAGATGAAGCAGCTGTCATCGCGATGTCCATTGGATATCCCGTGATGCTCAAGGCAAGTGCTGGCGGCGGAGGAATCGGGATGCACATTTGCCGAGAAGAGGCCGAACTGCGTCAAGCCTACCAATCGGCGAAAGGTCGGGCAAAAGCGTATTTTGGAAACGATGCGATGTACATGGAGAAATACGTGGAACGTCCGCACCACATCGAAGTGCAGGTCGTTGCTGATCAACATGGAAACGTCATCCACTTATTAGAACGGGAATGCTCCATACAGCGCAGACATCAAAAGGTGCTCGAGGAAAGCCCGTCGCCCTTTTTGGACACAGCAACAAGAGAGCTTTTGTGCAATGCAGCGGTTACCGCAGCGAAAGCAGTGGGCTACTCAGGTGTAGGAACGGTTGAATTTATCGTAGATGAACAGAAAAACTTTTACTTCTTGGAAATGAATACACGCTTGCAAGTGGAGCATCCCGTGACGGAAGAAATGACGGGCATTGACCTCGTGTCGCTCCAACTGGACATTGCCGATGGTCACCCGCTGTCGATCAAGCAAGAGGACGTCAAGGCTCTGCGCCACGCGATTGAGCTGCGTGTCTATGCGGAAGACCCTGTCACCTTCCTGCCATCGCCAGGGACGATTACGTTGTACCAGCCACCTGCATTTGAAGATGTAAGAATTGATGATGGGGTAGAGACAGGTACACAGGTGACTCCTTTTTACGACCCGATGATTGCAAAGGTCATTGTCTCTGGAGCGACAAGAGAAGAGGCTGTACAGCAGGCGCAGAAGGCTATGGATCATTTTCTGATTACTGGCATTAAAACGAACATTCCGTTTTTGCAAGAAGTATTACAGAATGAACAATTCCGAGCAGGTAACTATACAACATGGTTTGTTACTGAGCGCGGAACTGCGTCAAGCACGGAAAAACGCTAATATCCATGATATGTAAAGGAGAGATCCATCCATGAAACAAGTAGCAGCCAATATGGCAGGAACCGTTATTAATGTTCTGGTGCAGCCAGGTGACGAGATCAATGAAGGACAAGATGTCCTTGTACTGGAATCGATGAAAATGGAAGTTCCTGTACAGGCTCAAGCATCAGGCAAGGTTGTGGAAGTTAAAGCGAATATTGGCGATTTTGTCAATGATGGCGATATCATTGTCGTTTTGGAATAGGATTAGAATACTTCTAAACTGAGCGACCGCTAGGCGAGGGGGGTGACTTGTTGTGCGTGTGCAAATCGTGGAGGTCGGTCCTCGTGACGGGTTGCAAAATGAGAGCGCGATCGTTCCGGCAGCAGCAAAAATTGCCTTGATTCATAAGCTGATGGCAGCAGGCTTGAAGCGGATAGAAGCAAGTTCATTTGTGAATCCGAAATGGATACCGCAATTGGCGGATGCAGATGAGGTCTTGCAGGGAATCAATCGCAGCCAAGAGGTAGCGCTTAGCGCATTGGTTCCAAATATTCGCGGTCTGGAGCGGGCGCGCCAGTGCGGACTGACAGAGATTGCCCTGTTCATGTCTGCCTCTGAAACCCATAATCAAAAAAACATCAATAAACCGATAGCAGACACGTATCCGATCCTGCGGGAGGTTGCCCAGGAAGCGCTGGCTCTCGGGATGAAAGTTCGTGGATATATCTCAACGGTGTTCGGCTGTCCGTATGAAGGAAACGTTCCGCTGGACAATAGCCGCAGGGTGACAGAGGATCTGTTGGAAATGGGAGTGTACGAGATTTCTCTCGGGGATACGATAGGGGTTGCAACACCGAAGCAGGTTCATGAGGTTTTTGGAGAACTTGTGAAAGATGTTACGAACGAGCGCTTAGCCGCCCATTTCCATGATACGAGAGGAACCGGATTGGCGAACGTAGCAGCGGCGCTTGATGAAGGAATCCGAATCTTTGACAGCTCAATCGGCGGGCTTGGTGGATGCCCGTATGCCCCAGGAGCTGCCGGCAACATTTCGACTGAAGATTTGGTCTACATGTTGCACGGAATGGACTATGAAACGGGAGTCGATCTCGAGAAGTTGATTGAGGCTGGTGCGTATATTGGGCAGCAGTTGGGCAAAGAGCTCCCCTCAAAAGTGCTACGGGCATCGCTCGCAAGTAAACCAGCTGGATGATCTGTATTTCCACACATTCGCAAAGAGGGGATAGAAGATGACGGTTTCCCTGCAAAGAGAGGGCGCAATCGGCGTACTGACGCTGCAACGGCCAGAAGTTTTTAACTGCCTCAATCTGGATACGCTTGTGACACTGCGCGGCTTGATCAGTGAAATCAACCATAATCGCGACATCCGGGCGGTCATTGTGACAGGGGCTGGTGACAAGGCGTTTTGCTCTGGTGCAGATTTGAGAGAGCGACGCTCCATGTCACCACAGCAGGTTGATGTCTATATCCAAACGATTCGAGATACGTTCACAGAGCTGGAAAAGCTACCGAAACCTGTCATCGCGGCGATTAACGGGCTGGCACTGGGTGGCGGTACCGAATTGGCATTGGCGTGCGATCTGCGGATCATGAGTGATCAGGCCCAGATGGGGTTAACGGAGACATCGCTCGGGATCATCCCTGGCGCCGGCGGAACACAGCGCCTACCTCGGCTGGTTGGAAAAGGCGTCGCCAAGGAACTGATTTTTACGGCAAGGCGTGTTTTTCCAGAGGAGGCAATGTCCATCGGGTTAGTCAATCGGATTGTTCCCACTGATCAACTCATGGCGACAGCCATTTCTTTGGCCGAGCAAATTTCAGCGAATGCTCCACTTGCCTTAGCCCAAGCCAAGTTTGCCATCGATTGTGGAGTGGAAGTCGAGCTAGGTAGCGGACTTCAGATTGAAAGCAACGCGTACAAGCTGCTCGTCCCGACGAAAGACCGCCTAGAAGGACTCGCAGCCTTCCAAGAAAAACGAAAACCGATATACCGCGGAGAGTGACGAGGGGGATTACGCTGATGACCAAACATTTGGAAGACACATTGCACGAAAAAATTGCCCAAGTAGTGCAAGGGGGCGATGCCAAGTATCATGACAAGCTCAAGGAGCAAAACAAGCTGTTCGTCCGCGATCGCCTCAAGCTATTGTTCGATGACGAGTTCATGGTCGAGGATGGGCTGTTCGCGAATGTTATGGCAGGCGATCTGCCGGCGGATGGAGTTGTGACCGCAATTGGCAAGGTTAATGGTCAAACCGTCTGCGTGATGGCAAATGATTCGACTGTGAAAGCCGGGTCTTGGGGATCGCGGACCGTCGAAAAAATCATTCGCATTCAAGAGACAGCCGAAAAAATGCGTGTTCCTCTTCTCTATCTCGTCGATTCAGCAGGAGCGCGTATCACTGATCAATTGGAGATGTTCCCAGGCCGACGGGGGGCTGGCCGAATCTTTTACAACCAAGTGAAGCTTTCGGGCAAAATTCCACAAGTGTGCATTTTGTTTGGACCTTCTGCGGCTGGTGGCGCTTATATCCCTGCTTTTTGTGACATTGTCATCATGGTCGACAAAAACGCGAGCATGTACTTGGGCTCTCCGCGCATGGCGGAAATGGTGATTGGAGAAAAAGTGAGCTTGGAGGAGTTGGGCGGCGCACGCATGCATTGCTCCGTCAGCGGATGCGGCGACGTACTGGCTGCCAATGAAGAAGAAGCGATTCAAGCAGCGCGCAGCTATCTGCGCTTCTTCCCGGCGAACTATACATTGACGCCGCCGACTGCACTGGCAAAAGCTCCTGTGTCTACAGCGAAAGAAATCACGAGCATCGTGCCGGAGAACCAAAATGCAGCTTTCAATATGCATGATGTCATTACAGCATTGGTCGACGAGGATTCGTTCTTTGAAATCAAAAAATTATTTGCCCAAGAACTGATTACCGGATTGGCACGTCTGGATGGCAAACCTGTCGGTATCATTGCCAACCAGCCGCGTGTAAAAGGAGGAGTCTTGTTTGTCGATTCGGCTGACAAGGCGGCTAGATTCATCACGCTGTGCGATGCGTTTTCCATTCCACTGTTGTTCTTGGCGGATGTTCCGGGATTTATGATTGGGACAGCCGTAGAGCGGGCAGGTATTATCAGACACGGGGCAAAAATGATCTCCGCCATGGCGGAAGCCACAGTACCGAAAATATCTGTCATTGTACGTAAAGCGTATGGTGCTGGCTTGTATGCAATGGCTAGCTCTGCCTTTGAACCAGATGCTTGCCTCGCACTGCCCGGAGCCCAAATCGCCGTGATGGGACCAGAAGCAGCCGTTAATGCCGTCTACAGTAACAAAATACAGGCGATTGAGGACCCGGCGGAGCGTCAAGCGTTTATTCAGGAAAAACGCAGAGAGTATCAGGAAGACATCGATCTGTACTTACTGGCTTCGAACTTGATTGTGGATGCTGTTGTGCCTCCAAGCGAACTGAGACGCGAATTAATCCAGCGCTACGAGGTTTACAAGGAAAAGCGTCACGTTTTTTCGGACAGAAAGCATGCTGTTTATCCCGTATAATTGAGGGGTCAGGCTGTCGTCAATGGGCGACAGCCTATTTTTTTACAAAAAAGGTGTGGGAGCCAAGGAATATTTCGATAATTTCGATCTTTTTTTGTGGCAATCAATTGAACAATCCCGAAAACTCTGTTATTCTTGAAAAATAAGCATTGATTAATGTGGGTGAACAAATGCTGCTAGAACCAATGACGTTTCAGGTAGTAGTCATAGGTGGAGGGTCTGTCGGGCTGCTGTATGCAGCAAGGCTCGCACACGCTGGACAACCTGTTACGATTGTTACACGCAGTTCACTCCAGGCGAATCAGCTAAATGAACGCGGGCTCAGCTTTCAAAAGCTGAATGGGGATTCAGTCACTGTTCCCGTAGCCGCTCGCTCCATTGAAGAAGGATTGCCTGAAGGGAATCTGTATCTGTTAACTGTAAAGCAGCCAGATTTGCACAGCTTGCTCCCAGCTCTACAAAGGTTGGACCTCAAGGCAAGAGTAATCGCTTTGCAAAATGGCATGGGTCATTACGAATTGCTTCGAACCGTTTTAACGGAGACACAGTGCTTCTTTGCGATTAATACGGAAGGAGCAAGGAGATTGTCGCCTACAGAAGTCGTGCACACCGGTACAGGTACTTTGCGTGTAGGCTCTTGGGAGACTTCTGATTGCAATGATCCACTGATTCGCATATTTGTCGAATGGGCAATAGCAACAGGCATGGAGGCTATCTATGAAAAGGCAATACAGCCCTTCGCTTGGCGCAAGCTCATCGCAAATGCGCTGATCAATCCGTTAACCGCGCTTTTTGAAATCCCAAATGGTGCCCTCCTCGAAAATTCACATACGCAACAGCTCATGCGTGCTTTATTTGTGGAAGCAGCTGCAGTAGCCGCGTATGCTGGACAAAAAATCGAGGATGCAGACTTGCAGGAAATTGTCTCCATTTGCCGAAATACTTCCCGTAATCTTTCCTCCATGCTGCAGGATATTAAGAAGCGCAGACCGACGGAAGTGCAGTCTATCAACGGCTATCTCGTCCAACTAGGGCAAAAAGCCGGGATTCCGACTCCGCTGCACGAAACCTTGCTTCGCGTTATCCTTCTAAAGTCAGACATGGGAATACGGAAGGAGGGAGGCGACAGTAGATGACCTTTTTGGCGAATGTCTGGGCCTATTTGTGGGGGACGCTGACGGTTGTGCCGTTTCTCGGATTTCCGATCGTTTATTTCATCTTGTATGGAATGACGCGGAACAAGAAATTGGCAGGCCGCTTCGCGATAAATATCACGAATCTTTTGGTGATTCGCTCTGCCGTTTCCGCTTACGAACTGATCTGGCCCGAGGCATTCTCCGCTTGGTGGTGGGTATTCTGTTTTTACCTGGTGGTAACCATACTCCTTGGGTGGGTACAGATGAAGTTGAAGGGGCGGCTCTCCCTCAAAAAGGTAGGATTTTCAGCCTGGCGATTGTCGTTTCTCTGGTTTGGAATCGTCTACATAGTGCTGTTTACGACCGGAATTATCAAAACGATGGGTGTCGTGTAAAGCACTGTTGATACATATCGTATTTATTCCGATAAGAAAGAAGGTTGGAACTATGCGACTTCCCATCGAGACCATCGGTCATAAGATTCGAATGATTCGGAAAGAACGCGGCTTTACCTTGGAAATTATGGCAGGCAAGACAGGGTTAAGCAAAGGTTTGCTGAGCCAAGTAGAGCGTGGAATTTCACAGCCGTCGCTGGATTCGCTGTGGAAAATCACCAAAGCTCTGGAGTCACCCATCATTCATTTTTTCGAAGATATTGATCAAAAGCAGGTGCATGTGACTCGCTTGCAAAAACGCAGACAACTGGTCTTTCCTGAATCGACGGGCACGTATTCGCTGCTCTCGATGGGAGGTAGTGCCAAGCTGGGGATGCTGGAAGTGCGACTGATGCCTGGAGAAATGGCTGTCGACAAGTTCGTGCAGTCAGAGGGAGAAGAGTGCTTCACGGTCATTACTGGCAGTGTGACAGCACGCTTTAACGATGAAGAGCATGTATTGGAAGCAGGAGACAGTATTTCATTTGATAGCAGCAAAACACACTCAATCGAAAATACAGGAGAAACGGAAGCTTTGTTAATCTGGTCCGTCACCCCTCCGCAATTTTAATGCAAGCGCAAACGAGCCTGTATTACACTTTGACAACCCATTAAAGTGGGTTGTCTTGTTTTTTGTGGCTGTGGAGCATGTTATAATTTTGGTTGACCATGGCCCGAAGAAAGGTGAGCTAGCATGAATGTTGAATGTCTCGCGCTTCCATTGGCGAATCCGCTGGCACAGGAGTACCAGCAGCAAAATGCCTCTGCATTACAGTTTTTTGAGCATAATCCCTACCGTGAACAGTCCTATCGAGAACGCGTGGAATGGCTTCGAAGTCAATCCTATCCTCACCGGAACCAGCTCGTGGAAGGTTTATATCGATTTAATAAAGAGATGGGTACTCACCCTGAAACACTGAAAAATATCGAGTTGCTCAAACAGCCAGACACCTATGTGGTCATCGGCGGTCAGCAAGCAGGAGTTCTGGGTGGGCCACTCTATACGGTCAACAAGGCTGTTCATCTGATCCAGGCAGCGAAGAGGCTGTCTGCTGAGCTTCAGGCGAACGTCATTCCGGTGTTTTGGATTGCTGGCGAAGATCATGACATCGATGAGATCGATCACGTGTACTGGGGAGCGGACGATGGAAAGCGCCTGCACAAAGAGCGACTGGCTCTGAACAAAAAGGGCCGTCAATCGGCAAGTACGCTACCCTTGGACCCTGAGCTGTGTACGCAGTTCCTGGAAAAGTTTTTCCAGGGACAGACAGAGACTACCGAAACCAAACAGATTCGTGAGTTGCTGACGCAGACTGCATCAGACTCGCGCACAGTCGCAGAGTGGTTTGCCCGCTTGATGGCAAAACTGTTTGGCAAGCACGGTCTTGTTCTGGTTGAATCCTCGTTGCCGTTTGTTCGTGAACTGCAGCAACCCATTTTTTCACAGATCATCGAAAACAATGAGCAATTGACGAAGGTGATGCTGCGGGCAGCGGATCGAATTTCAACGGCTGGCTATCCACTCCAATTGCAAGTGGAAGAGCATCAAGCCAATCTGTTCGTCTATGAGGGCGATGATCGATTGCTGCTAGAACGTCACGGGGAGCGCTTTATCAATCGGAGACGTTCTTACAGTCGCGATGAATTGCTCAAGCAGGTTGCAGATACCCCGGAGCGTTTTAGCACAAACGTCGTTACTCGTGGGTTGATGCAGGAGCATCTCTTTCCTACGCTTGCCTTCATTGGAGGTCCGGGTGAGATTGCGTATTGGGCGTTTTATCGGGAGGTATTCGAGCTATTCGGGATGCAGATGCCGATCGTATTGCCTCGGATGTCCATTACCCTTGTGGAAGGTGCTCAACTGAGACTGCTGGATAGCTTGGGGTTGTCTGTTGAACAAGTCTTGACTGATTTCACCGCTTGGAAAACGGAGTGGTCCAAAAATCAGGGGCCACATCCGTTGGAGCAGCAATTCGCTTCGGCACGGGAGTCGATTATGTCGATCTATCGTCCGCTGGTAGAGGAAGTCGTTTCTCTGGATGGCGGATTGCGTGGTCTGGCGGAGAAAAATAGTAAGCTGCTGCTAGAGCAGGTCTCCTTTTTGGAAGAACGTCTAATTCGTTCGCTACAGCAAAAAGATGACGTGGAACACGTCCGCGTCCAACGAATTGAGACCGCTTTGTTGCCCGAAGGTGGACTGCAAGAAAGAAAGCATTCGTTTTTCCCGTTTGCAAATAAGTATGGTCTTGGTTTGATTGACCGATTAGTAGATGCGCCATTCGCGCATGATGGTACTCATCAACTTTATTACCTGTAAAATGCAGCGCAAAATAGTCGGATCGTCCTAGAAGTGGACCCGGCTATTTTTTTGTTGTTTAAGCAGATGGAAAACTTTTCATCAAATTATGCCGAAACTTTTCCGACAAATTTTGCGTCTTAGTAGTAATGGATTGTTTTTGGGGAAAGGTGGTACTCGGGATGCAGATTACATTACAACAAATCGGGAAAAAAGCCACTCTACTAGTTGTTAGCTTGTCGGTTTTATTGACGGGCATCGCAACCGCAGGAATGAAGAAGGCCGACGCACGGGAAGAATATGTGGTCAATTCCCCTGCATTTATCGACACGAATGGACATTGGGCAGCAAAGGAAATAGGGATTGCTACCAAAAAAGGATTGATCAAAGGATTTCCCGACGGGACCTTTAAGCCAGAGCAAACGGTGACGCAAGAACAGTTTTTATCCCTGATTGAACGCGTCATACCTTCCTTCACAGGTCATGAGCCTGAAGGCTATATCAAAGAGACCTACTTGCAGGCTGCTGCGGGACGTTGGTCGGAAAAAACCTATCACCATTTGGCTTCTGCGGGTATCATGCCATCGGGGAAACCGATGGATAGCATGACGCGGTTAGAAGCGGCAAGAACCTTGCTGGCAGCTATCGGGCATCAATCCGAAGGGGAAAAATATCGGGGAACGACAGCGAAATTTTTTACGGATCTTTCGGTCGAAAATGAAACACAGGTGATGACGGTCTACCCTGCCTACAAAATGGGGATTCTGGCTGGCTTTCCAGATGGAAGCTTTCGTCCTGATGACAAAATCAACAGAGCACAGGCAGTCGTCCTATTAAATCGTTTGGAAACGAAAATAGACGAGCTGTACCCTGGCAATGTACCGGAGAGCGAGAAAAAGGCAATGACACAAGCTGTCTCGTCATTCGTAAGTGATGTGATGGATAAGCAAAAAATTCGACGCTATGATGACTTGGTCGCGTATGTAAAGAAAAACAATCTGCCTGTGAGCGAATCGTTTTTACGCGAGCATTTTTCGTTTATGCAATATGAAGTGTATGATTATATCCGGTTTCCGCAGTTCAATGAGCTGATGTACTTTGCAAAAATCGGAATGAATAAATACAGAATGACGGTTCAATATTACGCAGGGGATTTGGGCGGAAGCGTCGATCGCACGTTTTACCTTTCCTCGAGCGATGGCAAAACGTTTCGACTGATTGGAAAAGATGAATAAGAAAAAGAAGGCTGGGACATGACCCCAGCCTTTTTTCGTGTCAGGCATGACGTTTTTGCCAAATAAAAAGGACGAGTGCAATCGCGAGCGGATAGAGAGCGGACCACCCCAAAAAAGGATACAGCCCTACGGTACATACGAGAGAAGTCCAAGAAGCGATTCGGCCTACGCGACTATTGTGCAACAGCCGTACCCCGGCCAGACACCCGCCGATGTAAGTCGCAAAAAAGGTAGCATTGGGAAGCTCGATGAGTCTGGACAAGTCGATCACGTCGAAATAGAGTACGCCAAGAACGACGACAAAACAAAGAGAGAGAAACAGAAGTCCGCCGATTGGTGTCCGGTACTTGACGTGGAGGGTGCCAAACCAACGCGGAGCGATCTTTTCTTGAGCCAACGAATAGGCGATGCGTGACGCAGCTCCAATGTACGCGTTGGCTGTCGCGATACAAATGAACAAGGCGGTTACGGCTACAATCCATCCGCCGATCGGACCCAAGGATAGTTGAACCATGACACTGAGCGATGCAGCGGAGATGCCGACCCCATAGCTATGCGTAGCCACAGTCATAAAGGCTACGGCAAAGTATAAGACAGCAACGATTCCTGCACTCCACAAGACACCGCGAATCGCATTTTTCGCAGGATCGACGAATTCCTCTGAAAGATGCGTCACGGCTTCCCACCCAATGAAGCACCAGAACATCAGACCTGCGGCTTGCACGACACTCAACCAACCGTTTGGCATAAATGGGGTAAAGTGAGTCACAGATGCATGCGGAATGCTGGCGACAACGGCCAAAATCAAAATCGTGATAATCAGCGAGACAACAATCGTTTGGACACGTGCAGCTACATGCAAACCTACAACATTCATTATTACGACAGCGAGAAGAAGCAGAGCCGCCGCTGCATAAACTTGCGACTCATTCCAGTTCAGCAGGATCGCAATGTAGTTGGCCCCTGTAACACTAAGAATCGGTGCGCCAATCGGGACAGACAAGAGAAAGAACCAGCCAACCATGTTTCCGAATCGATCTCCGTACGCTGTCCTTACAAAAGTAGAGACTCCACCTGAGCTCGGGTAACGAGCAGATAACAGCCCCATTGTAATGGCCATGGGCAGGACGAGAATAGACATGACGAGCCAAGCTAAAATGGAAGCAGGACCAGCCTTCTCGGCTGCGAGTCCGGGGATGAGCAATACGCCGGAACCGATCACCGCCCCGATATATAAGGCGACGATTTGCGGAAGTCGCAGTGTTTTGGCTAGACCGGGGGCTTGCGTAGATAATTTCCCCATAGGTAGATCCCTCGCTTTTTTACTTACCTTGTCGTTGGTAACTGAAGTGTAGCATAGACTTAATAATCGGAGTTATCTATAATATTAGATGATTCGAATCGATTTTTTCGATGAAATGAGGGGGAAATCTGGATACTCGTTATTTGCAAACCTTCCGTGAAGTAGCAAAATGCCAAAGCTTTACTCGTGCAGCAGAAATTTTGGGCTACGCGCAGTCGAGTGTGACGACCCAAATTCAAAACCTGGAATCGGAGTTCGGTGTCAGCCTATTCGAGCGTTGGGGCAAAAAAATCAGGCTTACCCATGCAGGCGAAGTGCTTCTCGGCTACAGCGAACAGCTGCAAGCCGTATTAGATGAGGCAAAAGCGAATCTGTCCGAGCAAGCGCAACTGGCGGGAACGTTGAGTATAGGAACAGTGGAGTCATTGGCGGCCTTTTATTTACCCCCTTATTTGCAAAAATTTCGCTTGGAGCAGCCGCGTATGCGGATCATGCTAGCACCGGGCATTTGCCAAGATTTGAGGCAAGGGGTAAAGGAAGGGAAGTTCGATTTCGCCTTTGTGCTCGATTGGCTCCAAGATCAATCTGAACTGACAAATGTCG
Source organism: Brevibacillus brevis (assembly GCF_022026395.1). Taxonomy (NCBI): domain Bacteria; kingdom Bacillati; phylum Bacillota; class Bacilli; order Caryophanales; family Paenibacillaceae; genus Brevibacillus; species Brevibacillus brevis. The sequence goes on along the minus strand of NZ_CP041767.1, from coordinate 3,903,649 downwards.
TTTTAGGTGAGGAAAAACTAGTCGTTGTTACTGCCCCTACCCATCCGCTGGTGAAAAAAGAGAAGGTAGAAACCCACGATTTTACCGGGGAAACCTGGATTTTTACAGAAAAGGGATGCAGCTACCGAGGGATGATGGAAGCGGTGTTGCGTGAAGCAGGAGCAACGGTGGAATCTTCTTTTGAATTTGGCAGTCTGGAAGCGATAAAACAATGCGTTGCCTATGATTTAGGAATTGCGTTGCTTCCGAAAATTGTCGTACAAGAAGAAGTGAAAAATGGTACACTCGTTATACTCCCCTTTTCCCATCCGGATATCCGTGTATTCCGGCAGTTGGTCTACCATAAAAAGAAATGGATGCCACAGGCTTTGCTGCGCTTTTTGGAGTTGCTTACGGTAGAAACCGCAGAACCGTAAACTGCCGATAATAGGAAAAACAGGTGATGGTTGAACTTGCGTATGATATGATAGAGAAGGTTGCTTTATGAGATAAAAGGAGGTCCATCCATACATGAACACAGTGTCTGAAAGCATCGTAAAAGATATGTCGTTGGCGCACAACGGCCATCTGAAAATTGATTGGGTAAAAGAACACATGCCTGTCCTAAACCGCATTCGTGAGCGCTTTGAAAAAGAGCAGCCGTTTGCAGGCCTGAAAGTTGCGATCTCCTTGCACTTGGAAGCGAAAACGGCTTATCTGGCAAAAGTAGTTCAAGCTGGTGGCGCTGAAGTAACCATTACCGGTTCCAACCCGCTGTCCACGCAAGATGACATCTGCGCAGCATTGGTGGAAGACGGTATCCGCGTATTTGCGAAATACAATCCAGATCCTGCAGAATACAAAGAGCATCTTATCAAAACACTGGAAACTCGCCCTGACCTGATCATTGACGACGGTGGCGACCTGATCACTATTTTGCACAGCGAGCGCCGTGATCTGTTGTCTCAAGTACGCGGTGGTGCAGAAGAAACAACAACAGGTATTCTGCGTCTGAAAGCGTTGGAGAAAGAAGGCAAGCTGGAGTTCCCGATGGTTGCTGTAAACGATGCATTCTGCAAATACTTGTTCGACAACCGCTATGGCACGGGTCAATCCGTATGGGATGGTATCAACCGTACTACAAACCTTGTAGTAGCTGGTAAAACGGTGGTGGTAGCTGGCTACGGCTGGTGCGGTAAAGGTGTAGCGATGCGTGCAAAAGGTTTGGGCGCAAAAGTCATCGTAACCGAAATCGACCCAATCAAAGCGGTAGAAGCTTACATGGATGGATTTGAAGTAATGCCAATGCTCGAAGCTGCGAAGCATGGTGACTACTTCGTAACAGTGACAGGTAACCGCGATATCATCAGCAAAGAGCATTTTGCTGTGATGAAAGATGGCGCAATCTTGTCCAACGCGGGTCACTTCGATGTCGAAGTAAACAAGGTCGATCTGAATGCAATGTCGACTTCTTCCCGTATTGTGCGTAAAGATATTGAAGAATTTGTCCTGGCTGATGGTCGAAAAGTGTATCTGCTCGCAGAAGGCCGCCTCGTGAACTTGGCTGCTGGCGACGGACATCCGGCTGAAATCATGGATATGACCTTTGCTCTGCAAGCGGTATCCTTGGCTTATGTCAATGAACAGTACAAAAACATTGGCAAAAAAGTGCTGAACGTACCATTCGAGTTGGATCAAATGGTTGCTCAGTACAAGTTGGAAGCTCTGAACATCGGAATCGACAAATTGACAGATGAGCAAAAATCCTACCTGGAAAGCTGGGTCGAATAGTTCCTCGAATCCCGTCTTTTCCCGGCAAAAAAATATGCGAAAAAATCCTGCTTACAAACGCAGGATTTTTTTTTATAATAACAAATAGGTACTAGGTGGGGAAAAGTGGGGGAAAGTGGAGCCAACCGACAGGAAAGTGGGGGACCAGGGCGTGTTCATGGGGGAATATCAGCACAGCATCGACGAAAAAGGCCGCCTGACGATCCCAGCCAAATTCCGTGAAGGGCTAGGCACTTCCTTTGTTATTACCCGCGGGCTGGACCAATGTTTGTTTGCTTATCCGCAAGATGAGTGGAAACAACTAGAGGAAAGACTCAAGTCTCTCCCCTTTACAAAAGCAGATGCTCGCGCATTTACACGATTTTTCTTTTCAGGTGCCACCGAATGCGAGTGGGACAAGCAGGGAAGGGTAAACATACCACCCAATTTACGTGAGCATGCAGGCATGCAAAAAGAATGTGTGATCATCGGGGTGTCAAACCGTGTAGAGGTATGGAGCAAGGAACGCTGGGAAGATTATTTTGCCCAGTCAGAAGGCTCTTTTGGAGAAATTGCCGAAAAACTGGTTGATTTTAATTTGTAGCAGCGAGAAGAACAGGAGTGACGACATTGTCGTTTCATCACGTAACCGTTTTGATGGATGAGGCTGTCGAAGGGCTAAACATTCGTCCTGGAGGCATTTATGTAGACTGTACACTCGGCGGAGCTGGGCACAGCAGTTTGATTGCTTCGAAGTTGACGGAGGGCGGTCGACTTATTGCCATCGATCAGGACGACTGGGCACTGGATAATGCCCGCGAAAGACTCGCTACCTATATGGACAGAGTCACGCTGGTAAAGAGCAACTTCCGCCATATCAAAGACATTGTGAAAGATTTAGGCTTGGAGGGTGTAGACGGGGTGTTATTTGACCTCGGGGTATCCTCTCCGCAATTGGATGAGGGAGAGCGCGGCTTCAGTTACAATGCCGATGCACCCTTGGATATGAGAATGGACCAGCAAGCGCCATTGTCCGCCTATGACATTATCAATGAGTGGGACGAAGAAGAGATTGCCAAGATCATTTGGCTGTATGGAGAAGAGAAATTTTCCCGGAGAATTGCCCGGCAAATCGTTCAACAACGGAAGAAGCAGCCGATCCAAACAACAGGGGAACTCGTTGAGTTGATCAAGGAAGGAATTCCTGCCGCTGCGCGCCGTACCGGACCCCATCCGGCGAAGCGTACCTTTCAGGCAATTCGGATCGCAGTCAATGATGAACTGGATGCATTCAAAGAAGCCGTCGTCGATGCAATTGAGGTTTTGAATCCAGAAGGTCGGGTCAGTGTCATCACGTTTCATTCTTTAGAGGACAGAATCTGCAAGCAAATTTATCAAGACTTTTCCAAAGGGTGCACGTGCCCGCCAGCTTTTCCGATTTGTACATGCGGAAATAAAGCGGTAGTAAAAGTCATTACAAAGAAGCCGATTTTGCCATCAGAAGTTGAATTGGAAGCAAACAATCGTGCACGATCAGCTAAACTACGGGTAGCGGAGAAGCTGTAGACCGGGATCGACGAGAAAGGGGAGGGAGAAGCGATGAGTTATTACTACCGAGGAAATTTAGCTATGGAGTTGGAACAAAAATCCCGCTCTGTAACGAAAACAACAAAACGCACGGTTCGAATCAAGCCAACGATTCCGACCGGAGAAAAATTGCTGTATCTCTTATTTATCTCGTTAACCGTCGTCGGCATGGGTCTAGTGGGTGTCCGCTACTCGCAAATTTCCCAGTTGAATTACGATATCCAGAGCACCAAACATGAAAACCGTGTAACGGCAGAAAAAAATGCAACGCTGAAATTGCAAATTGAACAAATGACCAACCGGGATCGCCTGCAAAAAGAAGCAGAGAAGCAGGGGATGGTATACAATCCGGCAGCTGTACATACGATCGGCAAACCAGAAGTACAGGCGAGTTCTCTGCCACAAACACAACACAAAAAACCTTAAATGTTACTGCTCCTTATGTGCGGTAACATTTTTTCTTAGCTGGGCCAGAGTCTGCTCCTGACTCGGCTAGGTTGCGTTCGTCTCCCCCATCAGCCTTACTTGGGAGGCGGGCGATCTTTGATGTGACGGAGTTGAATGGAGATGGAATGGAAGAGAAAAGTAAATTGGCGAATTCTCGTGGTAGCTTTATGCCTGATCTTGACCTTTTCGACGTTGAGCTTTCGGATTTATTGGATCCAAACGGCAGAGGCTGCCAGAATTATGGAAACGGCTCAAAAGCAGTGGGACAGAGAGAGTGTTTTGAAGCCGAAGCGTGGAGCAATCTATGATCGAAACGGAGAGATCTTGGCATATGATGGTAAGGCATACACAGTAAATGCAAGGCTGAAGCCACTTGATGCGAGAGACGAAGATGTGGTGAAAGACCCCTACTACACAGCGAATATGCTGGCTCCTATTTTGAATGCGCCTGTTCAAGAATTGGTGAAGAATTTGACCAAGCCGAACAAAGTGGTGGAATTGGGACGCTACGGGAAAAAGATCAGTGAAGAGCAAAGGAACCGCATTCTAAGTTTGCAATATCCGACACTGCCAAGTGGTGAGAAGGTCAAAAAGAATCAGCTCCCAGGAATCTATTTGACTGAAACGACTCGCCGGGTTTATCCGAATAACGCCTTCGCTTCCCACGTGATCGGTTATCTTGATTTGTATGATGAACCGAAAATGGGGATCGAACTGCAATTGAACGAACAATTGGCTGGCAAAAAGGGACATATTGCCTACCAAAAGGATCGTGCAGGCTATCAACTGCCAGACGGAGAAGGAGATTACATTCCGGCAATAGACGGCTTAGATGTATATCTCACCATTGATCGCCAGATACAGGATTATGTAGAACAAGCCCTTGACAAGGTGGAACAGCAGTACAAGCCGCAGGGCATGACGGTCGTTGTAGCCGACCCGCAAACGGGCGAGGTATTGGCGATGGGCAACCGTTCGCAGTTTAATCCGAATACGTACTACAACGGGATTGAGAACTACAACAACCATGCAGTCACCACGATGTTTGAGCCGGGCTCAACTTTTAAGATTATTACGCTGGCGGCAGCAATCGAAGAAAAAATGTTTAATCAGAATGAAACCTATCAATCAGGCGCTTACACCATCAAGGGGCAGATTCCGATCCGTGACCACAACAATGGTGCCGGTTGGGGAACCATCAGCTTTTTGGAAGGGGTTCAGCGATCCAGTAACGTGTTGTTCGCTAAGTTGGGTTATGAACGGTTGAAACTGGAGGGTCTGAAGAAATACTTCAAAAAATTCGGGATGGGTCAAAAAACCGGAATAGAGCTTCCTTACGAAAAAGAAGGAAACTTGATCAACCTGGAAAAACCTCGGTCACCACGCGACTGGGCTGCAACAACGTATGGTCAAGCAGCGACGGTTACGGCGATCCAACAGGTTGCTGCTGTAGGGGCAATCGCGAATGGAGGAGAGCTTCTAAAACCTCATATAGTAAAAGAAATGCGCGATCCTCACACGGGAGCAGTCGTCAATCGCACGCAACGTGAGGTTGTGGACAGGGTTGTAAGTGAAGCGACTGCAAAACAGACACGCGACATTTTGGGTAAGGTTGTCTCAGAGAAGCCCGGGACTGGTACACTATATCAAATCCCAGGGTATCAAGTCGCAGGAAAGACGGGAACGGCACAAAAATATAATCCTAACACAGGGAAAATTATGGATGGCCGTTACGTTGGTTCTTTCATTGGTTTTGCGCCAAAAGACAATCCGAAGCTGTTGGTTTATGTCGTCATTGACGATCCGCAAACAGATGCATGGTATGCATTGTGGGGACAAATGATGCTAGCTCCGATGTTTACATCCATTATGGAACGCAGCCTGCAATATTTGCAGCAGCAGCCTGATCTGTCCTTAGTCAAGAATAAACAGAGTGAAAAGGCGACGCCGAAAAAAGAAGCGCAGGCAGCACTGGCATCCTCACCTGCTGCACCGAAGACATTGCCTAAGTTTGAAGGGATGTCCACGACAGCCGCACAATTGCGGGCGAAGCAGGACAATTTGACCGTCACGGTAGCCGGAACAGGTACGAAAATCGTCAAACAATATCCGGAAGCCTATGATCAGGTCATTCCTGGTGAACAGATCATCCTAGTAACGGACAGGGTAAAAGGAACGAAGATGCCTGATTTCAAAGGAAAATCATTGCGGGATGTCATGGAGTTCAGCTCTTTGATCAATCTCGAAATGAAATCAACTGGAACTGGTTTCGTCACCCAACAAAGCATTCCTCCGGGAACGGTTCTCCAGGGTACAGAGCTGCTACAGGTGACGCTGCAATCCGTGTCGGAACCACCTGTACCGACACCCCCTCCTCCTGGTCAGGAGGGCAGCACAGTGCCCGTTACAACCACACCAAACAATTCGGGGTCGAATCCTGCTACAAACTCAACAGGAGGAAACAATCCGGCTCCACCATCTTCCGGTCAGCAAACCGGGCAAGGTGGGGCAGCACAGCCGCCAGCATCTGGACAGGCACCTCCTCCTGACAAACCAGAAGACCAATCGACGCAAACGCTGACAACTCCATAGTTCTAACTAGTCCCCCCTGCGAATAAGGTTAAGAAGAGACAACCTATTTGAGGGGGGACTCGCTTTGCGGGTATCCAATGCTACTGTACGCCGTCGTATTTTTATCATCTTGATTGTAGGCGTTGTTTTGTATTCAGCGCTTGTCACCCGATTGGGTTATGTTCAATTGATAGAAGGACCGAAACTCTCACAAATGTCAGATGAACTGCTCAAGCGGGAAATTAAATTTCAACCCAATCGCGGTCGCATTCTGGACAGAAGCGGCAACGAGCTCGTGACGAATATGACCGTCCCCACACTGGTATCGGTAGGGGCACAAATCAAAGACCCTAAAGAAACAGCGAGACAGCTCGCCGTCATTTTGGAGCAAAAAGAAGAAGATGTATTTCGTGCCATTACGAAAAAAGAAATGAGCAACAACCAGATTCCTGGTGGAAGAAAACTGTCAGTTGAAAAGGCGAGAAAAATACAAGAACTGAATCTGCCAGGGATATACTTGGCAGGGGATACGAAGCGTTTTTACCCGAACGGAAATATGGCAGCCCATATTCTTGGTTTCACAGGCATTGACAATCAAGGGCTGACAGGGCTAGAAAAAATTTATGATCCCTTCTTGATGGGGACCGAGGGACATATCTCATTTCCTTCAGATGCCAAAGGGCGCGTACTGCCAGGTGGAACTGAAGACTACGTAGCACCCGTGAATGGGATGGACATGTATTTAACCCTCGACAGTACCATCCAATCGTTTATCGAACGCGAGCTGGATCAAGCGGTGGTCGCTTATCAGCCCGATGATGTTCTGGCGATCGCCATGAATCCAAAGACAGGGGAAATATTGGGGATGGGAAGTCGCCCGACTTTTCAACCGGATGCGTACAGGGACTATCCTTCCGAGGTGTACAATAGAAATCTCCCTATCTGGAAAACATACGAGCCCGGTTCCACATTCAAGATTGTGACACTGGCAGCTGCTTTAAACGAAGGGGTCATCAATCTGAACGAGGGCTTTTACGATCCGGGATTCATAAATGTGGCAGGGAAGCGATTGCGTTGCTGGAAACGCCAGGGGCATGGACAGGAAACGATGCTGGAAGTGGTAGAGAATTCTTGTAACCCTGGCTTCGTGACGATGGGCCAGCGACTGCAAAAAGAACGACTATTTGACTACATCAAAAAATTTGGCTTCGGACAAAAGACAGGGATCGATTTGATTGGCGAAGAAAACGGGCTGTTATTCAATTTGAATAAAGTAGGACCCGTAGAGCTGGGGACGACTTCTTTCGGTCAAGGGGTATCGGTAACGCCAATTCAACAAATGGCTGCGGTCTCAGCTGCCATCAATGGGGGCAAACTTATGAAACCGTTTGTCGCCAAGGAATGGCGGGATAGTGTGACACACGATGTCGTAGCGAGGACTTTGCCGACAGAAGTGCGACAGGTGATTACAGAGGAGACCTCCGCCAAAGTTCGGCATGCACTGGAAAGTGTGGTCGCGCAAGGAACGGGTAACAAGGCATTTATTGAAGGGTATCGGGTAGGAGGAAAGACGGGGACAGCGCAAAAAGTAAAAAATGGCCGTTACGTCGATGGGGAATACATCGTGTCGTTTATCGGCTTTGCGCCGGCTGATGATCCACAGCTCGTCGTATATTTCGCCGTAGACAATCCGAAAGCACTGGCGTTTGGGGGATTGATTGCCGCTCCGAGTGTAAAAAGCATCATGGAATCCTCCGTTCAGCATTTGAATGTACCGAAACGTAAAGATGGCATCCCCAAGGAAATTAACAAAGCACTTGGAGAAAGGGCGCCAATCGAAGTGCCAAACATGGTCGGACAATCCATGAGAGACGTAGTGACAACGTATGATACTCTGCCGCTAGTCGTTTCAGGGAAAGGTCAGTATGTCATTCAGCAGTCCCCTGCACCCGGAGTAAAAATTGATGAGGGCGGAAAAATTCGCATATACCTTGGTGACAAATCGACCAATTAGCTATAAAATGAGATTTCGAAGGCGGAGGGGAGTAGGCTTGTCTACGTTCGCTCTGCCTTTGTTCGTCCAGACTGCGCCTAAATGATCGGTGTAGCCTAGTACAAATGTTCAAATTTCTGTCTATACTAGTTGGAGAATGGGGTGCCTGTTTCATGTTTCTACGGGATCTGCTCATGCCTTTGTTGCCAGTAACGGTTTCGGGGGATGACAGCATGGAGATTACGGGTTTGACAGCAGACTCGCGCCAGGTAAAGCCCGGCTACTTGTTTGTCTGTCTGACTGGATATACCGTGGATGGACATACGTTCGCGGCCCAGGCGGTGAAGAATGGTGCCGTCGCCGTGTTATCCGAACAAGATCTGGACGTGCCAGCGACTATTGTCAAAGTACCGGATACCCGGCGGGCAATGGCTATGCTGGCTGATCGTATTTTCGGATCTCCTACGAAAGAAGTAAAAGTCATTGGCGTAACGGGGACAAATGGCAAGACGACCACTACGCATCTGATCGACAAAATTTTGCGCGATCAAAGCAAGCAAACAGGCTTAATCGGAACGATCCATATGAGAATTGGAGACGTAACGGAGGAAGTCAAAAATACGACTCCAGATGCCATAGATTTGCAAAGAAGCTTTCGCCGCATGTGCGATGTAAACACAGACTATGCGATTATTGAGGTGTCCTCTCATGCACTGGAGCTGGGAAGAGTCCGCGGTTGCGAAATCCATACAGCGGTTTTCACCAACCTGACCCAGGATCACCTCGACTACCATAAAACAATGGAAAACTATCGCTACGCCAAATCATTGTTGTTTTCCCAGCTCGGCAACAGCTATGACACAGACCGTCTAAAGACCGCTGTACTGAATGCGGATGATGAGGCGTCCGAATTATATGCTACCGTTACACCGGCGCGAGTCATTACATACGGCATTGATCAACCTGCAGATGTAAGGGCAAAACAAATCGAAATCACCAGTAAAGGAACTTCTTTTACAGTCGAAAGCTTTGCTGGCAGTGCGCGTCTGAACTTGAAGCTGATGGGAAAGTTCAATGTGTATAACGCTTTGGCAGCCATCGCGGTTACACTCGCAGAAGGTATTCCACTAGAAGAGATTAAAGCGAGCCTGGAAGCGGTAGCAGGGGTAAATGGGCGATTTGAAGCAGTAGATGCTGGTCAGCCGTTTGCGGTGCTCGTCGACTACTCACACACGCCAGACAGCTTGGAAAATGCATTGATGACTGTCAAGGAATTTGCCCGTGGCAACGTATTTTGCATTGTTGGCTGCGGAGGCGACAGGGATCGATCCAAACGCCCAATCATGGCGCAAATTGCAACGAAATATGCTGATCTGACCGTCTTAACATCAGATAATCCACGCTCGGAGGAGCCGCAGGCGATTCTCGATGACATGCTGGCAGGCTTGTCGGAAGTGGCACCTGATCGTTATACGGCACTAACAGACCGACGCGAAGCCATTGCCCATGCTGTTTCGCTCGCAAAGCCGGACGATGTGATCTTGATCGCCGGAAAAGGACACGAAACGTATCAAATTATTAAAGACCAGGTGTTGCCCTTCGATGACCGTGAAGTAGCGCGCGAAGCGATTGCCCGGTACAACCAAGAATAAAACAGATGCCACACACTGCATCGAAAGAAAGGAGGCTCGGGCATGTTCGTTGACAACGTCCTAATCGTCACGATCGTCGCTGCGTTTCTCATCGCCGTACTCATTGGCCCATTGTTTATTCCCTTCCTTCGCCGCCTGAAATTTGGGCAGGCAATTCGTGAGGAAGGACCGCAATCCCATTATAAGAAGGCTGGAACTCCCACTATGGGAGGCACCATCATTCTTTTGGCACTCATATTTACCGTGTTGAAGTTTGCCAATGCGAAAATGGAAATTTACTTCCTGTTATTGGTGACTCTCGGATACGGTTTAATCGGGTTTCTGGATGATTTCATCAAAATCAAGAAAAAACGTAACCTCGGGTTGACCGCCAAACAGAAGTTTGCTGGTCAGATTGTCTTGGCAATCGGCGCTTATATTTTGCTGCTCATGATGGGGCATGACACGTCCATTCATCTGCCAGGTACACCGTGGAAGCTGGAGCTTGGCTATTTCTACTTCCCGTTCCTGTTGTTCCTCTTGGTAGGTACAACGAATGCTGTTAACATCACAGATGGGGTAGATGGACTATTGGCAGGGACGGGAGCCATTGCTTTTGGTGCTTATGCGATCATCGCATGGTTTGGCCAAGATTATGACACTGCTATTTTTAGTGCAGCTGTTGTAGGTGCGCTACTTGGCTTCCTCGTCTTTAATGCACATCCGGCACGCGTGTTCATGGGTGATACCGGTTCACTTGGACTTGGTGGAGCGCTCGCGGGAATTGCAATCATGACCAAGACGGAATTGCTCTTGGCTATTATCGGTGGGGTATTCGTTGTTGAGACACTCTCTGTCATTATGCAGGTAGTCTCCTTTAAGACGCGTGGAAAGCGTATTTTCCGAATGAGTCCCCTGCATCATCATTTTGAATTAACAGGCTGGTCAGAGTGGCGCGTGGTTGTCACGTTCTGGCTCGTCGGTATGTTCTTTGCTGGATTGGGTGTATACCTTGAGGTGGTGACAATCAGATGATGCGTTTTCATAATAAACATGTCGTCGTTATTGGTATGGCAAAGAGCGGTGTCGCAGTGGCTAAACTGCTACACCGCTTTGGTGCTCATGTCGTCGTAAATGATAAAAAGCCACGTGAAGAAGCCGTGGGGATAGAAGAGCTGGAAGCGTTGGGAATCCCGGTCATTTGCGGTTATCACCCTGATGATCTGATTCATGAAGGTGTATCCCTAGTGGTCAAAAACCCGGGGATTCCGTATGAAGCAGCACCCGTCAAACAGGCTCAGTCACTAGGCATTCCTGTTGTGACGGAGGTGGAGCTAGCCTTCCAGATTGCCAAGGCACCGATTATCGGCATAACAGGCTCCAATGGCAAGACGACGACTACGACGCTCGTCGGACTGATTCTCAAAGAAGCGGGTCTGGATGCGAAGGTAGGAGGCAACATCGGTACCGTGTTGTGCGGTCTGGCAGAGGAAGCTGGTCCCGACGAATGGCTCGTTGCCGAATTGAGTAGCTTCCAACTGATGGGGACAAGGGAATTTCGCCCACATATCGGTGTTTTACTCAATCTGTATCCTGCTCATCTGGATTACCATCACACCATGGAAGAGTATTTGGTAGCCAAACTGAAAATGTTTGCCAACCAAACGGCAGATGACGCAGCTATTTTGCCATATGACCAACCAGAGATTGTAGAAAAATGCAAAGACCTCCCTGCAGCCATTTACTACTTTAGCAAGAGTCAAGAGGTGCCAAAGGGAGCTTTTGTCAAGGATGGTTTGATCCTGTTTGCGGATGGGAATGGGAATACAGAGCCAATTGTTGCAATAGCGGATATTACCGTTCCTCATCTGGACAACGCACTGGCAGCGATTCTTGTTGCGAAGCTCGCAGGTGCGGACAAGCAATCGATTATAAAAGTTCTTACTACCTTCCCGGGGGTAGAGCACCGGATGGAGTTCGTAGATTCGATTCGCGGTGTCAAATACTTCAACGATTCAAAAGCGACCAACCCGGAAGCTGCATCACGCGCCTTGCAAGCATGCAAGGAGCCGGTCGTATGGATTTGCGGTGGGCTGGATCGTGGCGTTGATTTTCGGGAGCTGCTGCCTGTGATCCAAGGTCGGGTAAAAGCAGTCATCGCCCTTGGGCAAACGGCTCCGATTTTACTGGAACGTGCTCAGGAAGCAGGGATTAATGAGCGTATCCATGTCGATACTGTGGAAAAAGCCGTTCTTGCTGCTTCCCGGTTAGCTGAATCAGGTGATGTGGTCTTACTGAGCCCAGCTTGTGCGAGTTGGGACATGTTTCCTTCGTTTGAGACAAGGGGGAGCATGTTTAAGGACGGCGTGCATAGACTTAAAACAAGCCTAGCATAACGTCCCACTGGTACCATCACGAATATGACAAAAGCGGGACGGCATGAGAAAGGATGACCTGGCACAATGAGCAAGGTACGCTCTGCCCCCGACTTCGTAATTATTTTTGCAACACTTTTTTTATTGGGAATTGGCATCGTGATGGTGTACAGCGCCAGCGCGATCGTGGCGCAAAAGCCGCCGTTTTCCGATCCGTATTTCTTTGCCAAGCGGCAACTGATCTTCGCTCTGTTAGGGATTACATCCATGTACATTACGATGAATATTGATTACTGGGTGTGGAAGCAATGGGCCAAGGCAGGATATTTGGCGAGCATCGGTCTGTTGATTCTTGTTTTGATCATCGGGATCGAGGTAAATGGCTCGAAAAGCTGGCTTGGATTTGGCGCTTTTGGAATTCAACCAGGAGAATTTGCGAAACTGGGCGTTGTTGCATTTCTCGCGAAGTGGCTCTCAGATAATCAGAAGCAAATTGTCTTGTTCCGAAAAGGTCTTATGCCTGCCTTGGGAATCCCGGTTCTGTGCTTTGGATTGATCATGTTGCAACCGGACCTGGGCACCGGGACGGTTTTGATGGGAACAGCGGTTGTCATGATTTTTGCGTCAGGTGCGCGGGTCAGTCATTTTGTCGGATTGGGAATGATCGGAGTGGTTGGCTTCATCGGATTGGTTTTGTCAGCTCCTTATCGAATCAAAAGGATTACGTCCTTCCTCGATCCGTGGTCTGACCCGCTCAATACCGGCTATCAAATCATCCAATCCCTTTACGCAATAGGTCCCGGTGGTTTGTTGGGTCTTGGTCTTGGACAAAGCAGACAGAAGCATCTGTACTTGCCGGAGCCTTACAATGATTTTATTTTCTCGATTGTCGCGGAGGAGCTGGGCTTTATCGGAGGCACGCTCATTCTCCTGCTTTTCCTCCTCTTGTTGTGGAGGGGAATGCGGACGGCGATTACGGCTCCGGATTTGTTCGGAAGCCTGCTTGCGCTAGGAATCATTGGAATGATTGCCATCCAGGTTGTCATCAATATTGGTGTTGTAACAGGGATGTTTCCGGTGACAGGAATCACGTTGCCATTCTTAAGCTACGGCGGTTCATCATTGACACTGATGCTCACAGGTGTAGGTGTCTTGTTGAACATCTCTCGTTTTTCTCGATAACAGAAACCTCAACAGGAGTACGCAATAGGAATGTACATCAGCTCATTGCTACTCCTTCTAAAAAAGGGTGTGAACGTATGCGTGTCGTCTTAACAGGCGGTGGCACAGGTGGACATATTTATCCGGCGCTTGCGGTGGCGAGGGAAGTTTCCCGCCAAAATCCGCAGGCTGCCTTTTTGTATATTGGCAGTAAAAAAGGCTTGGAAGCAGGTTTGGTTCCGAGATCAAATATTCCTTTCCAATCCGTAGAAATTAGCGGATTGAAACGCAAGCTTTCGTTGGACAACCTGAAGACCTTGTGGAAATTCGTCCGGGCTGTTGGTGATGCCAAGAAAATGCTGCGCGAATTCAAACCGGATGTCGTAATTGGTACAGGTGGCTACGTGTGTGGCCCAGTCGTATATGCAGCTTCTCGCTTGGGGATTCCAACGCTGATCCATGAGCAAAACGTAGTGCCAGGCTTGACCAACAAGTTTCTTTCTCGCTCAGCTACACGGGTGGCTGTTTCGTTCAAAGAATCGCTTGCCCATTTTCCCCCGTCTAAAACGGTACTGACCGGAAATCCGCGTGCAACGGAAGTCATGCATGGTAATGCAGAGGCGGGGCGTAGCTTTTTGGGTGTGGACAATAGCAAAAAAATCGTGCTGATCTTTGGTGGCAGCAGGGGAGCCCGCGCAATCAATGAGGCGGTGCTTTCGGTTGTTACGCAGTTGGGCAAATATGCCGATTCTCATTTTGTATATGTGACGGGCGACGTTCATTATGAAACAATTTCGGCACAGCTTAGAGAATTGGCAACACTTCCAAGTAACATTTCTGTGCTTCCGTTCGTCCATAATATGCCGGATGTTTTGGCAGCGACCTATGTATTGGTTGGTCGCGCAGGGGCATCTACCTTGGCAGAAATTACGGCACTAGGTGTGCCTTCGATCTTGATTCCGTCCCCGTATGTCACGAACAATCATCAAGAGAAAAATGCAAGGGGATTGGAGCGGGCAGGGGCAGCTCATGTTATCGTAGAGCGGGAACTTACCGGAGAGAGCTTGCTACTTTCCTTGGAAAATATTCTTGCCAATCCAGCAAAATGGGAAGAGATGAAAAATAGTTCTCTTTCCTTGGGGATGCCGCAAGCAGCTACGGAGATTGTCCGTCAATTAGAGGCGATTACACGAAAAAAATGATCAGATAGGCGATTGTCACGCCGATCTGGGCGAACGCATAGTATGGAGCAAACACGTGAGAAGACTAGGTCCGACCTAGCAAACGTATCAGGAGGTTCACAAATGAAAAAAATCGCAGATGAACTCATGCAAGCAGGAATTGACAAAGTGTGGACCGATGAACCCCTTGCTAATCATACAACGTGGCGGATCGGGGGTCCTGCTGATTTGTTAATCCAACCCAAGGATAAAGCATCCTTGCAAAAAGCCTTGCAGATCATCCATCGTCATGAAATTCCTTGGAGTGTAATCGGGCGCGGTTCAAACCTTCTGGTGAGGGACAGAGGGATACGTGGAGCCGTGCTTAAGGTGGCCGAGGGCTTGAGCCACTGTGAGTTCAGGGGCGAAGAGGTGTGTGTGGGTGCCGGATATTCCATGATCCGCCTGGCGGTGGAGACAGGCAAGATGGGATTAACAGGTATGGAGTTTGCAGGAGGGATTCCTGGTACGGTAGGCGGCGCCGTCTATATGAATGCGGGGGCACACGGATCTGATCTTTCACGTATTCTTATTGATGCCGAGATCCTTTTCGAAAACGGCGAAAGTAAAGTGTTGAGTAACGAAGAACTGAGCTTTAGCTATCGGACTTCTCTTTTGCAAAAGCAAAAAGGGATCGTGCTAGAGGCCCGTTTTCAATTGAGGACGGGCGACCGCAAGGAGATTGCCGCCACACTCGCTGCCAATAAGGAACGACGGCGCAATACGCAGCCGCTGCAGATGCCGTGTGCTGGCAGTGTGTTCCGAAATCCGCCGAATGACCACGCAGGTCGCCTGATTGAAGCAGCTGGGCTGAAGGGCTATCAGATCGGAGGAGCTCAGGTTTCAGAAAAACACTCCAACTTCATCGTGAATTGCGGAGGAGCAACGGCTGCCGACGTCCTCACCTTGATTAATCATGTTCGGAGCACCATTCTCGAGAAAAATGGGATAGACCTGCATCCGGAAGTCCTGGTGGTGGGCGAGGGGTAACACGGAGGTGAAAGTTTGGAGACTTTTGCGATCGAAGGCGGAAGACCTCTGTCCGGTTCGCTTCGGATCCAAGGTGCTAAGAACGCTGCTCTTCCCATTCTTGCCGCTGCAGTGCTCGCGGAAGGGCAATTCTATATCTATGACGTCCCCCATCTAAAAGACATTAAAGTCATGCTCGAAATCTTGACGTTGCTTGGGGCGAATACGAAGCATGAGGACGGATGTGTCGATCTGGATACAACGTCTGTCTGTGTCCCGCAGGTGCCGGATGATTTAATGAGCCAAATGCGATCTTCGATTTTTTTGGCGGGACCACTCCTCGCACGGCTGGGTGAGGTCACGATTTCCAGACCAGGTGGATGTGACATTGGAGAGCGCAGGATTGACTTGCATTTGGCTGGATTGACTGCGCTGGGAGCCAAAATCGAAGAATCGGAAGGCTACATTACATTTCGGGCCAAACAATTGCGTGGGTCCAATATCTTTCTTTCCTTTCCCAGTGTGGGCGCGACGGAAAATATCATGATGGCGGCTGTGCTGGCAAAAGGCACAACTCGAATTTGTAATGCAGCACGAGAACCGGAAATCATCGACCTCCAGAATTTCCTGAATGCAATGGGAGCGCGAATTAGAGGGGCAGGCACCGATACGATTGAGATCAGTGGTGTACCTCGTTTGCGTTCCGTCAGTTACCGGATCATACCGGACAGGATTGTGACAGGAACCTATCTGTTGGCTGTCGGTATTTCACAGGGACATATCGAATTGACCAATACATTGCCTGAGCAATTGATGGCATTGATTGAGGTCGCCCGTAGCTGCGGTGTTGAAATCAAGACCCGCCATGATATAATGGAAATCAAAAGCACGTCCCGTCCACGTGCCTACGACCGGATCATTACCTCGCCGTATCCTGGGTTTCCGACTGATTTGCAGGCGCAGCTGATGGTGTTTCTGTCACAGGCAAGGGGAACAAGTGTCATCAAAGAGACCATTTTTGAAGGAAGATTCAAACATGTGAATGAATTGGCGCGAATGGGCGCCTCTATATACGTAGATCTTGGCTCCGCAATTATTCGGGGTGTCAACAAATTGACCGCTACGAATGTCGAAGCTACTGATCTTCGAGCAGGTGCTGCCTTAGTCCTCGCAGGGCTTGCTGCAGAAGGTATTACCACGGTGAACCAGATCCATCATATCGATCGTGGATACGATCGGCTGGAAGAGCAGTTGCGTCAATTAGGAGCCGATATATCACGAGTATCGATGTAACCGAGGGAGAGTGGGCGGCATAATGTTATGCCGCTTTCCCTGTTTTGTTCAATGACATTTATTCGAAAGACATCCAGTAATTTACTTTGCTCTGGGCAATGAGCCTAAAAAACAAGAGGAAGGGTACGGCCATGGCGGTATATGAGGAACGCATTCCGCAAGTCAAGCAACAACGCCCCAGAAGAAGGGGCAACCGCAAGCTGGTCTTTTTGCTGGTATTGTTTTTTCTTACCATTCTCATCATCGTTTTTATCCGTTCTCCTTACAGTAAGGTGCAAGAGATTCGAGTGACTGGCAATGATATTTATACGACGGAGCAAATCGTTGCTCAATCCGGCTTAGTGAAGGACATGCAGTTTCTAAACGTATGGGAGAACAGTGTACGAAATAACTTGAAACCATTAGAGGCCATTAAAGATGTGACGGTGAGCCGCTCTTTTCCCGGATTGATCACGCTACATATCACCGAACAAAAGCGCGTCGCTTTTTGGAGTGGGCAGGACGGAAGCCGCTATGCCTTACTGGACAATGGCTATGTGCTCAAACAGGTTAATTTCGCCAAGCGTGTAGTGGACAGGCCATTGATTAGCTCCTGGGCCTCACCTGAGCTCCTTCCCCATCTTGCCAAGTCGTTATCGAAATTATCACCAGATGTACTCGCGGAGATTTCGGATATTACACTGACGCCAACGGTTTACGACAAACAACGCGTAACACTGTACATGCGCGATGGGAATGAAGTAAGAAGCGTCATCTACAAGCTGGACAAGATGATGAACTGGTACCCGGCAATCGTGAAAGAATTGCCGCCAGATACAAAAGGGGTGCTCTCCTTGTTTGAGCAGCCGTGGTTTATTCCTTACGGGGCTCAAGGGGCTATTCCGATACAGGAAGGGCAAGAACAGCCACAGCAGTAAATGAAAAAGGGGAAAGTAGACAATGAGTCGTCGTCGCAAATTTCATTTGTATTTAACCATCGTGACGTTTTCTACCGGCTTTCTAGTGGCCACTTCCTTCGAAACGAACAAGCTTACGCGCAAAGAACGGATGAATGATCAGCTGTTCCAACAGGAAACGCAATTGAATGATCGGATTTTGGCTGAGAAGGAGCAAAATCGGCATCTGGAAAGTCAACTGCTCGATTTGCAGCGTCAGGTGGGAAAAGTGGAAGAGGCGATGGCGGAGCGCAAATCGGAGGCTGCTGATACACTCAGTCAACTGGATGCAGCGCGGATGTTGGCAGGGGTAGTCGCTGTCGAAGGACCGGGTATCGTCATAACGATGCAGGATAGCCAGAATGCAGCGAACAGCGCAGACATCGCGAACTACATCGTGCATGAGCAGGATGTACGTCTGGTCGTCAATGAACTGCGTGCAGCAGGAGCAGAGGCCATCAGCATTAATGGGCAGCGTGTGGTGAGCAATTCCGAAATTCGTTGCATTGGACCTACGATCATCGTAAACGGCATCAAGTCGGCCGCTCCATTCGTAGTAACAGCGATAGGGAATCCCGACACACTAGACAGTGCTTTGAACTTGCCGGGAGGTGTTTTGCACTCCTTGCAAGACTTTGTCCAAATAAGCGTAGCCAAAAAAGAGAAGGTTGAACTGCCTGCCTTTGTTGGTGACGCGAAAACGAAACACTCCTAAATAAAAGGATGCGTTTACCTATGTTACAAAAAAGCCGTAAAATCACATTTATTCTTGCCATCATTAGTGCTATCATAGGTGTGATGTTGACTGTGCAATTACGAAGCAGTCTTCATCCTGTGCATAAAGAGTCTCGCAGCATCGCGGAACTTCGGACCACGTTGCAAAAAGAACTGGAGAAACACAAAAACCTGCTTGCAGACATTTCAAAGTATAATCAGCTGTACTACCAATACGAAACCTCCCTCAGTGAAGATGAAAGTATCTCCGTTATGAAAGAGGAGTTGGCACGGACTCGCCGGATGGCTGGTATGGTAGGGATGGAGGGAGAAGGCATTGTTATTGATGTTGTCGATGCCCCTACGCCTGAAGAACCAGTTTTGGATGAACATATGCCTGTGCCTGTTGTAGGAGACTATACGATTGACGATGAAGATTTGCGCTGGTTGGTAAATATCCTGTTTGCAAACGGAGCACAAGCTGTTTCCATTAATGGCCATCGACTGATTGCTACCACTGCAATCCGCAATGTGGGAGACGTCATCCAAATCGATACCAGGACGATCAGGGCTCCGTATGAGATAAAAGCATTGGGGGAGCCTGAAGTATTGTTGTCCGCATTGAAGCTGGAGGGTGTAGAGGAGAACTTCCAGCTGGCGAATAAAAAGGTGCTGGCAGAAAAACGGGACAAGCTGATGATTTCAGCGAATAACGAAACACGTGTCATTCAATTTATGAAACCTGTGAAACAAAAAGGAGATTCGTAACCATGTGGCTCCCGCTTATCGGACTGATTGTCGGTCTTGTTGTCGGCTTCCTGCTGGATTGGCGTGTGCCCCAGGAGTATAGCAGCTATCTATCAATAGCCCTCTTGGCTGGATTGGATACGATCTTTGGGGGGATTCGTTCGTTTTTAGAGCGTACTTTTAACGTTCGTATTTTCATGTCTGGATTCTTTTTCAACACACTTTTTGCAGCAGGCTTGGCCTTCATTGGAGGGTTCTTGGGGATTGATCTGTATTTGGCTGCGATCGTGGCTTTCGGGGTCCGGTTGTTCAACAATCTCGCTGTCATTAGGAGAATTGTTCTATCCAAATGGATCAATCAGCAAGAATAGCGCGAAGAAAAATGGGAAGATGGTCATTTTTTTACAAAAAATCAATAAGAAAAAAAGGGAATGGTAGTCCTGTGTGGAATAATTTATGCAGGTGTTCTCACTTTAGCAAGAAAAAAGACGTAGCAGGGGAGGTGTCACAGGTTTGGTAAGCAATGAATTCATAGTCAGCCTAGACATTGGAACATCCAAAGTACGCGTCATGATTGGCGAGATCAACAATGGTTCCATCAACATCATCGGCGTCGGACAATCACACTCAGAAGGCATCAAGAAGGGCGTGATTGTAGACATCGACCAAACCGTGCATGCCATCCGGGAAGCGGTTGATCATGCAGAGCGCATGGTTGGCGTTTCAATCGAAGAAGTGTATGTAGGGATCACTGGAAACCATATCGATCTGCATGAAACCCAAGGGGTTGTCGCTGTATCCAGCGAAGACCGTGAGATACGAGAAGAAGATATTCAACGCGTAATTCAGGCAGCGAAGGTCGTGGCTATTCCTCCAGACCGTGAAATCATCGAGGTAGTCCCAAAGGAGTACATCGTTGATGGACAAGGGAGTATTAAGGACCCGCGTGGGATGATTGGTGTCCGACTGGAAATGGAAGGGACCATTGTGACCGGGTTGAAAACGGTCGTACATAACATCGTTCGCTGTGCTCAACGAACCAATCTGCGTGTAGCTGGAATATTCTTGCAACCGCTTGCGGCTAGCACTGTTGCTCTATCCAAAGATGACAAAAATATGGGTGTCGTTCTTGTCGACATCGGTGCGGGTTCTACCACGATCGGTGTATTCGAGCAGGGGAAACTGGCAGCGACCACCGTGATCGGCATCGGTGGCGACCACATTACGAGCGATATTTCACTCGGACTGCGA
This sequence comes from Brevibacillus brevis, assembly GCF_022026395.1. Lineage (NCBI taxonomy): Bacteria > Bacillati > Bacillota > Bacilli > Caryophanales > Paenibacillaceae > Brevibacillus > Brevibacillus brevis. Next base: position 3,883,006 of record NZ_CP041767.1, on the reverse strand, counting down.
ACGCATACAGATGTGGCAGATCGTGTGAAAACCAAAAACGGCTGTGCCCTTATTGACGAAGCATCCGAAGATGTGAAGTTCAAGGTGAACCGGATTGGCAGTGAAGTCGAAAAACAATTTACGCAAGTGGATTTGGCCAATATTATCGAGCCGCGCGCTGCGGAAATATTCCAATTAGTCGAGGATGCTGTATACAAATTGGGCTATCGCGACGAAATTGCAGGTGGCTATGTTCTTACGGGTGGTACCGTAGCTATGCCGGGCATGTTGGAATTGGCAAAAGAAGAATTGGACGCACCTGTTCGAATTGCGATTCCTGATTACATCGGAGTGCGAGATCCTGCCTACACCACCGGGGTAGGTTTGATTCAATATGCCTTGCAGTTGATGGAGCGCCGCAGCATTCGCGTCACCCCCTCATTCAAGGGCACTCAGAAGCAAACTGTTTCGTCTAAGCCAAAAGCAGAAGGCGGCGGTTTGATGGAAAAAGTAAAAAACTGGTTTAGCGAATTTATTTAATGGAGTTCGCTTTATCGAGCTTAACTACAATGACGAAGACGGGTTTCGATTCGTTCCATTGTGTTTAGTTGACAGGCTTCTGTAGCCACGAAGTTTTCTTATGTTGAATTGGGGAGGACTAGCAATATGCTGGAATTTGATATGGATATGGAATCCTTTGCACGAATTAAAGTTATTGGTTGCGGCGGCGGCGGTAGTAACGCAGTAAACCGCATGATCGCAGGAGGGTTGAAAGGTGTAGAGTTCATCACCTTGAACACTGACGCGCAAGCACTCCAACTCTCTAATGCCGATATGAAGCTGCAAATTGGTGAAAAGCTGACACGTGGATTGGGAGCAGGTGCGAATCCTGAGATCGGTAAAAAAGCAGCGGAAGAAAGTCGTGATTTGATTGAGAACGCTCTGCGTGGAGCTGATATGGTATTCGTAACGGCTGGTATGGGCGGTGGTACGGGTACAGGGGCAGCACCTGTTGTTGCAGAGATCGCCAAGGAGATGGGTGCTCTTACAGTTGGTGTAGTAACCCGTCCGTTCTCCTTTGAAGGTCGCAGACGTTCCCAGCACGGTGAAATCGGTATTTCTGCTTTGAAAGAAAAAGTAGATACACTGATCGTGATTCCTAACGATCGTCTTTTGGAAATCGTTGATAAGAATACGCCAATGCTCGAAGCATTCCGCGAAGTAGACAACGTTCTTCGTCAAGGGGTTCAAGGTATTTCCGATTTGATTGCAACACCTGGCTTGATCAACCTGGACTTCGCTGACGTGAAGACGATCATGACTGAGCGTGGTTCCGCTCTCATGGGAATCGGTGTAAGCAGCGGAGAGAATCGTGCGGCTGAAGCTGCTCGCCGTGCTATTTCCAGCCCACTTCTCGAGACTTCCATTGATGGTGCACGCGGTGTTCTCATGAACATTACAGGCGGTACCAACCTGAGCTTGTACGAAGTAAACGAAGCAGCAGACATCGTGGCTTCCGCATCGGACCCAGATGTGAATATGATTTTCGGTGCTGTGATTAACGAGGAATTAAAGAATGAATTGGTCGTGACAGTTATTGCCACAGGCTTTGAGCATGCTCAACGGGCTCCGGAAGCCCCTCGCCGTCAACAACAGGCGGTCAATACGCCTGGCAATCGTCCGACACCAGTTTCCAATACGAATAACAGCCGAGCGAAGGAAGAAGAGGAAGACAAATCCTTCTTCTCCATGGGCAACCTGGATAATCTGGATATTCCAGCATTCCTGCGCAATCGCCGCCGCAACAAAAACTAAAGTGAAAAACGACTGTCAAAAGCCTTGTTCCCGTCAGTGGGGACAAGGCTTTTTTTCGTTGATTAGCTGAAAAATGTTAGACAAAAAAACCAAAAAAACACCGTCAAGAATTGACAGACTTTACATACACATTGATATATACTGCTTTTACTGATAGAAGTCGTCCTACTATTTACCATTTTTGCTAGGACATATGCTTGCTGCCAAGTCGGTCAGAAGATGAGGGGGAAAGCAAGTGGTTGTGTATCTTGATATCATTCTACTCCTGAATGTAGCTATTGATACCTTGTTACTCTGGTTTACTGCTTATTTTCGTAAAGAGCGCATGGTGTGGTGGAGAATGATACTTGCCTCCCTGTTTGGCTCCGCGTATCTGGTCTTTTTCTTTTTTCCTGTGTTTTCTCCGATGTATCAATGGTGGGTCAAACTGCTCTTTTCTGTCATCATGCTGTGGATTGCTTTTGGGAATAGGAGGTTGTTGTCTTTTGCGCAAAACTTGATCATTTTTTACTTTGTCGCATTTGTGTTCGGAGGAGGAGTGCTTGGGCTACAGTATTTTTTGGCACCGCAGAGTGAAATTGTAAATGGACTGGTTGTCACGCATAATGATGGATTTGGCGTTGGGTTCAAGCCTACTTTGGCGATTGTTTTGATTGGGTTTATCCTGATCTTTTTCCTCGGGAAAAGGAGCTACCGCGCGATTCAGGAGCCGCGAAGAATCGAAACCTTTCTCGTTGATGTCGTCGTTACGTTAGCTGGGGAAAAAGTCATTTGCCGTGGACTTGTGGATACAGGAAACCAGCTCCACGAACCGATTACACGCATACCCGTCATGATAATGGAAAATCGCATGTTCGCACATTTGCTTCCGCCGTCGCTTCTCCGACAAGCCGATGAAAACGGTGGAGTGTGGGAGAAGCTGGACGGATCTTGGGACCATCTGCCGCTGGAATGGCAGTCGCGGGTACGCTTGATCCCGTATCGCAGCGTGTCAAGAGGGATGGATTTTTTACTCGCAATCAAACCAGACCATGTCATGGTCGTGCAAGATGGGATTCGTTTTGAAACAGAACGGGTGCTGATCGGGCTTAACCCCATCCCATTGGCCGCTGACGGTAAGTATCAGGCCATCGTGCACCCAGCCATGATGGAAACTTATGAAGCGGAAGAATCAACCTTTATTCTCAAACAGGAGGGCTAATCATGTATGTAAAACTTCGCCTACAACTCCAGTTGACCTGGTACCGAATCTTGCTCTGGCTTGGTGTACGCGCCGAAGAAGTCTATTATATTGGCGGGAGTGAAGCATTGCCTCCACCGTTGACCAGAGAAGAAGAGGAGCTGCTGCTCGGACGACTTCCGTCCGGTGATCCGGCTGTCCGCGGTATGTTGATTGAACGCAATCTTCGTCTGGTCGTTTACATCGCCCGCAAGTTTGAGAATACGGGAATTAACATTGAGGACTTGGTCAGCATTGGCACCATCGGCTTGATCAAGGCAGTGAATACCTTTGATCCAGACAAGAACATCAAGCTGGCAACATATGCTTCTCGTTGTATTGAAAACGAAATCCTCATGTATCTTCGCCGCAATAATAAAATTCGCTCAGAGGTATCTTTTGATGAACCGCTTAACATTGACTGGGACGGCAATGAACTGTTGCTCTCAGATGTTTTGGGTACGGAGAATGACACGATCTATAAAAACATCGAGGACCAAGTGGATCGAAAGCTGCTGAAAAAAGCACTGGATAAACTGTCTGACCGCGAGAGAATTATCATGGAGCTGCGCTTCGGCTTAGCAGGAGAAGAGGAAAAGACACAAAAGGATGTTGCGGATTTGTTGGGTATCTCACAGTCGTATATTTCCCGTTTGGAAAAGCGAATTATAAAACGGTTGCGAAAAGAATTCAACAAGATGGTCTAACGCATATTTTCCCAGCTTGGGGGGATACTGTTCCTAAACCGAAACAGATGGTGGTTTTTGCCACCTTCTTGGTCGGCTACGCGTCAGTTACGCGGCCTTTCAAGACAACCGGGTTAGGGACTTTTTTCTTGCTTCGAGGAGGGAAAGACGTGACGCGCAATAAGGTAGAGATATGCGGGGTAGATACCTCCAAGCTTCCGGTGTTGACAAACAAAGAGATGCGGGAATTGTTTGAGCGCCTGCAAAGTGGGGAGTTGGCAGCCCGCGAAAAGCTGGTCAACGGCAACTTGCGACTGGTGCTGAGCGTAATCCAACGGTTCAACAATCGCGGGGAGTTCGTGGATGACTTGTTTCAAGTGGGCTGCATCGGGTTGATGAAAGCGATCGACAACTTTGATCTCGGGCAAAATGTGAAGTTTTCCACGTATGCCGTACCAATGATCATCGGAGAAATTCGACGCTATTTACGGGACAACAATCCGATTCGCGTTTCCCGTTCTTTGCGAGATATCGCGTACAAGGCCTTGCAGGTGCGTGACAATCTGACCAACAAACATTCGCGAGAGCCTACCATTATCGAGATTTCTCAGGAATTGAACGTAGCCAAAGAAGATGTCGTGTTTGCACTCGATGCGATCCAGGATCCGGTTTCATTGTTTGAACCGATTTATCAGGATGGTGGCGATCCGATTTATGTCATGGATCAGATTAGTGACGAGAAGAACAAAGATGTCACGTGGGTCGAGGAAATTGCGCTTCGTGAGGGAATGCAGCGGCTAGGTGACCGAGAAAAAATGATATTATCCATGCGCTTTTACGAAGGAAAAACGCAGATGGAAGTAGCAGAGGAAATCGGTATTTCACAGGCACAGGTCTCCCGATTAGAAAAAGCGGCAATTGCCCATATGCAAAAGCACGTTCAATCGTAATGAGAAACCACATAGGTGACCCGGCGGTCTTGTACCGTTCGGGTTTTTTGTACGAGCGGAAGCATTCGTTTTCAATCGACTTACTTTTTGGCAAAGAAGCGGACATATTCCTCTTTGGACTCATATACTGTAAGTAACGGAGAAAAGAAGGTGAGGAAGAATGGTAAAAATCTCTGACTTCCAGACCAAAGAAGTGGTGAATATTCTTGATGGGAAACGGCTTGGGCAAATTTCAGATTTGGAGATCGATCTGCGTCACGGGCGCGTAGAGGCTATCGTCGTACCGGGACCAGGCAAGTTTCTCGGCTTCTTTTCTGCCGGGAACGATTACGTCATTCCTTGGCGCAATATTGTGAAGATCGGGAAAGATGTGGTGCTTGTTCGGATGGAAGAAGCACTTAAAGTTGAAGTAAAAACTTCAGGTGGAGATGAATACTAACGGAGTAAAGGGAGAAAGGCACGGATAGCCTTTCTTTTCTTTTCGGCTATGGTATGATTAGCCATATGAGGAAGGTGACAACATGAGAGAACCATTTGTCAGGGTAGAGGATAAGTCAATCTTATCGTTAACAGAGTGGGAGCATCAATTTCCTGGATTAGTGGCGGGGTTTACTATTCGCTCAGGCGGGGAAAGTGAACAACCGTACGGGTCTTTTAATATGGGGCTGCATGTGGGTGATGAATCTGCGAACGTGGTAGCCAATAGACGCAAGCTGGCAGAACAAGTCGGGATGTCATTTTCGGCGTGGACATGCGCCGATCAAGTGCATGGTAATCAGGTATGCCAGGTTACAGCAGGCGGTGCGGGAAAAGAAAGTCTGGAGGACGTCATATCTGCAACAGATGGTTTGTTTACTCTTGAAAAAGGAGTCATGCTGACCTCGTTTTACGCGGATTGTGTTCCCCTCTATTTTTTAGCCCCCCAATCAGGTGCAATCGGACTTGCACACGCAGGCTGGAAGGGGACAGTGGGCCGTATTGCCGAGGAAATGGTGAAGGCAATGACGAAGCACTATCAAGCAAAGCCAGAGGACATTCTCGTCGCAATTGGTCCATCCATTGGCGGCTGTTGCTATGAAGTTGATGAGCGAATCATGACGCAGGTACGCACTTGTGCAGGCAATTGGGAAAAAGCAGTGATCTCTACCACAGGGGATCGGTATATGCTGGACCTTCGTCAACTGAACACAGCGATATTGCTCGAAGCAGGAATTTCTTCTTGGAATATTTTAGCCACGAATTGGTGTACAAGCTGCAGAACAGACTTGTTTTTCTCTCATCGCAAGGAAGCCGGAATACAAGGAACTACCGGGCGCATGGCTTCTTATATCGGCTGGAAGGAAAACCTATAGAAGAAAGGGAAGGGTTCGTTATGACCAAGGAACAAGAATTGTTAAAAGAACGACTGCAATCCATCGAGGCAAGAATTCAGGCTGCTTGCGATCGGGCGAACCGCAAACGTGAGGAAGTAAAAATTATTGCCGTGACCAAGTATGTCGACGCAGATGCCATTGGGGACTTGCTCGCTGTAGGCGTTGAGAATATCGGGGAAAATCGCGTGCAGGATGCCCTGCCGAAGCACGAGCTACACGGCGATAAAGGGATCTGGCATTTTATCGGGCACCTCCAGACGAATAAGGCAAAAGAAGTCGTAGGAAGATTCCCGTACATCCATTCTCTGGACAGACTTTCTTTGGCACAGGAGCTAAATCGACGCGGTGAAGCGCTGGATCATGTCGTAAAATGCTTTTTACAGATCAATATATCCGGTGAAGAGACAAAATTTGGGCTTAGTCCCAATGACGTATTGGCTTTTTTGCGCGAAACCAGTAATATGAAACATATAAGTATCGTTGGATTAATGACGATGGCGCCTGTTGTCGAAAATCAAGAGGAAGCCAGACAGGTGTTCCGTGGCCTCTATGAGTGGAAGCAACGGATTAACGAGATGGCATTCCCGCACGCACAGGTGGAAGAGCTGTCTATGGGCATGTCTAGTGATTTTGAAGTGGCCATTGAAGAGGGAGCTACATATATTCGTTTAGGATCGGTATTGGTCAAGCCGGAGTAAAGGAAAGCAGACCAAACCACGGAGTAAGAGAGGAGGAAGAGTATGGGTGTTATGAATAAATTGATGGGGTTTCTGGGGTTAGAAAACGAGGAATACATCGAAGAGACAACAACAGTGGAAGAGGAAAGAGAAGAGCAAGAGTCCTCGCACAAACGCCAGCCAGCAATCGGCCGAACTAACAACGTGGTACCGTTTCAAGCACGGGAAAAGGAGGGAATCCGTTTGATTCTCTGTGAACCCCGTCATTACAGTGACGCACAGGATATCGCCGATAACCTGCGTCATCGTAGACCGGTTGTGGTCAACCTCCATCGCGTGGAAAAAGACCAAGCCAAGAGAATTATCGACTTTTTGAGCGGGACGGTCTACGCATTAAACGGCGATATCCAAAAGGTCGGAGACACGATCTTCGTGTGCACGCCCGATCATGTAGATATTCAGGGTACGATCTCCAGTGTGTTGGAAGAGTAGCCAATTAAGACGAATGTAAAAGGGTGAGCCAATGACTGCTGTCATTTCGATTTTAAATTTTGCCTTTACGGTATATCAATACATGATTATTGCTTACATTTTGATGTCATGGGTTCCTCAAATGAGGGGTACAGGCATCGGTCAGTTACTGGAAAGACTGGTTGAGCCTTATTTGGCGCCATTCCGCCGGTTTATCCCACCGCTCGGCTTCATCGACATCTCCCCGATTGTCGCATTGATTGCACTGCGTTTTGCCCAATCTGGCCTGTACGCCATTTTGCAACAAATCATGTTCTAGGCGAGTGAAACGATGAGCATATTTGACCATTTTTCAAAAGAAGAACGTCCCTTTGTTGAACGGGCGCTGGAAATGCTGACGCAAGTAGAGCGGAAGCAGGCCATGCGCCTTACTGATTTTGTAGACCCTAGGCAGTTGATGATTTTTCAGAGTCTATCCTCACAAGTAAGGGATGTGAAGGTTTCTCCTTATGGAGGCTACGAGGGTGCCGAGCGAGTTCGTATTATCATCCATCCGGAGTACCTCCCTGTAGAGCCTGATGACTATCGCATTACCTTATTGGCAATCAAGGCTGATCAACGCTTTCATGTGCTGGAGCATCGAGATGTGATGGGGGCCATGCTGGGTGTTGGGATGAAGCGGGAGAAATTCGGTGATATGCTGACAGATTCAGCTGGTAGCTATGCAATTGTAGCAGAAGAAGTTGCTGATTTTGTCTGTGCGCAGGTGACGCAAATTCACCGGACTTCTGTTCAGTTTGAACGGGTAGAATGGGAGGACTTTACACCTCCAGCTCCCAAGTTTGTTGAAAAAACGATCACCGTACCATCACCGCGAATTGACGCGGTCATCGGAGAAGTACACAATATGTCTCGCGCAAAAGCACTTGTGCCCATTCGAGCGGGAAAAGTAAAAATCAACTGGAAAGTAATCGAGGACCCATCGTATCAACTCCAGATGGGGGATATGGTATCACTTGCAGGATATGGTCGGTTCAAAATTCTTGAGGTAGCAGGTCCAACACGCAGCGGAAGACTCCGCATGATTGTCGGACTGGTTACATAAGATGGACCAAGGCGCAAAAAAATGTAAAATACGGCAGGAAACACTGCTATTCCTGTCGAAATAATTGAAGACGAATTATCGGGAAAAGTGGGGGATTCATGTGCCATTAACGCCGTTAGATATACACAATAAGGAATTCAGCACAGGCTTTCGTGGGTATAATATTGACGAAGTGAACGAATTTCTCGATCAGGTGATCAAAGATTTTGAGCTCTTGATAAAAGAGAAAAAAGAACAGGAAGAGCGCGTAGCTATTCTGAATGAGCGCGTAGATTACTATAAGAGTTTGGAAGAAAATTTGAGCAAGTCGATTTTGGTGGCGCAGGAGACAGCGGAGGACGTGAAGTCGAATGCCCGCAAGGAAGCGCAGCTCATCTTAAAAGAAGCCGAGAAAAATGCAGACCGAATCGTCAACGAAGCATTGGCGAAGTCGCGCAAAATCGCAATCGAAATCGAAGAATTAAAAAAACGTGCTTCGGTTTACCGTATGCGCTTTCGGACGCTTTTGGAAGCGCAGTTGGAAATGCTGGAAAATGGCGACTGGGACAGCATTGAACAGCCACAAGTTGATTCCCCTGTAACAGTTGAATAAATCATTGACGTTCGAGCAATGATGGTATTATAATGAAAGACAACTTTTTCGAAATAAAGCACTTATAGAAGTTGAACACACTTAAACAAATCATAGACGATGAACGGGAAGAGTACGTGAGCCAGCACTGCCTAGAGAGTCGGGAAAAGGTGAAAACCCGGCCAGTTGCTTTCGCAGAAAATCACCCGGGAGTTCAATATCCGAAAACCGAGAACCTTGATGGTTGCACAGGTGAGTAAGTGAGCGCGTCATTCCCGTTACGAATGAGTGAAGTGGAACGAATCCGATGCAGGCTTTTTTGTCGTACGGGTTTGTTCAATCAGGGTGGTACCACGGGAGCTTTCTCTCGTCCCTTTATGGGATGAGTGAAGGCTTTTATTTATTTAAGGAGTGAATCAGGCCATGGATTACAGCAAAACCTTAGCGCTACCAAAAACAGATTTCCCCATGCGCGGAAATTTGCCAAGCCGCGAGCCACAGATGCAAGCGGTATGGGAAGAGCAAAATATTTACCAACAAGTGTTGGATCGTACAAAAGACCGCCCGTCTTTTGTCTTGCATGATGGCCCTCCATATGCGAATGGAGACATCCATATCGGTCACGCACTGAACAAAATCCTCAAGGACTTCATCGTACGCTACAAATCCATGGCAGGCTTTTACGCGCCGTACATCCCAGGCTGGGATACACATGGTTTGCCGATTGAGCAAGCGATTATCAATGCACAAGGGCTGGATCGTCGCAGCATCGAAGTGAACGATTTCCGCCAACGCTGTGAAGAGTATGCTTGGTCCTATATCGACAAGCAACGTGACCAATTCAAGCGTCTGGGCGTTCGTGGAGATTGGGAAAACCCTTATGTAACACTCCTGCCTGAGTATGAAGCCAACCAAATTCGCGTATTCGGCGAAATGGCGAAAAAGGGCTATATTTACAAAGGTCTGCGCTGCGTGTACTGGTCTCCGTCTTCTGAGACGGCTCTGGCTGATGCAGAAATCGAATACAAAGACAAGCGCTCTCCTTCTATTTACGTCAGCTTCCAGGTAGCAGATGGAAAAGGCAAGCTGGACACAGAAACAGGCGTTGTTATCTGGACAACGACTCCTTGGACATTGCCAGCAAACCTCGCGATCAGCCTGCACCCTGAGCTCGAGTACAACGTCGTGAAGGTGGATGACCGCAAGTTCCTGGTAGCCAACGGTCTGATTGAAGCTGCGAGCAAAGAAATTGGCTGGGAAGGCGTAGAGATTCTCTCGAGCTTTAAAGGTCAAGATCTGGAAGGCGTAGAGACTCAGCATCCGTTCTACGATCGCAAGTCTCCGCTCATCCTTGGCGAGCATGTCACCTTGGATGCAGGTACTGGTTGCGTTCATACTGCTCCGGGACACGGCGAAGATGACTTTAACGTTGGTCAAAAATACAATTTGGGTGTCCTTTGCCCGGTAGATCACGAAGGTAAAATGACCAATGAAGCACCAGGCTTTGAAGGTCTGTTCTATGAAGATGCCAACAAAGTGATTACGGAAAAGCTGAAAGAAAATGGAGCACTCTTGAAGCTCAATTTCTTCACGCACTCCTACCCACATGACTGGCGTACGAAAAAACCGGTTATTTATCGCGCGACAGAGCAATGGTTCGCATCTATTGACGGATTCCGTGAGCAAATGCTCGAAGCGATTAAAAATGTAAAATGGATTCCTCATTGGGGAGAAACTCGTCTGGCTAACATGATTGCGGATCGTGGAGACTGGTGCATTTCCCGTCAGCGTGTATGGGGTGTACCGATCCCAATCTTCTATTGCAAATCGTGTAACGAACCGATCATTAACGATACGACGATCAACCATGTTGCTGATCTGTTCCGCAAAGAAGGATCGAAAGTATGGTTCTCCCGTGAAGCGAATGAGCTGGTTCCAGAAGGGCTTTCTTGCACCAAATGCGATTGCAAGGATTTCCGCAAAGAAACGGATATTATGGACGTTTGGTTCGACTCCGGCTCCAGCCATCAGGCTGTTTTGCGCGAAAGAGGGATTGCTTGGCCAGCGGATATGTATCTGGAAGGCTCTGACCAGTATCGTGGCTGGTTCAACTCTTCTCTCTCGACGGGGGTTGCCGTATATGGCACAGCTCCTTACAAATCTGTCCTGAGCCACGGTTTTGCATTGGATGGGGAAGGACGCAAAATGTCCAAATCCCTTGGTAACGTCATCGTGCCACAACAAGTTATTGACAAGATGGGCGCAGATATCTTGCGTCTGTGGGTAGCTTCTGTTGATTATCAGGCTGATGTGCGCATTTCCGATGCGATTCTCAATCAGATCGCTGAGGTGTACCGCAAAATCCGCAATACGTTCCGCTTCCTGTTGGGTAATTTGGATGGATTTAATCCAGCAACAGACCGCGTAGCGTACGAAGAGCTGGGTGAGCTGGACCGTTATGTTCTGGCGAAAGCGGCAAAAGTCGCGAAGCGCGCACGCAAAGCGTATGATGAATATCAGTTCCATACTGTATTCCATGCCGTTCACAACTTCTGCGTTATTGATTTGTCCGCGTTCTATCTGGACATTTGCAAGGATCGCCTGTATGTAGAAGCACCTGACAGTCTGAAGCGCCGCGCTGCACAGACAGTAATGTACGATTGCTTGCTCAGTCTGGTGAAGCTGGTTGCTCCACTGTTGCCGCATACAGCTGATGAGGTGTGGGCGTTCATTCCAGGAGTGGAAGAGAAGAGTGTGCAGTTGACGGATATGCCAGAAGGCGACGAGCAACATCTCAGCTTTGCAGCAGAAGCAGAGAGCAAATGGGATGCTTTCCTGGCGATCCGAGACGAGGTTCTCAAAGCCATGGAAGAAGCGCGCCGTAACAAGGTGTTCGGTAACTCTGTTGAT